>NZ_CP114286.1:2614000-2940750 GCF_027111275.1 Flavobacterium luteolum | reverse complement strand
AAATGATTATTTGGATTAAATCTGTGAAAATCCTTTAATCTGTGGCAAAAGAAAAAAATAATTCGTGAATTCGTGGCTAAAAAAAATCATCGCACCGTGTTTCTAAATTCAGTCGGAGACATTCCAGTTTGTTTTTTGAAGAAACGAGAGAAATAGGAATAATCTTCGTAGCCTACTTTAAAGGCAACTTCATTTACTGCTAATTGTTTATCGATCAACATTCTTTTTATTTCCAGAATTACTCTGTCAGTGATTACGTCTGTAGCAGTTTTTTGAAGTATTTCATTGCAGATTCTGTTTAAATGTTTCAACGTTATATTTAGCTTATCTGCATAAAACGATGGCAACTTTTGGGTTCTGAAGTATTCTTCTAAAATGGATTCAAATGCATTGATTTTGATATTGTAGGAATGCGCTTGATGTGAATAAGTTTCATTGTATTTTCGAGCAACTTCAATATGAATACAATCTAACAAGTTCAGTAATTTATCTAATTGATATTTAACATTTTGACTGTTCTCCTGAATCAGCAAATCGAAATATGGAAGGATTTTGGGGATTTCATTTTCTTCAAAAACCATTTCCGGTCGATTATGAATGGAATGATAAAAATTATAGTCGTTGATTTTTTTCTGTCCGAAATACAGATTGTACAATTCCTGTGAAAAGATAATTACAAAACCTTGAACGTCTTTAGATAAATTCCAATGATGCATTTGTCCAGGCTGTAGCACAAAAAGGCTTCCTCTTTTGATTTCGAACTGGTCAAAATCAACTTCATGCAATCCTGAACCTTTTGTAAAAAAAACCATTAAATACGAGTCATGACGATGCGGTTCTTCGACAAAACTGTGATTCTTTAAATGTTCTGTAAAAGTATTGACATAAAAATCACGGTGAATATCGTTACAGCTAAAATTCTGAACACTATAAATCGGATATCGTTTCATAAAAAATGTCTTTATTGTGCTATAATAAGCGAAGATACTAAAAAGACTTTTATTCTGCTCCGAATTACCTTTGTGCAAATAAAAAACATCAAAGTCATGTCAAATGCACTAACTCATATTTTAAGCAACGAATGTCCTGTTTGTCATAAAGGAAAAGTCTTTACAGACAAAAATATTTTTCTGACTTTTGGTCTTCCAAAAATGAATGAATACTGCAGTCATTGCAATTATAAATTCCAAAAAGAACCTGGTTATTTCTTTGGCGCCATGTATGTAAACTACGGTTTAACAGTCGCTCAAGGAATTGCCACTTATTGTATTGCACAGTTTTTCTTTGAGAAAAATTTCGATTTACGAATCATTCCTATTATTGCTGTTGTGATCACTTTGCTCACTTCTTTCAATCTACGATTTTCACGATTAGCATGGATTTACATGTTTAAGGATTATACGAAATAAAAAAGTATTATTTTTGCCTTTCAATTGAAGCTAATTTTCAATTCTAAAAAAAATAAAAAACAAATTAGACAAATGAAAGCATACGTATTTCCGGGTCAAGGTGCACAATTCACAGGAATGGGTAAAGACCTTTATGAAAATTCGGCTTTAGCCAAAGAATTATTCGAAAAAGCTAATGAAATATTAGGTTTCAGAATTACAGATATCATGTTTGAAGGCACTGCCGAAGAACTAAAAGAAACTAAAGTTACACAGCCTGCAGTATTTTTACATTCTGTTATTTTAGCGAAAACTTTAGAAGATTTCAAACCGGAAATGGTTGCAGGACACTCATTAGGAGAATTTTCAGCTTTGGTTGCTAACGGAACTTTATCTTTTGAAGATGGTTTAAAATTAGTTTCTCAACGTGCTCTTGCAATGCAAAAAGCTTGCGAAATTACTCCTTCTACAATGGCTGCTGTTTTAGGTTTAGCTGATAATGTTGTAGAAGAAGTATGTGCTTCTATCGATGGTGTTGTAGTTGCTGCTAACTATAACTGCCCAGGTCAATTGGTAATTTCTGGTGAAACTACTGCTGTTGAAAAAGCTTGCGAAGCAATGAAAGCTGCCGGAGCAAAACGTGCTTTAATTTTACCTGTTGGAGGAGCTTTCCATTCTCCAATGATGGAACCAGCGAGAGAAGAATTGGCTGCTGCAATTGAAGCAACTACTTTCTCTGCTCCTATTTGCCCAGTGTATCAAAACGTAACTGCAAGCGCAGTTTCTGATGCTAATGAAATTAAAAAGAACTTAATCATTCAATTGACTGCTCCAGTAAGATGGACACAATCTGTACAACAAATGATTGCTGACGGTGCGACTTTGTTTACTGAAGTTGGTCCAGGAAAAGTATTAACTGGATTGATTAATAAAATTGATAAAGAAGCTGCTGTTGCTAATGCTTAATTAGTTTTCAGTCGCGGTCTCAGTTTTCAGTTAAAAAACTATACACATAAAAAATCCTCATAGACTTTAATCGGTTTATGAGGGTTTTGTTTTTAAAGATATCCAACTTCGACAGAGTTGTTATTTATAATCGCTGTTACCAAATAATTTCCTTCTCTTTTTTCGAAGAAAATATACCAAGTTGTTCTATTGTTTACTTTATAAAAAATATAATTTGCCCCTAAATATTTAATTGAACTAGGAGTTTGACAATGCCTTGCTTTCTTTAACCTACCTGGAATTGCATCATACATTGTTAAAACATAATTTTCCGCAGATCTAAGAAATCCAAAATATTCTTTTTTATATAATAAAAGTATTAAATCATCTAAAAACTCTAATACTTTTGGGGTAAATATAACTTCTATTTCCCCCACCATTCTCGAATTCTTCTAATAGATTCTGCTTTAGCTTCCTCCAGAGTTAACCCTTTTGCAAACTCAGCATCAAAATCAAAAGTTTCGAGATCTATACCTTGTCGCCTTGGTTTTTGGATTTCGTATTCTACTCTTGATTCTTCTACCTTATCTTTCTTTTTACTTTCTTTATCCGAACTCATTATTCCTACATTTTAATCTTACAAATTTACAAAATAAACTAAATCAAAATTTACAAAGTTTTCTTTTCCTTCTTTTTATAATTAATAATAAAAACTCCCAAAATGATCAGGATTGTTGCAATTATAAAATCTATGGTAATTTTTTCATCCAAAATAAGCCAACCAAAAAACACCGCAATTATGGTGTTGATATACGCCAAAATAGAAACCTGAACCGGAGTAACATGTTTCAGAGCATAATTATAGCTGAAAAAAGCAATTACAGATCCGAAAATCGACAAATATAATGCTGCAAAAACACTTTTAGAACTCCATAAATTCACATCAATAGTGGGCGAAAAAATGAATGCCAAAACAACCTGAATGCATGAAGCCATTGTAAACTGGTAAAATAAATTAAGAACTATATTTTTAGATTTATTCCCATGAATTTTGGTATAAATTGTTCCACCAGCCCAAGCAGTAATCGCAAATCCCATAAACATCATTCCAATTCTGTAATCGGCATCTAAAAAAGACCCGAGTCCGTCTTTAAATATAAAAACCACTCCCGAAAATCCTATTATGACTCCAATAAATCCTCTTAAACTTGGTTTTTGTAATTTAAATAAAATACTGCCCAGAAAAATAAGTATCGGAGCCATAGCACTGATTACCGAAGCCAGTCCGCTTGGTACAGTCTGTTCCGCAACAGTTGTAAAGCCATTTGCAATTACAATCATCAAAATAGACGGAACAAGCTGGTGTTTTAAATTTTCCCACCCAATCCATTTCAATTCTTTTTTAAACAATAAAATCATCATCATGATTATTCCTGCCAATCCCTGACGAATTGAGGTTACAAACCATGGCGGAATAGTTTCAACCGCAACTCTAATACCCAAAAAGGTAGTTCCCCAAATAATTCCAACAGCCCCTAAGGCAAATATCAATTTATAATCTAAGCTTTGTTTCATGATAATTAATACGCTAAAAAAAAATCCCAAACTATATTGCTATAATCTGGGATCTTAAAATTTATAATTTTATTTAAAAAACTATTTATTCCTCACTTTTTGTTCCCATTTCCAAGCACTTGCCATTGCTTCGTCTAAACTTAGTTCAGCCTTCCATCCTAAGACATTATTTGCCATATCTGTATTTGCATAAGCTTCAGTAATATCACCTTCACGACGAGGCATCATCTTGTAAGGCAATTTTTTACCGCTGACTTTTTCAAAACTATGAATGACTTCAAGAACAGAACTTCCTTTTCCTGTTCCTAAATTGAAAGTTTCTACTTTTGCCAAGTTCTTTTTGTTTAACAAGCGCTGTAAAGCAATTACGTGTGCTTTCGCTAAATCTACGACGTGAATGTAATCGCGAACAGCAGTTCCGTCTGGTGTTGGATAATCATTTCCAAAAACCGATAATTCCTGACGCAATCCTACTCCAGTTTGTGTAATAAACGGAACTAAATTTTGCGGAACTCCTAATGGTAATTCTCCAATTTCAACAGATTCGTGTGCTCCAACCGGATTAAAATAACGCAATAAAATAGCGCTGATATTGGTAACTTTAGCTGTATCTGTAATAATTTCTTCTCCAATCTGTTTTGTGTTTCCGTACGGAGACATCGCTGCTTGAACCGGAGCATCTTCTGTAATTGGCATTTTTTCGGCTTGACCGTAAACCGTACAAGAAGAACTAAAAATAAAACTTGCTTCAGGTTTTTGCTGTAATTCTTGTAAAAGGTAAACTAAACTACTAATGTTGTTTTCATAATACAGTAAAGGCTGCTCAACACTTTCTCCAACAGCTTTTGAAGCAGCAAAATGAATGACACCAGTAACATCATTATGTTTTTTAAAAAAATCCCGAACGGTACTTTTCTCTCTTAGATCAATTTTCTCGAATAAAGGCGTTTTTCCTGTAATCGCGGTAATTCCTTTTAAAACATCTTCTGAAGAATTAGAAAGATTATCAATGATCACAACTTCGAAGCCTTCATTTTGCAATTCGACTACAGTGTGAGAACCGATAAATCCTAATCCTCCTGTTACTAATACTTTCATTTTTTTGTGGTTGTTTTATGTAGTTAATTTATAAGCTTGTCTAGCAATTAAAACCCATTTGCCTTTTTGTTTCTGCCAAACGAGCATTATTCCTATTTTAATATCTCGATCTATTCCATCGTCTTTGGTATGAGCCGATAAAACATGTCGAACTATGGCAACATCATTCTGAATAGTTATAGTTTGGTTCTGAAAATCGATCGAAACAAAATCAGATTTTCCACTTACGATTCCTTCTATAAATTCAGCTTGGTTTTGAAAATTACCATTTGAGTGGACATAATTTAATTTGTCCGAAGTTAGCGCTTTCAATTTCGCTCCATTAGCATCAATCATTGCCTGACGCAAAATTTCGACTTGACTGATAACCGCATTCTCTTCTTTAGAATTCGTTTTTTGAGCCAAAACCGAAAACTGAAGAAAAATCATTAAAATTAAAAGACTACCTTTTCTCATCTTTATTTATTCAAAAATTCTAAAACAGAATCGGTAATAAATTTAATTTGTTCGTCGTCAAGTTCTGTGTGCATTGGCAAAGCTATTACTTCCTGCACTAATTTATTTGTAACTGGAAATTGTTCTTCTTTATAACGAGGATCTAAATATGCTTTTTGAGAATGCAATGGAATTGGATAATAAATTGCACATGGAATTCCTTTATCTAATAAATGTTGCATTAAAGCATTTCTGTCTGCGTCTAAAATTCTTAAAACGTATTGATGAAAAACGTGATTATTCTGGTTTGCATCAAAATCTGGAGTAATAATTTTTGCATTTCCAGCAAAAGCCGCATTGTATTTTGTTGCCGCCAAACGACGCGCTGCATTATATTCATCTAACAACGGTAATTTAGCATTTAAAACTCCAGCTTGAATACTATCCAAACGAGAATTCACTCCCACAACATCGTGGTGGTAACGCTCATACATTCCGTGATTTACAATTCCGCGGATGATGTGTGCTAGTTTATCATCATTTGTAAAAATTGCTCCTCCATCTCCATAACATCCAAGGTTTTTAGAAGGAAAGAATGAAGTTGCCGCAACGTGGCCAATTGTTCCTACTTTCACTTTTGATCCAGATTTAGAAATATAATCTGCACCAATTGCTTGAGCGTTATCTTCAATTACATATAAATTATGCTCTTTAGCAATTTCCATAATTGCATCCATATTAGCTGCACGTCCAAATAAATGAACCGGAACAATTGCTTTTGTTTTTGGTGTAATTGCTTTTTTAACTGCTTCGATATCGATGTTCATATTATGCAAATCAACATCAACTAAAACTGGAGTTAATTGCAACAATGCAATAACCTCAACAGTTGCTGCAAAAGTAAAATCGGCAGTAATAACTTCGTCTCCTGGCTTCAGATCTAATCCCATCATTGCAATCTGCAACGCATCTGTACCGTTAGCACAAGGAATAACGTGTTTTGCCCCTAAATAATCTTCAAGATTCTTTTGAAATTGATGAACTAAAGGTCCGTTGATATAAGTATTTGTATCTAAAACTTCTTGAATTGAAGCATCTACAGTAGATTTTATTTTTTCGTATTGACTCTTTAAGTCAACCATTTGTATTTTTTTCATTTTGAATGTATTTAAAAAAAATTAAAGACACTGTTTTCGGACAGAAATCTCTAAAAGGAAGAACAAAAATAGTTATTAATAGCTTCAAACCAATGAAAATAGTCGAAAGAAATGTAATTTAGCTGCAAAAAAAATTACATGCTTTTTTTATACAATCTAACCATTTACATAGCAGGATTTTTCTTAAAAATCGTAGCGCTATTTAGTCCGAAAATTAAGCTTTTTGTTGAAGGCCGAAAAAATGTATTTTCAACTTTAGAAGAAAAAATAAAAGCAAACGACAAAACCATCTGGTTTCATTCTGCGTCATTGGGCGAGTACGAACAAGGTCTTCCGGTAATCGAAAAAATCAAAGAAAAATACCCTTCTCATAAAATTATTGTAACCTTTTTTTCACCATCTGGATACGAAGTGCGTAAAAATAACACAGTTGCCGATGTGACCATTTATTTACCGCTTGACACTAAAAGCAATGCAAAAAGATTTTTAAAACTAGTTCATCCTGAATTTGCTTTTTTTATCAAATACGAATTCTGGCTAAACTATTTACAGGAATTAGAAAAAAGCAAAACACCAACTTATTTAATTTCAGGAATTTTCAGAGACAATCAAATGTTTTTTAAATGGTATGGCGGTTTTTATCGAAAAGCATTAAATGCATTCACCTATTTTTTTGTTCAGAATGAAAGCTCTAAACAAAAAATAGAATCACTTGGTTTTAAAAATGTAATTGTTTCTGGCGACACCCGTTTTGATCGTGTAAATGCTATTTTAGAAAGAGACAATCGCTTAGATTTTGTAGAGAATTTTAAAAACAATCAACCAACAATTGTCGTTGGTAGCTCATGGCCAAAAGACGAAGTATTAATTGCTGAGTATATCAATCAAGCTCCTGAAAATGTAAAATTCATTATTGCTCCACATAATATTAAGCCAGATCAAATTTCAGATCTTTTATCAAAGATCACAAAATCAACCATTTTATTCTCAGAAAAAGAAAATAAAGATTTATCTAATTATAATGTTCTTATAATAGATACAATTGGCATTTTGACCAAGATTTACAGCTATGGAACAATCGCATACGTAGGAGGCGGATTTGGAAACCCAGGAATACATAATATATTAGAACCTGCAACTTTTGGAATTCCAATTGTAATTGGCCCAAACTATTCGAATTTTTCAGAAGCTGTCGCATTAGTTGAAATTGGCGGCTGCTTAACAATATCGACCAACGTAGAACTTAAAGCAGTTTTTAACCAATTATTGAATGATAAAAACTTTCTAGAAGAAAAAAGCAAAATCTGCAAATCGTTTATTCAAGACAACAAAGGAGCCACTGAAACGATTATGAAGCGCATCTCATAACCTTTTGATTTGACAAAGGTGTTAAATTTGAAGAAATAAGCAAAAGTGATTCTGCTTAAATACTCTTAAAAAACGAAACAAACCCTAAATCTGAGAAACTAAATAGCTGATTTTCATAAAGATTATTCAACAAAAAATAATTTAGACTAGAAATTAGATAATTTAAGAAAAATTTATAATTTTGGCATATTCTTTGATAAATAAGATAAACGTGAGTAAGGAAAATATTTTAAAAAAAAAGTGAAAAAATATTTTACATATTAAAAAATTTATATCTTTGCCACGAATTAATAATTAACCTTTTATAATAAAGTAAGATGAAAAAAGTATTTTTAAGTTTAGCTGTTGTTGCTGTATTAACTGTTGTATCTTGTAAAAAAGCTGACGCTGCTGCTGAAGCTCCTGCTGTAGATTCTACTGCTGTTGCTGTTGATTCAGCTGCTGCTGTTGTTGATTCTGCTGCTGCAACTGTTGATTCTGCTGCTGCTAAAGTTGATTCTGCTGCTGCTAAAGTAGAAGAAGTAAAAAAATAATTAGAACCTAAGTTCTAAAGATTTTAAAACCATCTTTTAGATGGTTTTTTTTGTGATTAATTTTTCCATTAATCCACAAGCAATAAAAAAAAGCGTTCATAATTTATGAACGCTTTTTTTTTATTTATTCAACCACCTCTTCCATTTCTTCTTCAATCTCATCATCTCCAAAAATCGACTCACTCGAAGAGAAATCCAAAATTTCCGACCTAGAAGAATATGTTACAATTTCTTTTATCCCTTTTTGCAAAAGCAATTCCGTGCTGTATTTTCGACTTGTAGCAAAATGAACTTCGCCCAACATCAATTTAAAAAAATACTTCCCCCCAGAGCCTTTAAACTTCAAGAATTTCGCAAGCTCTACATTTGCCTTAAACTTCTCAATATCCTCTTCACATTCAAACCTCAACTCATAACTCAAACTCGTAAAAATAACCTTCCCTTTTCGAGAAGTAAACGTAAACTTATATTCATCATTAAATCGCTTGCTAATTACAAAAGCACCCATTTATAAATTTTAGATTTTAGATTATTGATTTTTTTTTAAGATTCTGAGATTCTGAGATTCTGAGATTCTGAGATTCTGAGATTCTGAGATTCTGAGATTCTGAGATTCTGAGATTCTGAGATTCTGAGATTCTGAGATTCTGAGATTCTGAGATTCTGAGATTCTGAGATTCTGAGATTCTGAGATTCTGAGATTCTGAGATTCTGAGATTCTGAGATTCTGAGATTCTGAGATTCTGAGATTCTGAGATTCTGAGATTCTGAGATTCTGAGATTCTGAGATTCTGAGATTCTGAGATTCTGAGATTCTGAGATTCTGAGATTCTGAGATTCTGAGATTCTGAGATTCTGAGATTCTGAGATTCTGAGATTCTAATAAATTTACTGCGTAAATTTATTTTCTGCAAGTCTGCAAATAAAAAAAGCCTCTTCAAAAGAAGAGGCTTTAGTACTCAGAGCGGGACTTGAACCCGCACGAACATTGCTGTTCACTGGATTTTAAGTCCAGCGTGTCTACCAATTTCACCATCCGAGCATTGTATGGTTTTAGAGCGAAAAACGGGGCTCGAACCCGCGACCTCGACCTTGGCAAGGTCGCGCTCTACCAACTGAGCTATTTTCGCATTTTCAAATTTATTAAGAACTGCAACACTTGTTTTGTTTCGTATTGCGAGTGCAAATTTAGGACTTTTATTCAATTACACAAGCGTTTTTTCAAAAAAAAATCCACTTATTTTATAACTTTCTGATAACCTAAAGTTTAAATTTGAAAAATTTTTAAATTTTATTTTTTAACCAGCATTCTTTTAATCTCATTCAGTTTCATTAACGCTTCTACTGGTGTAATTGCATTAATATCGAGATTTAAAATTTCTTCTTTTATCTCTTCCAACAAAGGATCATCTAGATTAAAGAAACTCATCTGCATTTCTTCATTTGCCGATTTTATTCCGTTTAAAGCATCGCTTGAATGATTCTTTTCTAATTTCTTTAAAAGCTTTTGCGCTTTCGAAATAACCAATTGAGGCATTCCGGCCATTTTAGCCACATGAATTCCAAAACTATGCGCGCTTCCTCCTTTTACCAGCTTTCTAACAAATAAAACAGTATCCTTAAGCTCTTTTACGGCCACATTGAAATTCTGGATTCTCGGCATCGATTCTGTCATTTCATTCAGCTCATGATAATGCGTTGCAAAAAGCGTTTTAGCTCTTCCTGGATGTTCGTGCAAGAATTCGGCAATTGCCCAAGCAATCGAGATTCCGTCATAAGTACTTGTTCCTCTTCCAATCTCATCTAACAATACCAAACTTCTATCTGATAGATTATTCAAAATAGAAGCTGTTTCGTTCATTTCTACCATAAAAGTAGATTCTCCCATCGAAATATTATCTGAAGCTCCTACTCTGGTAAAAATCTTATCTACGATTCCCATTCTAACACTATCAGCAGGAACAAAACTTCCCATTTGAGCCAAAAGCACAATCAAAGCCGTTTGTCTCAAAATCGCCGACTTACCCGACATATTAGGTCCGGTAATCATAATAATCTGCTGTGTTTCTCTGTCTAAGAAAACATCATTGGCAATATAAGGCGTTCCAACTGGCAATTGTTTTTCAATTACAGGGTGTCTTCCGTTTTTGATATCCAATTCGAATGTATCATCGATTTCAGGTTGCACATATTGATTTTCGACAGCCATTTGCGTAAACGAACACAAACAATCCAATTGCGCAACCAAATACGCGTTCATTTGAACTGGTTTGATATAAGTAGAAATCCAAGCTACCAATTGCTCAAAAAGTTCGCTTTCGATTTTATAGATTTTTTCTTCAGCCCCTAAGATCTTAGTTTCGTATTCTTTTAATTCTTCGGTAATATAACGTTCCGCATTTACCAAAGTCTGTTTACGAATCCATTCTTCTGGCACTTTATCTTTATGCGTGTTTCTAACTTCGATATAATATCCGAAAACATTATTAAAAGAAATTTTCAATGACGAAATTCCAGTTCTTTCAGATTCTCTTTTTTCAATTCCTTCTAAAAACTCTTTTCCCGAAGTCGAAATCGCACGAAGTTCATCCAGCTCTTCATTTATTCCGCTCGCAATAGCATTTCCTTTTGAAATGGCAACTGGAGCATCTTGATTTAGTGTAGTCTTAATTTTTTCACGGAGTAAATCGCAAGCATGCAAACTGTCTCCAATAACTTTCACCGCTTCCTGTGGACTTTCCAACGCAAGAGTTTTAATTGGAATAATGGCATCCAAAGACTCCTTTAAATACACGATTTCACGAGGAGAAACTTTTCCTGCAGCAATTTTAGAAATTAAACGTTCCAAATCTGAAATCTGCTTGATTTGATATTGAATATTATGAAGGATTTCAGGATTAGATTTCAAATAAGCCACAACTTCATGTCTCCCTTTTACCTTATTAGCATCTTTCAATGGTAAAGCCAGCCAACGTTTCAGCAAACGTCCTCCCATTGGAGAAAGTGTTTTATCAATAACATCCAAAAGCGTAACTGCATTAGGATTATAGCTGTGATATAATTCTAAGTTTCGAATCGTAAAGCGATCCATCCAAACGTAAGCATCTTCAGCAATACGCTGAATTGCCGTAATATGCTGTACACGATTATGCTGCGTTTCTGATAAATAATACAAAATGGCACCAGAAGCAATAATTCCTTCTTTCAATTCTTCAATTCCAAATCCTTTTAGGGAATTTGTCTGAAAATGCTTTGTTAAGGTTTCTAATGCATAATCTTCTTTATAGATCCAATCTTCTAAATAGAAACTATGAAAATCTTCTCCAAAAGCGGCTTTAAAATCGCCTTTATTATTCTTTGGCACTAAAACCTCGCTTGGGTTAAAATTCTGCAGTAATTTATCAATATATTCAGCATTCCCTTGAGCTGTTAAAAACTCTCCTGTTGAAACATCTAAAAAAGAAATTCCGATATTTTTATTCGCAAAATAAACAGATGCTAAGAAGTTATTCGATTTTGATTGCAAAACCTCATCGTTCAAAGAAACTCCAGGAGTTACAAGTTCTGTCACCCCTCTTTTCACAATGGTTTTTGTCATTTTTGGATCTTCCAACTGATCGCAGATTGCAACACGAAGCCCAGCTTTTACCAATTTTGGCAAATAAGTATTTACAGAATGATGCGGAAACCCAGCTAATGCTGTTTCAGTATCAGAACCTGCTCCTCTTTTAGTTAAGGTTATCCCTAAAATTTTAGAAGCTCTAATGGCGTCTTCTCCAAAGGTTTCATAAAAATCTCCTACTCTGAAAAGCAGACATGCATCAGGATATTTAGCCTTGATTTCTTTGTACTGTTTCATTAAAGGTGTTTCTTTCACCACTTTCTCTTTAGCTGCCAAATTATTATATTTTAAATGAAAAAATTAAGACAGCGAATTTATGATTTTTTGGCGGCAAATCGAAAGCTTCAAAAATTAAAATATTTTTAAGACATTTTTAGGTTGCGGTTTAAGTTTTTTATATAGCTTTGTTTATCATTTAAAAAAAGACCCTTAAAGATGAAAAAAATAATTTTATTCGCTATGTTAGCTGTTGCTGGTATCACAGTTACTAATGCACAAACAACTAAAAAAGCTAAAGCTGCTAAAGTTGCAAAAGTTGAAGGAGCAGGAATGCTTTTCGAAACTGAAACTATCGATTACGGAACTATCGCTCACAATGCAGATGGAAAACGTGAGTTCGTTTTTGTTAACAATGGTACAAAACCATTAATCATTACAAACACTCAAGGATCTTGCGGATGTACAGTTCCAACTACTCCAAAAGAACCAATCGCTCCAGGAGCTAAAGGTGTTATTGGTGTAAAATATGCTACTGACAGAGTTGGTGCTTTTACAAAAACTGTAACTGTAACTTCTAACGCTGAAGGACAACCAACAAAAATCCTTACAATTAAAGGTACTGTTTTACCAGATCCAGTAAAAAGCTAATCTGAGAAACATTTAAAATAATCAAAAAGCTTCCTTATCTTTGGAAGCTTTTTTTATGACTAGAATTTAAAACCAATGAGAAAACTCGAAAACAGCGAACTGGAACGTAAATCAATTGAAGATTTTAAAAAATCGGAGAAAACACCTTTAATATTAGTTTTAGACGATATTAGAAGTCTGCATAATATTGGTTCTGTTTTTAGAACTGCTGATGCGTTTTTGATTGAAAAAATAATTCTTTGCGGTATTACTGCAACTCCTCCAAATAAAGAAATTCATAAAACCGCTCTTGGCGCAACTGAAACTGTCGCTTGGGAACACCATGAAAATGTTTTGGAAGTTATTGAAAACTTAAAGAACGAAAATGTTTTGACTATGGCTATTGAACAAGTTGAAAGTGCGATTTTTCTTCAGGATTTTAAAGTTGAAAAAAATCAGAAATATGCTTTGGTTTTTGGTAATGAGGTTTATGGCGTATCACAAGAAGCTGTTGCAATCTGTGACGGATGTATTGAAATTCCTCAGCTGGGAACAAAACACTCTCTTAATATTTCTGTAAGTGCCGGAATTGTGGTTTGGGATTTGTTTCAAAAAATAAATTGGCCTGAATAAAAATTTATTTTTTTATTCTCAATTAATTGATATTTTTAACAAATGAAGAATATCAAATTAGCAATCTTTTTATTTTTATTTTCCGTTTTAAGTTTTAATTTTTCACATGCAAACGAAAATATAAAAACTTTTAACAAAAAGAATACACACTTCTCAATACACAGCAAAAATTTAAAAATAGAAAAACAAAAGAAAAGCAGTTTCGTAATAGATCCTCCAAAACTTACTGCCGAAGGAAATCAAAATTACTGTCCACAGACATCTATCAATATTGTAACCGACTTTAGAATTGATCATGATATTGCCGAAAACGGGACACAGGCACTTTATATCCAGATTTCTTCAGGATATTCGAGTGGCCTTGACAAACTAGAACTTTCAAATCCCACCTTACACCCAACTATTACGACTAGTTGGGATGCAACAGCAGGAAAACTTACATTATCTAGTCCAACGGGAGCCGATGTTTTATATTCAGATTTTGTGAATGCAATCAAAGATGTTGTCTTTACAAATTCGTCTGCTGCAGCTTCTGGAATTAGGACATTCTCTATAACAATGGGTAAAGCAAATTATTTACCCTCTACACAGCATTATTACGAATACGTTCCAAATATAGGAGTGACTTGGACAAAAGCGCGAGATTTAGCTGCTTCAAGCACCTACTATGGCCTTCAAGGCTACCTAGCGACAATATTATCTGCTGATGAAGCTAAATTAATTGGCGAGCAAGCTTCTGGAACTGGATGGATTGGAGGAAGTGATGCCGAAACAGAGGGGGTCTGGAAATGGGTTACGGGCCCAGAAACAGGAACTATTTTTTGGAGAGGAAATGCAAACGGTTCGACTCCAAATTATGCTTTTTGGAATACTGGCGAACCCAACCAGCAAGGCGATGAAGACTATGCGCACATCACACAACCCGGTGTAGGAATAAGAGGCTCTTGGAATGACTTATCGAATACAGGAGACACCTCTGGAAACTATCAGCCAAAAGGATATGTCGTAGAATATGGTGGAATGCCAGGAGAACCTACTTTACAAATTGCAGCAAGCACCAAAATAACTATTCCTGTGGCAACTCCTGCCATCGACCCAACTCCTGTTTGCGATTCTGGAAGTTTTACCTTTAATGCAACTGCAACTGCTGGAGCAACAATTAGATGGTTTGATGCTCTTGTTGGAGGGAATTTATTGGCAACAGGTCCGACTTATACTACTCCAACAATAACTGTAACTACAAATTATTACGTTGATGCTGGTTGTGAATCCAACCGCAAATCAGTAAAAGCAAATGTATATGCAACTCCTGCAGCTCCAATAGCAGAAAAAGACACTTATACTAATTGTGGACCAGGAACTGTAACGATTAAAGCCACTTCAAATATTGGAACTATAATCTGGTTTACTTCACCAACTGGTGGAACAAGTGTTTTTCAAGGAACCACTTTTACAACTCCAACAATTTCATCCAATACAACTTATTATGCCGAAGCATCAAATAATGGATGCATAAATACAACTAGAACTCCAGTAAACATTGTAATATATACACCTCCAGTTGTTACAGATGAGACTTTGACTTTATGCCAGTTTCAATCTATAACATTAGATGCAGGAGTTTCTGGAATGAGTTATTTATGGTCAAATAACAATGAAACTTCTCAACAAATTTCGATTAGTAAAGGGGGCAAATACACCGTCGTAGTTACAAGTCCTGAAAACTGTTCGAGCACAAAAACAATTGTGGTTGAAGAACATATGATTCCTCAAATTGCTCGTGTTGATGTAGAAGGAACAAGAGTCATTATTTACCCTGTAAAAGAAGAAGATTATTTTGAGTATTCCGTTGATGGTGTTAATTATCAAGATTCAACTGTTTTTTACGATGTCCCTGGCGGATTGCAAACTGCTTATGCTCGTGAAAAAAACGGTTGTGGCGGAACTATTAAACAATTTGTAGTGCTTGTTTTTCCTCCGTTTTTTACACCTAACAATGATACTTACAACGATGTTTGGGAAGTAACCGGAATGGAAAATTATCCGCAAGCTGTAGTTACTATTTTTGATCGCTACGGAAAACTAGTAGCACAATTAAGCCGATTCAAAATGAGTTGGGATGGCACTTTAAATCAAGTTCCGCTTCCTTCTTCTGATTATTGGTATGCTCTAAAAGTCGATGATTCAATGCCCGTTTTAAGAGGACATTTTACATTAAAAAGATAATATGAATATAGAAACCATTCGAGAAATCTGTCAAAAACTAACTGGCACAACTGAAGATATAAAGTGGGAACATGATCTTGTATTTTCAGTAGGTACTAAAATGTATTGCGTGGTTGGACTTGACCAAAATCCCACATCGGCTTCGTTTAAAGTTTCAGATGAAGAATTTGAAGAAATAAGCAACAAGACTGGATTTAAACCAGCGCCCTATGTGGCTAAATACAAATGGGTTTTAATTGATGATATTACTCGAATGAAAAAATCAGAATGGGAAACATACATTCAGCAGTCTTATCGTCTTGTTCAGGAAAAACTATCAGCAAAACTTAAAAAACAGCTCGGAATAATCTAAAGTTTAAGAAGCCGTTTTCTTTTTTATTTCATTTAATATATAAAGGTAGTCTTCGTGTTTTTTCACAAAATCACGATCTGAAACATCAATGATTAAAACATTCAAATCAGTTTGGGATTTTATATATTCCAAGTAACCGTTATTGATTTTTTCTAAATACGCAGCTTCAATATTCTGTTCATAAACCCGTCCGCGTTTTTTGATGTTTTGCAAAAGACGATCCGTGTTTTGATACAAATAAATATACAAATCTGGTTTTGGCATTTCTTTGTAAATGATATCGAATAAGTTTCTATACAAACGATATTCATCTTCAGCAAGCGTTATCTTCGCAAAAATCAATGATTTAAAAATATGATAATCTGCAACTATAAAATCTTTAAACAAATCAAACTGTGCCAAATCATCTGCTAATTGCTGATAACGATCAGCCAGAAAAGACATTTCTAAAGGAAATGCATATCGATTCTGATCTTTATAAAACTTTGGCAAAAACGGATTATCAGCAAATCTTTCTAAAACTGTTTTTCCGTTAAAATCTTCTGCAATTTTGTGCACCAAAGTCGTTTTTCCTGCTCCAATATTTCCCTCAAAAGCAACATAATTGAATTGATTGATTGGAATTTCACTAATCGGACTTTTCAAATCCTGAACAACCGCGCATACACTCTCATCTGGGGTAACCGCGATCAGTTCAGAAATTGTTTTCTGCAAAATCGGGTGTTTCCAATTTAGCATTAAGTCCTGCATTGGCAGCAAAACGAAATTTCTATTCTGCATTAACGGATGCGGAACCTGAAGTTTTTCCGTATTAATTATTTCATTATCAAAAGCGATTAAATCAACATCTATAATTCTTGATTGGTAACCTTCTTGGTTCAACCGAATTCTTCCAAGTTCTTTTTCAACTTTTAAAACTTGATTGAGTATTTTTTGGGCTGATGAATTGGTGTGAAGCAACAGCGCACAATTATAAAAAGCATCACTCTCAAAACCCCATGCAGGAGTCTCATAAAGTTTTGAAACCTGAATAACAGTCCCTACATTTTCGTGTATTAAATCAATACATTTTTGAATGTTTTCTAGTCTGCTGCCTTGGTTGCTGCCTATCGATAAAACGACTTGATGCTGTAATTTCATAATTAATGCAAATTAACTAAAACTATTTTAGAATTAACCAATATATTTGTGAAACGACGTCTCAAATCTTATTCATAATTTAGAAGTCTAATTTGTAACATTTTACTCTTTTTCGCTACTTATTAAAAAAATATACATATGAAGTTTTTAGGAAATGTAATTGCCACAGTTATTGGCATTTTTGTATTTATTATGCTCTTCTTTTTTGGAGTGATCTTTATTGGAGCCATTTTTGGTGGAGACGACTCCGTTTCTGTCAAGTCAGATTCTGTTATTGAATTCAATCTAAAAGAAATTAAAAACGATTACGCAGGAAAATATAAAGATCCTTGGGTAACTGTCTTTTCGGACAAAAAAGGCATTGGCTTGACCGATGTTATCAATGCAATTGAAGCTGCAAAAACAGACGACAATATTAAAGGTATTTCGATTTTAAACGATGAATCTTCTCTTGGTCTTGCACAATACAAAGACTTAAGAAATGCATTAGAAAGTTTTAAAAAATCAGGGAAGTTTGTTTGGGCATATGCTAATACTTATTCGCAAAAAGAATATTATTTAAATTCTGTTGCCAACACTATTTATATAAATCCAGCGGGAGATCTCGATTTTAAAGGTCTTTCTTCTGAAATTATGTTTTTTAAAGATTTTCAGGATAAATCAGGAATTCACATGGAAGTCATTCGCCACGGAAAATATAAAAGTGCCGTTGAACCTTTCTTAGAAAATAAAATGAGCGATGCCAATAGAGAACAAATCACTGCACTTTTAAATTCTATTTGGTCTACCGTTTCTGCTGATATTTCAAAAAGCAGAAATATTCCGTTGCCTAAATTAAACGAAATTGCAAACGGACTTTTGGCAAGAACTCCAGAAATGGCGAAACAACAGCATTTGGTTGATATTATTGCTTATGAAGATGTTTATCATGATGCTATTAGAAAAGCCCTGAAAGTAGACAAAGACGAAGATTACAATAAAATTTCGATCTCAGATTATACTCAAAATCACGTAACGACAGCATTATCAAATACAGCAACATATCAAATTGCTATTATTTACGCTCAAGGCGAAATTGGAAGCGGCGAAGGTGATGTAAATACTATTGGAGAAGGTTCTATGAGACGTTCTCTTCAGGAAGCTAGAAAAAATGATGATGTTAAAGCTATCGTACTTAGAATTGACAGTCCTGGCGGAAGCGCTTTGACTTCGGATCTAATTTGGAGAGAAATCGAAATCACCAAAAAAGTTAAACCAGTTGTCGTTTCTATGGGTAATTATGCTGCTTCTGGCGGTTATTATATTGCCTGTAACGCTAATAAAATATTTGCCGAAAACAATACGATTACAGGATCTATTGGGGTTTTCGGAATGCTGCCAAATTTTAGTCCATTGGCTAATAAATTAGGAATCAATTCTGAGCAGGTTAAAACACACGAGAATTCTGCAAATTACAGTCCGTTTTTACCAGTTGATGAAAAGTTTAAGGCTTTTACCTTAGAAGGCGTTGAAAAAATCTATAACACTTTTGTAACCCATGTTGCTGAAGGCCGTAAAATGACTTTTGCACAAGTAGATTCTATTGCTCAAGGAAGGGTTTGGTCTGGAACTGAAGCTTTAAAAATTGGCTTAGTGGATAAAATTGGAGGACTAAATGATGCGATTGCTGAAGCTGCCAAAATCGCTAAAGTAAAAAAATACAGTACTCAGAATTATCCTGAATACGAGAAAACGTTAAACGATCTATTGGGCAATCTTCCTTTTGCAAAATCGAAAGAAGCTTTCATTAAAGAAGAAATCGGAGAAGAAAACTATCTTCTTATTGAACAGGTAAAGAAATTCCAAAAACAAAAAGGAGTGCAAGCGATATTACCTTACGGAATCAACATTTATTAATTGAATTAACAGATGAACAAAGTAATTCTTTTTCTAACCGTTTTGTTTTGGAGTTTCCTAAACGCCCAAACCAAAAAAGAAATCACGTTTAAGGAAACACCAGCGATCTTAAAGATAAATAATGATCAGATTTTTGGTACGCTAACAACACCAGATTTGACCAAAAAATTTCCAGTTGCTTTAATCATTGCCGGTTCTGGCCCAACTGACCGAAACGGGAATAATCCGATGATGAAAAACAATTCTTTAAAAATGCTGGCAGAAGCTTTAGCAAAAAACGGAATTGCATCTTTACGATACGACAAAAGAGCAATCGGAGAAAGTAAAGCTGCCGGTGGATCTGAAAGCAGTCTGGTATTTGAAAACTACATTCAAGATGCAAAAAGCTGGATTAATTATTTAAAACAAGACAAACGTTTTTCTAAAATAATTATAATCGGCCATAGTGAAGGTTCTTTAATTGGAATGGTTGCCAGTGGAAAAGCAGACAAATTTATTTCGATCGCAGGCGCAGGCGAACCGGCAGATCAGATTTTAAAGACACAAATTGGTGCAAAGTCAATGAAACAGCTTAATGATATGACTTTTCCAATTATTGATAGTTTAAAAAACGGATTTGAGGTGAAAAAAGTCGACCCAATGCTGAATTCTCTTTTCAGGCCAAGCGTTCAGCCTTATCTGATTTCGTGGTTCAAATACAATCCGCAGACCGAAATACAAAAACTTACAATTCCTATTTTAATTGTACAAGGAAATAATGACATTCAGATTGCTGTAAAAGATGCCGAAAATTTAAAGCAAACCAATAAAAATGCAGATTTGCAGATTATTGATAAGATGAATCATATTATGAAGATTATTGATGGCAATCAGGAAGATAATTTAGCCAGTTACAATAATGAAACACTTCCTATTTCTGAAGTCCTAGTTGAAAAAATAGTTTCATTTATTCAGAAATAATAAAATAAACACCCTAAAAAATCCGTTTTGAAAATAGTTCTCAACGGATTTTTTTATTTAACAATTTTAATAATTTTCTTACATAATTAAGAAAACTTTATCTTCAAACTCTAGTAAAAAAAGCTATTTTTGCAGGAGTCGATTTTAAGATGTAAACCCTCAAATCTATTTATATGCTAAAAAAAGTTTTAAAAATAAGTGCCATAGTTCTTGTGGTATTTGTTGCTGCATTATTTGCCATTCCATTTTTGTTTAAAGACCAGATCAAGTCAAAAATCGTCGAAGCCATCAACGAAAGTGTTGATGCCAAAGTAAGTTTTACAGATGCCGATTTAAGTTTATTTAAGAATTTTCCAAACGCAACAGTTGGAATCGAGAAATTAGTTATCATTAACAAAGCTCCTTTTGAAGGTGACACTTTGGTTTCTCTTGGAGAATTGAATTTAAAAATGAGTATTAAAGAACTTTTCAAAGGAAAAGAAGAGCCTTTAAGCATTCAGGGAATTAGTTCTACCAACGGATTAGTAAACATTATTTTTAATAAAGATGGTGTTGGAAACTTCGATATTGCTTTAAAAGACAAAAAAGAAGATAAGAAAGACGAAGCAAGCAAACCTCTTGCATTGAAAATTCAAAACTATAAAATCGAAAATTTTACTTTTAGATACATCGATCAAGGTTCTAAAATTAAAATGGTAATTGACAGTTTAAACCACGAAGGAACTGGAGATTTCACCAATTCGAAGCTAGATTTAACTACAAAATCTACTGCAAAAGTTTCATTAGACATGGATAAAATAAATTACATGAAAAATGTGAAACTAACTCTTGACGCTGTTCTTGGAATTGATTTAGAGAAAAGCAAATATACTTTTAAAGAGAATAAAGCTTTAATCAATCAATTGCCTTTAGAGTTTGATGGATTCATTCAAATGGCAGAGAAAGCGCAGATTTACGATTTAAAGTTTAAAACTCCAACTTCTTCTTTTACCAATTTCTTAGGTTTAATTCCTTCGGCTTATGCTGCAGGTTTAGACGGAGTAAAAACTACTGGAGATTTTACAGTAAACGGTTTTGCAAAAGGAGAACTTACAGATACAACAGTTCCGAAATTTAATGTTGAAATTGCATCTAACAATGCCTCTTTCCAATATCCTAACCTTCCAAAATCGGTTCAAAATATTGTAATTGATACAAAAATCATTAACGAAACTGGAATTTTAAATGATACTTATGTCAACCTAGATAAGTTATCTTTTAGAATTGATCAGGATGTTTTTAACGCTAAAGCGAATATTAAAGACATAACGGTAAATCCTATTATCGATGCGGCTTTAAAAGGAACGATCAACTTGGCTAATCTTTCAAAAGCATATCCAATCAAAATGGATAAACCTTTGGCTGGTATTTTAAAAGCTGATGTTACTACCAATTTTGATATGGCTTCTGTAGAAAAAAGCCAATACCAAAATATCAAAAATGCTGGTACAATGAGCTTGTCAGGATTTAAATATACTGACGAAAACAACAAATCGATGAACATTAGCACAGCGATGGTTGAATTTAATCCGAGCAAAATTAACTTAAAACAATTTGATGCTACGACTGGAAAAAGTGATATTAGCATTAACGGAGTTTTAGAGAATTTCTATGGCTTTATGTTTAAGAAACAAGAGCTGAAAGGAAACTTCAATATGAGCTCAAACCAATTGGCTGTTGACGATTTCATGACTGCTGGCGAACCTGCAAAAGAAGAAACAAAAACTCCTGCAAAACCAGCCGATGCAATGAAGATTCCTGCTTTCTTGAATTGTACATTGAATGCAAAAGCGACTACGGTTTTATATGATAATCTAAAACTTAAAGATGTTTCTGGAAGACTGCTTATTAAAGATGAAAAAGCAACTCTTGAAAACTTTAAAACAAATATTTTCGGAGGATCAATTGGTCTTAACGGAGCAGTTTCTACAAAAGAAAAAGTGCCAACTTTTGATATGAATTTAGGTTTTAATCAAGTTGATATTGCACAGACATTTACGCAGTTGGATATGATGAAAAAAATTGCGCCTATTGCTGGAATCATTAACGGGAAACTGAATTCAACAATCAAACTGAATGGTAATTTGGATGCAAAAGAATTGACTCCAGATCTTAAATCAATTTCAGGAGATTTAATTGGCCAATTACTGTCTACTACAGTAAACTCGAGTAACTCTACTTTACTTACTGCATTAAGTTCTAATGTTAAGTTTCTTGATTTAAATAAAGTGAACCTGAATGATATTAAAGCTGCTTTAACTTTTGATAACGGAAAAGTAAATGTTAAACCTTTTGATATTAAATATCAAGATATTAAAGTAACGGTTGGAGGAACT
Organism: Flavobacterium luteolum; assembly: GCF_027111275.1. Lineage (NCBI taxonomy): Bacteria > Pseudomonadati > Bacteroidota > Flavobacteriia > Flavobacteriales > Flavobacteriaceae > Flavobacterium > Flavobacterium luteolum. The sequence goes on along the minus strand of NZ_CP114286.1, from coordinate 2,918,201 downwards.
CATGGTTTCGATCAAACTATGAATTATACTCTAAAATTTGATGTTCCTGCTAAATATTTGGGAACCGAAGCTAACAACTTAATTGCAAAAATGTCTCCTGCAGATGCTGCAAAACTAGATAATATTCCAATCAATGCTTCTTTGACAGGTAATTTCTCAAATCCTAAAATCAGTACCGATATGAAAACTGCTGTGAGCAATTTGACAACACAATTGGTAAATCAGCAGAAAGAAAAACTGACTCAAAAAGGAACCTCAGCACTTACTGATTTGATAAATAAAAACACTAAAGCAAAAGATACAACTCAAGCTGCTAAAACTGAAAAAGAGCAGAAAACTCAAGAAGTAACTAAAAAAGCAAGTGATTTATTGAACGGATTGTTTAAGAAAAAGAATCCTTAAAAAGGTCCTGAGATGCTAAGGTGCTGAGCTTTTCTAAAGTTAAAAAAGAAAAACTTAGAACCTCAGCACCTTAGAACCTTAGCATCTTAAAAAACAAAAAATCCTGTTCGAATGAACAGGATTTTTTGTTTTTATATTGCTTTTGAATAGCTACTTAATCGACCGTTATTCAAAATAGAATTTATTGTTTTTATATATTCCTTTTTCGTGTAGAGATTTACGTCTATACCAATACTACAATTATCATAAGGCTCGTATTTTTTCAAATTTGAAACAGAAAACAGTCCAATTGTTGGTGTATGTACAGCGCTTGATAAATGCATAATTCCGCTGTCGGCACCAATAAACAAATCAGCATTTGCAATGACAGATCCTATTTCTCGTATATCTTTACTATAAAATGATGGCGCTTTAAATCCGATTTGAGAAACGTTTTCTACAGGCAGAATTTCAATAATATTGTAGTCTTTATATTCGGCAGTAAGTTGAGCATAAAACTTTTCCCACCACTCTTCCGAAAGACATTTTGTTCCAGTTGCGTAGGTAAAAATGCAAATCGTTTTTTTATCGTTGTTTGTTACTTCTCTTAGTTTCTTTCTTCCTTCTGCAATTTCAGAAGCCGATAATTTAAGGTCTATTGGAGCAACTATTTTATTACTGTTTGTTGGTAATCTCAGTTTTGATAAATAATTTCGAAAATTATATACTGGATACTTTGCAATGTGGTCAAAATCTTTCTTCTGTTCTGTTTGTTCTTCATTTGAGTCTCCGAAAAACTTGTATTTAGCATTTGAAAATTGAACCGCCAGTCGGCCGGAAGAAGAGTTTTGGTCCACATTAATTGCTAAATCATAATGCGCTTTTTTTAATGAAATCCAAACCTTTGAGTATTCTACTAAACTTTTAAATGGTTTTTTAGGCAAGTGAATTATTTTATCAACGACATCGTAATTTTCAAAAATAATAGGAGCTACTGTCCCTTTCACAAACAAATCAATTTTACAATTTGGAAACATTTCTGACACTTCTTGTACAAGTGGGGTAATCAATAAAAGATTCCCTAATCTTCCGTTTGGCCTACAGATTAAAACTTTCTTGATTTCGCTCTTATCGACCAAAATAAAATCGTCCTGCATATTTGCTTTTCCAACATTCTTCGTTAGGTTCCGCATTATGCTGCGCCTGTGTACGTTTATTTTGTTTAAAACACTCATTTATGGAATAATTTACGGATTATAAATCTCAATTTAATTTTAGAAAACTAGCATTAAGAGCAGGTCTCAAATCTAATTTCTTTTATCTTCTAAAAATAAATTCTTCCAATAAGCATTTGTTACAAAATTGTAACGAAATGTATCAATATTCACATTTTTTGCTTTTGGAAGCGAGATAAATTTACAATAAATTATTACGTAATCAACAAATTTATAGACAGTTAGCTGAAAAATATCGACAACTTCCCGATAAACCTAGACGTTTATTGTGACAACATAACCTTCGGAACCACGCACATTAAAAACTGTTCCGTTTTCAAATAATAGGTACTGACCTTTAATTCCGGTCAATTTTCCAGTGAATGAAGGAGTCTTATCCAAGTTCAAACTATTCACTTTTGCAGGATAACTTAAAACTGGATATTGAAGTTCGTAAACATCATTTTTTTGAGCGTAAAAATAGTCTTTGACTTCTGCAGGAATTAAACTTTCGATTTTGGCTTTTTCTGCAATCAGATCAAAAGTCTCAACAGAGTTCTGAAGCATTTTTCTCCAATTGGTTTTATCTGTATAATGATCTTTTAATGCCACCTCTGTAATTCCAGCCAAATAACGGTTTGGAACCTCAACAATGGCAATCGCTTGAGAAGCGCCTTGATCTATCCATCTGGTAGGAACTTGAGTTTTACGGGTAACACCTACTTTTATCTCGCATGCCGAAGCCAAATATACAATGTGCGGTTGTAGCTGAACTTTAGATTCATATTCCAAATCCCTGTCTGCAATTCCCAAATGTGCCGTACTCAATTCTGGCCTCATAATCCAATCTCCAACTGCTGGACTTGAATAAAAACATTCATAACAAAAACCTTGTCGGTATATTTTTTTCTTTTTACCGCAATTCAAACATTGGCAACCCACAAAATTGATTTCAATTTCTTTATCTAATAATTGATTCATGTTTAAGAAACTATCCTCGAAAACCAAATAATATTGAATTGGACTCCCAAGTTCAGTTTGCATTTTTGTCAGTACACCTTGATATTGCATTTGTATTTTTTATTTATAATTGCTGATTTAGACTTCTCAAAAGATTTAAAGTTTTTTGTGTTAAATTCGACTTTTTCGGTAGAATCTTTACCGTAAATTGAATTGTTTATTACAAAAAAATATTATTTTTGATATGAAGACAAAGTTACTATTTGTCTGTCGATATTCAAATTTTAAGTTTTTTGTTTTGCACAGATTGTAAGATTTAAAACCTAAAATTAGTTAACTAAAAAACAGATTCATGCCTTTATCTATTATCAATTCGTTTGCATCTTGGGTCCTCAAACAAAGGATTCACCAAATAGAGCTTTTTTTAAAATACCCAAATGAAGTTCAGGAAGAATTATTGCATAACTTATTGACGGCATCTGAAAATACAGTTATTGGAAAAAAATATGAATTTTCTACCATTAGTTCCTATCAAACCTTTGCTGAAAGAGTTCCGATTGCAACTTACGAGGAATTACAGCCACTTATTGAACGTACTCGTTTGGGAGAACAAAATGTTTTTTGGGAAAGCCCTATTAAATGGTTTGCCAAATCGAGCGGAACTACAAATGCAAAAAGTAAATTTATTCCTGTAAGTAATGAGGCTTTGGAGGATTGCCATTACAAAGGCAGTAAAGATCTTTTGTGTCTATATTTAAATAATAATGAAGATTCTGAATTGTTTTTAGGAAAAAGTCTCCGTTTAGGAGGAAGCTCTCAGATTTACGAAAACAACAATACTTTCTTCGGTGATCTATCGGCTATTTTAATTGAAAACATGCCTATTTGGGCTGAATTCAGCAGTACGCCAAGCAGCAAAACCTCCCTAATGAGCGAATGGGAAACGAAAATTGCCGCTATTATCAATGAAACTAAAAACGAAAACGTAACCAGTTTTGCAGGAGTTCCTTCTTGGATGCTAGTTTTAATGAATAAAGTTTTAGAGAATACAGGAAAACAGAGTCTACTGGAACTTTGGCCAAATCTGGAAGTTTACTTTCACGGAGGTGTAAGTTTTTCTCCTTATAGAGAACAGTATAAAAAACTTTTACCAAGCAAGGATTTTAGATATTACGAAATATACAATGCCTCTGAAGGCTTTTTTGCAATTCAAGACTTGAATAACTCAAGTGACTTATTATTGATGCTGGATTACGGAATTTTCTACGAATTTATTCCGATGGACACTTTTGGATCTCCAAACCAAAAAGTAGTTCGCTTGGCCGATGTTGAATTGAATAAAAATTACGCTATTGTTATTACTACAAATTCTGGTTTGTGGCGCTATTTAATTGGCGACACGGTTCGTTTTACTTCTTTAAATCCATACAGAATTAGAGTAACGGGACGAACTAAACATCATATCAATGTTTTTGGCGAAGAATTAATGGTAGAAAATACCGATCAGGCGATTGCAAAAGCTTGTCAAGTAACACAAACTGAAGTTATCGATTATACGGTTGCTCCTATTTTTATGCATGATAAAGAAAAAGGCGCTCACGAATGGATGATTGAATTTAAGAAACATCCTGCTGATGTTGGTCTTTTCCAAAAAGTACTAGATGAAACTCTGCAAACTCTAAACTCAGATTACGAAGCGAAACGCTACAATAATATGACTTTAAATCCTTTGGTGATTAATGTTGCTCGAGAGAATTTATTTTATGATTGGCTGAAAGAAAGAGACAAATTAGGAGGCCAGCATAAGATTCCGAGGCTTTCGAATCAGAGAGATTATTTGGAACAATTGAAAGAAATGTGCTAATAACAACTTATAAAAATGAAAGACACAAAATTCAGCGAAATGAGCAACGAAGAACTGATTAAAAATCAGAAGACACTAAAAACTGTGAATACTATTTTTTGCGTTGTTCTTTTTATGCTATTCGTTCTTAATACCTTCATTGTTTTTATGAAAGGCTTTAGCGCTATGAATGTTATTCCTGTTGCGTTATTGCCTATTCTTTTCTTGAATCTGAAGAATTTAAAGGAAATGAAAAAGGAATTGGAATCAAGAAAATAAAACGTTAATTCCACTAAACCCGCATGAGGGATAGAAGTGGAAATCCTTTTATGCCGGGGTTCGGCATAAAAGATTGAAACGGATAGCCCGACCCGGAGGGACATGCCATTATTAAGATTCTGAGATTCTAAGTTGCTAAGATTTTCTCAATATTGTCATTTCGACGTAAGGAGAAATCTTCGTGAGAAATTCGACAAAGATTGGATTCTCTTTACGAAGCTACTTGCGAAGATTTCTCCTTACGTCGAAATGACAAAAATGAGGTGAATTTTCTCTTTATTTCGGTTGACAGGCTGAGCGGAGTCGAAGCCCTTTTCTACATGAAAGCCCTTCGACTTCGCTCAGGGTGACAACTTGTAAATTACATCATATCGATATATCTATCGTGATATCCTAATAAGTACAAAACACCGTCAAGACCTAAACTTGAAATTGACGTCGAAGCACTTTCTTTAACTTTTGGCTTAGCATGGAAAGCAATTCCTAGACCAGCCAAGTTTAGCATTGGCAAATCGTTTGCTCCATCTCCAACCGCAATTGTCTGATTGATATGAATTCCTTCTTTCTCTGCAATTGCTTTTAATAATTCTGCTTTTTTCTGACCATCTACAATATCACCTAAATATTTACCTGTCAATTTACCATCTTTTATTTCTAATTGATTGGCGTGAACGTAATCTATTCCTAATTCTTTTTGAAGATATTCTCCAAAATAAGTAAATCCTCCAGAAAGAATTGCTGTTTTATAGCCGTAGTATTTTAAGGCTTTCATCAAACGATGTGCTCCTTGTGTAATCGGCAAATTGACAGCAACATTTTGCAAAACTTCTTCACTTAAACCTTCTAGAAGAGCCATGCGCTTTTTGAAGCTTTCGTTGAAATCAATTTCACCGTTCATAGCCGATTCTGTAATAGCTCGCACTTGATCTCCAACTCCATTCAATTCAGCAAGCTCATCGATTACTTCGGTTTGAATTAAAGTCGAATCCATATCGAAGCAAACCAAACGGCGGTTTCTTCTATAAATATTATCTTCTTGGAAAGAGATATCAACGTTTAGCGTTCTGGAAATTTCCATAAAACTTGCCGTCATGATGATCTTGTTGACAATTTCGCCTGTAACAGATAATTGAATACAAGAACGCGGATATTCTTCCTTTTCTACAACAGAAGTTCTTCCTGTTAATCGGATAATAGAGTCAATATTTAAATTTTGATCTGACAATATTTGAGTAACTGCAGACAATTGTGAAGCTGCGAGTTTCTCACCCAAAATATTGATGATATAACGTTGTTTTGATTGCGATTTTACCCAAGTTTCATAATCTTCGATAGAAATTGGAATAAATTTTACTTTAATTTCCAATTCATATGCTTTGAACAAAAGATCTTTTAAAACAGGCGCTGAAGAAGAACCTGCAGCAATTTCGAACAAAATTCCTAAAGAAAGCGTATCATGAATATCTGCCTGCCCGATATCTAAAATATTGGCGTCGTATGCTGCCAATACAGCTGTTAATCCTGCTGTAACTCCAATTTTATCGTGTCCAGAAACTTTTAATAAAATTATTTCTTTGTCTTCTGCTGCCATTTTTCTTTCTTGATTATGAAGCGACAAAAATCGGCAATCTCTCGTTGATAAAAAAGAATAATCCTTGTTTTTTTAAAACGAAAAAGCACATTTTCATGTGCTTTTTCGAGTAATTTAACAATTATGCTCTACTATTAAAATAACGTAACTTTTACATTATTTCATTGGTTCATTTTTATCAAAACTCACCATCCAGTTGATGCCAAATTTATCTTTAAACATTCCAAAGTAAGATCCCCAGAAAGTGTCATTAATTGGCATTTCTACTTTTCCTCCAGCTGAAAGTCCGTTAAAGATTTTATCTGCCTCTTCTCTGCTTTCTGCATTAACAGAAACGGAAAAGTTATCGCCAAAACCGACATCTCCGTATCGTGGGTGGGTGTCGCTTCCCATTAAAATACTACTTCCGATTGGAAGAGATACGTGCATGATTCGATTTAAAGCTTCTTCCGAAAGCACTTCGCCTTCTTCTGCCGGAGCATCTTTAAATTTTCCGATATACGGAAAATCTCCGCCAAAAACTGATTTGTAAAACAGAAATGCCGCTTCGCAAGTTCCGTTAAACATTAAATATGGGTTGACTGCTGTTGCCATGATATTATTTTTTTAATTGTTAATTATAAATTATTAATTATCTGTTTTTCTTCTCATTTACTTCTCAGACAATTCTTTAATCAATTCCACCGCTTTAGGAAACGCATCTTTGAAATAATCAATATGTTTTTCAATTACGTCTACCTCAACATGAAGATTTACAATATCACCTTTTTGAGTTAACTTGTAAGTTTCCATTGCACCACTCCATTTTTCTGTTTCTGCATTTGGTGGCACTTCTTTATGATCTTTGATTTCGCCAAGATGCTTAAAAGCCATAAATTCATTCGGAATTTTAGTTTCAATCAAACTATTCATTCCATCTGCTCCGCCAGACCCTAAAAAATAAATTTTGTCCCCTTCATTCCAAGTCGATTCGGCGTAACTTCCTTCGGCAAAAACACTTGTCCATTTCCTGTACGTTTCATCGTCCCATAAGACTTTCCATATCTTTTCTTTAGAAGCCTTTATCTCAATATTAAACACTAATTTTTCCATCTTAATCTGGTAATTTACTAAAATCCATAAATAAAACATTCCAACGATGACCGTCCAAATCGGTAAAACCGCAGCCGTACATCCAGCCCTGACTTTCTGCAGGAGGAGCAAAAACGTTTCCTCCAGCTTCTTTGACTTTATCGGCTAATTCATCAACTTCTTCTCTGCTTTCTGCGTCAATAGAAATCAAGACTTCAGAGCTTGAATTCGTATCTGTAACGCTGTTTTTAGAAAAACTTGAAAAAAGCATTTCTTCAAAAAGCATTATCACAAAATGTCCTTCACCTACAACCATGCACGTCGAACTTGGCGTATCATGCTGTTCATTAAACGAAAAACCTATTTTCCAGAAAAAATCTTTCGCTTTTGCCACATCCTTTACAGGAAGATTCAACCATATTTGTTTTGTCATTTTTTGTTTTTTTTTTGTTGGGTTAGATATTTATTTCTTTTTTAAACCATATAAGTGATGTAAGCTAATTTTAAGTTTGTAATCTTTGAACCTTGTTATTTTGAGTCTGTGAATCTAAAATTAATTAGCTTCAGCGTAATTTTTAAAATTATCTAAAATTGCCTGCCAGCCAGCACGCTGCATTTCTTCAGGATTTTGTGTTTCTGGGTCAAAACTCTCAATAATTTCAACACCATCTGCCGTTTCTGTAAAAGTGATTTCAACCTTTCTTCCGTCTCCCAAAACATAAGATAACGCTTCGTTTGGCTTTACTAAAGTAAATTCACCTCCAAAATCAAAACTCATGCTTCCGTCTTTTGCAGCCATAGTCGATTTGAATTTTCCTCCTTCTCTCAAATCAGCCTCTGCATAAGGCGTATGCCAATCAGGAGAGGCAAAGCTCCATTTTGTAATATGTTCTGGAGTATTCCAAAAATTCCAAACTTTATCTAAAGATGCATTTACAGTATTTTTTATTGTTATCATTTTTTATTTTTTGTTTGATTTGTTCTTACTTAATTACTACATGTTCTCTGGAATCTGACTTTCATCCATAAAGAAAACTTCCCAGTGATGACCATCTACATCTAGAAAAGTTCTTTGATACATCCAACCATAATCATTTGTCTGATGATAATCTGTTCCACCCGATTTAATCGCTTTGTCCATCATTTCATCGACCTGCTCTCTAGTGTCTACAGAAATAGCAATAAGAGCTTCACTAGTTGTTGTTGAATCACAAATTTGTTTTTTGGTAAATGTTTGATAAAACTCTTCTACCAAAATCATCACAAATATATTTTCATCAATAACCAAACAAGCTCCTTTTTCATTTGAGAATTTTGGATTGGTCGAAAAACCAAGTCCATTATAAAAAGACACTGCCCTGTTTAAATCTTTTACAGCAAGATTTAAGAAGATTTTTGTTTTCATCTTTATAAAATTACGAATTAATTAAAACAAATTTAATTTTTTAAGATTACTTAAAAATACCAATAAAAGTCATTTTTAGGGGCATTTGAGACAATTTGCTTATTTTTGCACCTTACTGAAATTCCAAAAAACCAAAATATCATGAGCACGAAACTAGGATTAATCATACCTCACGATTATAAATTACTAAGCATCGCAGCTATATTAGAGGTATTCGAAACTGCCAATAAACTTACTCCTGAAACTGAAAAACCATTTGAAATTATGATTTTTCAATCGCAAGAACAAAACGATCAGGGAAATTTATTTGGATATAAAAGTAACGCTATTGAAACTTCAGAAATTATTCTAGACTTAATTTTAATTCCCGCTTTTACAACTGATAATATGAGCGAGATGATTAAAAAGAATAAAAGCTTTATACCATGGCTTCAAAAACAGCATAAGGCTGGAGCCGAATTAGCCAGTTTTTGCACAGGAGCTTTTTTGTTTGCCGCTTCTGGTTTATTAAACGAAAAGTTAGCCACAACACATGTTGATGCCTGCAGCGCCTTTACCAAAGCTTTTCCGATGGTAAAATTAAAACCTGAGGAAACTTTGACTGCAGACGGAAGTTTATATACCAGTGGAGGATCGACTTCAACTTTCCATCTATTGATTCTTTTGGTTCAGAAATTCTGCGGAAACGAAATGGCAGTTAAAATTGCTAAAATCTTCTCAATCGATTTGAACCGATACAAACAAAGTTATTTCAGCACCTTCAGACCCAATCATTTACACAATGATTCTCTAGTTGCCCTATTGCAGCAAAAAATAGAAAATCAGTATCATTCTATCGAAAAACTGGAAGAGATCACAAAAGATATCCCAACAAGTGCCCGAAACATGACACGTCGTTTCAAACAAGTGACAGGAATTCCTCCTATCGAATATTTACAGAATATTAGAGTCGAAAGTTCGAAGAAATATCTAGAGCAAACGCAGCTTTCTATTTCAGAAATTATAGAAAAAACTGGCTACAATGACCCAAAAGCATTTAGAAAAGTGTTTTATAAAATGGTCGGCATGAAACCAATTGAATATCGAGAAAAATTTAGAGTGCAGTAATTTTTAGAAGCAGATCAATTCGTTTTCATCAGAACGTTTTGTCCTGCTCTATACTGTATTCCCGATAAACAAAAACTACGGCTAAAAAGCCTTGTTTTTCTAAATCGGGAGATGCCGTTTCGATCAGGGCTAAAATAGAACTTTTGTTTTTCAGCATTACTTTAAGACTTAACAATCCAAAGGAGTACTTTTTTATTGGCTTTCAAAAGTTCATCGATTTCTCTCATGCTCTCGTTTGAAACCGCAGGACAACCCCAACCCTCTGGTGTTCCTTTTGGATAAACTTCATTATCTGACACCTCTTCCCAAGAATGTAAAACAATGGCACGTTTTCGTGCATTAAAATTGCTTTTTTCTTTTCCTTGCAAAACATAATTTACCTTTATTCCCCACTGACTTACACCACGATCCAAAACAACATATTTTCCAACCGAAGAACAATGCGAATCAAATTCGTTACTCGTCTTTGCGTTATCTTTAGAATAAGTTCCTCCCCATTGATTATCTCCACAACCATGACTCACCATATATGATTTTGAAACTTCTTTCTTTTCAAAATCGTAAACAAAAAATCGTTTATAACCAGAATGCAATCCGAGGTCAATCAAAATAAATTTATCTTGATTTAAATTATTGACTTTACAATAGTATGCTGCTTCTTTATAATAATTGCTGTAATCAACTTCAACACGAGGTTTTTCTAATGAAGCTACTTCACTTTTATGCTTATTTTCAGAAACAACTATTCTTTTGCTTTCTTTATTGCAAGAAAAAGCAAAAGCCAAACAAATTATAAAAAGCGTATTCTTCATATCAAATATTTACTCAAAAGCACAAACGAAAATAAGGCTAAAAAAGTGTATAAAAAAACCTGCTCAAACAAATGAGCAGGTTCTATAATTGAACTTTATCAAAGTTTTAAATTTTGATAAAGCTATTTTTAAAGTTAAGAAGCAATCTCCATACGCTTCAATAAGTTTTTACTTAACGTATGTTCTGCATATTCTTTGTCGATTGTCAAACTGATATCGTCAGATGTTGGCAGTTCGTACATGGCATCTGTTAAGATAGCTTCACATAAAGAACGTAATCCACGCGCACCCAATTTGTACTCTAAAGCTTTATCTACAATAAAATCTAAAGCTTCATCGGTAATTGTAAACTCAACATCATCCATTAAGAATAATTTCTGATATTGTTTGATCAACGCATTTTTAGGCTGTGTCAAAATTGCACGAAGCGTTGCTTTATCCAAAGGATCCATGTGCGTTAAAACTGGTAAACGTCCAATAATCTCAGGAATCAAACCAAAGTCTTTAATGTCTTTTGGAATGATATATTGCAATAAATTATCTTTATCTATATTATCTACATTTTTAGAAGTTGAGTAACCAACTGCCTGACGGTTTAGACGTTTTGAAATAATACGCTCTACTCCATCAAAAGCTCCACCAGCAATAAATAAGATATTTTGAGTATTTACCTCAACAAATTTCTGGTCAGGATGTTTACGTCCACCTTTTGGCGGTACGTTTACCACTGTTCCTTCCAATAACTTCAATAATGCCTGCTGAACACCTTCTCCAGAAACATCACGAGTAATTGATGGATTATCGCTCTTACGGGCAATTTTATCAATCTCATCAATAAATACAATTCCTCTTTCTGCTTTTGCTACATCATAATCTGCAGCCTGAAGCAAACGAGTTAAAATACTTTCAACATCTTCTCCAACATATCCAGCTTCTGTCAATACTGTCGCGTCAACAATAGCCAACGGAACATCTAACATTTTAGCAATTGTTTTTGCAACCAATGTTTTTCCTGTTCCTGTCTGACCCACCATGATGATGTTACTTTTTTCGATCTCTACTTCATCGTCTAATTGCTGTTGCATTAAACGCTTGTAGTGATTGTAAACCGCAACTGACATCACTTTTTTAGTCTGATCTTGACCAATAACATATTGATCTAGGAAAGCTCTAATTTCTTTTGGTTTCTTTAAAATTAAGTCACCAACTAGTTTCGCGCTTCCGCTAGATTTTAATTCTTCTAAAACAATTCCGTGTGCCTGTTCAATACACTTATCACAAATATGTGCATTGATACCTGCAATTAATAAATTAGTTTCTGGCTTCTTTCTTCCACAAAACGAACATTCTAATACTACTTTTGCCATTCTATATTTAGTTACTAAGCTGCAAAGATACTAAGTTTCTAAGCTTTTTAACCTAAAACTTAAAAACTTAGCCCCTTACAGCTTAATATTTATTTTTTGTTTCAATGTTTAATTTGTTTCAAGTTTCAAGTTAATCTTAGAACCTTAGTTCCTTTGTAACTTTGAACCCTAAAAAAATTATCCTCTTCTTAATACTTCATCAATCATTCCGTATTCTTTTGCCTCGTCAGCTTTCATCCAGTAATCACGCTCACTGTCTTTGTGCACTTTGTCAAAAGTTTGTCCTGAATGTTGAGAAATGATGTTATACAATTCATCTTTTAATTTCAACATCTCACGTAAGTTGATTTCCATATCTGTTGCAACTCCTTGTGCTCCTCCAGATGGCTGGTGAATCATTACTCTTGAGTGAGGCAATGCAGAACGTTTTCCTGCTGCTCCTGCGCATAATAGAACTGCTCCCATTGAAGCTGCCATTCCTGTACAGATTGTTGCTACATCAGGCTTGATGTACTGCATGGTATCGTAAATTCCTAAACCTGCATAAACACTTCCTCCTGGAGAGTTTAAGTAAATTTGAATATCTTTTGAAGCATCAGCGCTTTCTAAAAATAACAACTGAGCCTGAACGATATTAGCAATCTGATCGTCAATACCTGTTCCTAAAAAGATAATTCTGTCCATCATTAATCTTGAGAAAACGTCTAATTGAGAAATATTCAATTGGCGCTCTTCGATAATATATGGAGTCATGTTTGTTGGTGTCATCGCTGCTACGATTTTATCGTAATACATTGCGTTTACTCCTTGGTGCTTTGTAGCAAATTTTTTGAATTCTTTACCGTAGTTCATATTTTTAGTTTAAAGTTGAAAAGTCTAAAGTCAGCATGTGACTTAAACGAATTAAACAAAGTTCATACCTTTTTATAAGAGATGCCAATTTGTCTGAAACGTTTCTTTTGTTTCAAGTTCAAGGTTTCAAGTTAACTGAAGAAAACGTGAAACCTGAAACCTTAAACTTGAAACAAAAAAAGAACGTCAACAGAATAAAAAATTCCATTGACGTTCAAATATAATTATTTTTATCTTTCAGTTTCTGTAATAAAATCTTAATTTTTAAAAAGTATATCTCTTAACTTTCGACTTTAGAACTTTTGACTTTCAGACTTAAATTTATTCTCCGTAAGAAGCTGCAATAAATTCTTCGTAAGTAACCTCTTTAGTTGTTGGGTTAGCTTTTTCTTTGAAGATATCTAACATTTTAGCTGCTACAACTTGCTCAGAAAGTCTTTTCACTTCATCTTGGTTAGATAAAACTCTAGCCACGATTCCTTGAACTTCTTCGTCAGTTGGGTTTGTTTGACCAAATTGAGCCATTTGCTGTCTGATTGCGTTTGATGTAAACTCTTTCAGGTCATCAAATGTAATTTGAATATTGCTTTGAGCTAAAGCTTTTCCTTCGATTAATTGAAAACGTAAACCTTTTTCAGATCTTGCGTATTCAACTTCAGCTTCTTCTGCAGTTAATTTTTTCTCTCCAACAGTTTGCAACCATTTTTTCAAGAATTCAGCTGGCAAATCGAATTTTGTGTTTTCGATCAAGAAATCCTGAACATCCAATAATAATTTTTGGTCAGCTTGCTGTGCGAATTGAGATTCAGCATCTTCTTTAATTTTAGCTTTTAAATCTTCTAAAGAAGCTACTTTTCCTTCACCAAAAAGTTTGTCAAATAATTCTTGGTTTAATTCAGCTGGCTCAGAACCGTTGATAGCTTCGATAGTAAAGTCTACTTCGACATCTAAACCGTGAACACCTTCGTGACCTACTTTTAAGTAATCCATTAATTGGTGATCGTCTTCAAATAAACCTTTTGTGCTTACTGTAACAACATCTCCAACTTTTTTACCTGTGAATTGTTTTTGAGCTTTTTTGCTGAATGTATCTACAGAAATTGTAGTCGTATTGTTGATTCCGTTTGCTTCGTTTGAGAAAGTTCCAGTTAAATCAGATTTAGCATCAGAAACTTCTTGAGGAACTGCTTTTCCAAATTGTTTTTGGATACGCTCAACTTGTCCATCGATTAATTTATCGTCAGCAGTAACGATATATTTTACGATATTATTTTTAGCTTCAAGATCAATTTCAAAATTTGGCACTAAACCAATTTCGTATTCGAAAGTTAATTCTTCAGCATCCCAGTTAAAATTTTCGTTTACTTTAGCAAGAGGAGTTCCTAAAAGATTTAATCTTTCAGATTGAATATAACGCTCTAAAGCCAAATCAACTACTTTTTTGATCTCTTCTTGCTTAATAGCTTTTCCGTATTGTTTTTCAACAAGATCTTTAGGCACTGCCCCTTTTCTAAATCCTTTTACTTGCGCTAAAGGCATTTTTTCGTTAATTCTTTTTGCTACTTGACCTTTATAATCCATATGAACAACGTTCATAACGATTGTCTCGTTTACAGCGTCTATTGCTACTCTTTTAATATCCATCTTCTTCTTTAATTTACATAATAAAATTGGGTTGCAAAATTATAAAATTTTTGCAACCCAACCAAGTTTTTAATCTATTGTATTTGAAGCAGTTTTAATCTGCTACATTTGTTTTATTTATCATCTCCAAGTATTTTATAAGTAATAGATTGAAGTATAGACAAAATAATACTGAATAGTAATGCTGTCCAAAATGAATTTACTGCAAAACCGCCCACAATATTAGTGCACAGTAAAATAATTATCGCGTTGATTACCAGTAAAAACAAACCTAAAGTAACAAAAGTAACCGGCAAAGTTAAAATCACTAAAATTGGTTTTATAAAAACGTTCAGCAATCCTAAAACTACTGCAACAATTACAGCCGTACCAAAACTAGCAACATGAACCCCAGTCAAAATATTAGATAATAATAAAACCAAGGCAGCAGTAACAAGGAGTCTAAGTAATAATTTCATAGTCATTCTGGTTTAAAATTTATTTAAAAGTACTAATTTTAATCAAAAATAACTACTCTTTTAAAAACGTAGCGGTCAATTCGAAAAACATTTTCGGATTTTCTGCGTGAAGCCAATGCCCTGCATTTGGAATGGTTTCTAATTTTAGATTTGGAAAATGTTTGCGAATTCCATCAAGATCAGCATCTTGAATATACCCAGAATTGCCACCTCTAATAAATAATGTTGGCTTATCAAAAACTAAATGTTCTGGCAGAGGTTTTCCAATTGCATCAAGATTATTATTAAAAGCTTCAAGATTAAATCTAAAAGCCAATTGTCCAGGTTCCTTCCAGTATAAGTTTTTCAGCAAAAACTGACGTGTTCCAAAATCTGGAACGTATTGAGATACTATTTCTTCTACATCATTTCGGCTTGGTTTTACCGAAAAATCGACAGCATTTAATCCTGCCAAAATCTCCTGATGATGTTGTTTGTAGAATCTCGGGCCAATATCTGCCACAATTAATTTGTCTACAATCTCTGGATGCGTAGTTGCAAAAAGCATTGCTACTTTCCCTCCCATTGAATGTCCGAGAATATCAATTCGCGTTAGATTATTTGCCTGACAATATTCATAAACATCTTGAACCATGGCTTCATAACTCCATTCATCTGAATGAAAACTGCGACCGTGGTTTCTTAAATCTAAAATATGAACTTGAAATCCAGCTTCTACATATTGCCCAGCTAAGGTTTTCCAATTATCAGACATCCCAAGAAATCCGTGCATGATGACAAGTGGTTTTCCTTCGCCTTCTATTTTTGAGTATAACATTTACTTTTTAGTTTTACTTTGAAAAATTATTTCAATTTATTCAGATACATGTTTACCGTATTATCTAACCCAAGGTAAAGTGCCTCTGAAATCAAGGCATGACCAATAGAAACTTCCAGTAAACCAGGAATATTTTGCTTGAAAAATTTAATATTATCTAAACTTAAATCGTGTCCGGCATTGATTCCTAAACCTAATTCGTTTGCCAATTCTGCAGCTTTAGTGTAGGGCTCAATTCCTTTTTCGTTTCCTAAACTATATTGGTGCGCAAAAGATTCCGTATACAATTCGATTCTATCTGTTCCTGTTTTTTTTGCTCCTTCAATCATTTCTAAAATCGGATCAACAAAAATCGATGTTCTGATTCCGTTTTTTTGAAACTCTTGGATAACCTCAGTTAAATATTCTTGATTTTTAATCGTATCCCAACCTGCAGAAGAAGTTATTGCTCCAATTGCATCTGGAACTAAGGTTACCTGATCTGGTTTGCATTCTAAAACCAAATCAATAAAATTATGCTGCGGATTTCCTTCAATATTATATTCTGTTGTAACAACCGCTTTCAAATCGCGCGCATCCTGATAACGAATATGACGTTCGTCTGGACGTGGATGAATGGTAATTCCCTGCCCTCCAAATTGCTGAATATCTGCAGCTACTTTTAATAAATCTGGAACATTTCCGCCACGGGCATTTCGAAGCGTTGCTATTTTATTGATATTTACACTTAATTTTGTCATATAAATAGATATTAATTCTAGTAACATTATATTTGTTACGACAAAAATACAAAGTAAAACAGAGCGGTTTTCCGTATTTTTTGATTATTTTGCATCAAATATCTTCAATTGATTTATGACAGAAATTACAAACTATATCACAAACGATTTCAGAGCGATTGACAGTCAGGAAACGATAGCCTCGATTCAGGACTTTTTTATCGATGTAAATTTTTCTCATTTTCCGATTTTGGAAGACGGTGTTTTTATTGGAAACATCTCTTCTGACGATGTTGAAACATTTGACACTGAAAAAAAAGCAGTTGATTATAAATATACTTTAGAACGTTTTTTTGCCAGAAAATCGATGATCTGGCTAGATGTTCTAGAAGTTTTCGCAAAAAACCACACCAATCTTCTCCCAATTCTTGATGAGAATAATAATTACGTAGGTTATTATGAAATGGAAGATATCATGAAATTTTTTCAAGAAACTCCATTTTTAAAAGAACCTGGCGCTATTATAATTGTGCAAAAAGGTCTTTTGGATTATTCTATGAGCGAGGTGACCCAAATTGTAGAAAGTAATAATGGAAAAGTTTTAGGATGTTTTGTCTCTGAAGCTGATACAGAAAATGTTCAAATTACCGTAAAAATTGGTTTAGGAGCAATCAATGAAATCATTCAGACTTATAGAAGATATGGGTATGAAATTATTTCAGAACATCAGGAAGACAACTATATTAACAGTCTAAAAGAGCGATCAGATTATTTAGACAAATATCTCAACATATAAATTATGAATGTGCCAATGGGAGAATTAGTTAATTAGATAATTTTCGCATTTCCAAATTATCTAATTGACACATTGACAAATTATCTAATTTACAACGAATGAAAATAGCCATTTACGGACAATATTATCAGAACAGTACCGAACCTATCATAAAAGACATATTCAATTTCTTCAATGCCAACAACGTCGAAATGGTAATTGAAGAAAACTTCTTGAACATGCTTTATGAAAAACAGCTTGTAAAAAAAGAATACAAAACTTTTTCGCCGAGTACTGCTTTAGACAATAGTTTCGAAATGCTGATAAGTATTGGAGGTGACGGTACGATTCTTAGAGCCGCTGCATTTGTTCGAAATTCCGGCGTTCCTTTATTAGGAATTAATGCTGGAAGATTAGGTTTCTTGGCTAAAGTTCAGAAAGAAAATATTGATATTTTACTTCAATATGTTATTAGCCAAAATTATACAACTTCTGAAAGAACCTTATTAGGCTTAACTTGCGAACCTTATAACAAAGCTTTTGAAGAACTTAATTTTGCAATGAACGAAGTTACTGTGAGTAGAAAAGATACCACTTCGATGATTACTGTCGAAACGTATTTAAATAATGAATATCTAAATTCTTATTGGGCAGACGGCTTAATCATTTCAACACCAACGGGTTCCACAGGATATTCTTTAAGTTGCGGTGGGCCAATTTTAACACCAGATGTCAAAAGTCTAGTTATTACACCAATTGCACCACATAATTTAACCGCCAGACCTCTAGTTATTCCAGACGACACAGAAATTACATTGCGCGTATCAGGAAGAGAAGACCAGTATTTGGTTTCTTTAGACTCAAGAATTTCTTCGGTAAAAAACGAGTCTATTTTAAAAATTAAAAAAACAGATTACAAAATTAAAATGGTCGAAATACCAGGCGAAACTTTCTTAAAGACGTTAAGAAACAAACTGCTATGGGGAGAAGATAAAAGAAATTAAACTCTTTTCTGATTCTTCACTATACGATAATACCACATTTTCTCGTTCTGCATGTAGTGAATCATCATTAAATGGCTCAAAATCATAACGTAAATTGAAAAAAAAGCACATTTAACT
This sequence comes from Flavobacterium luteolum, assembly GCF_027111275.1. Lineage (NCBI taxonomy): Bacteria > Pseudomonadati > Bacteroidota > Flavobacteriia > Flavobacteriales > Flavobacteriaceae > Flavobacterium > Flavobacterium luteolum. The sequence goes on along the minus strand of NZ_CP114286.1, from coordinate 2,899,785 downwards.
AAAGGAACTTTGATTCGTATTGATAATTATTATATTTGCACGCAATTTTGAATTAAATGAAGAAAATTTTTAATTTATTGTTATGTTTTTTCCCCCTTATTACACTAAATGCTCAAATCAATGAGATTGGTGTCTTTTTTGGAGGAAGTAACTTTGTAGGCGATGTTGGAAAAACAACTTACATCTCCCCAGAAAAACCAGCTTTTGGTGTTCTTTACAAGTGGAATAGAAGCCCAAGACATGCTTGGAGATTTTCTTACATGCAATCAAACATTAGCGGAAATGATTTTAAATCAGATGAAACAGGAAGAAATCAGAGAGGTTATCGTTTTGACAATGATATTAAAGAATTTTCTGCTGGACTGGAATTCAATTTTTTCGATTTTAATCTGCATGATTACCATACTAAGATAACCCCTTATGTCTTTACCGGTTTAAATTACTTTATTTTTGACAACTTGTACAGATATACTTCAAACCCAAACGTAATATACGCTCAAAAAAACCGTAGTTCTGCAGCAATACCAATTATATTAGGTATAAAATCAAATATCTCGCCTCGTTTTGTTTTAGGGGCCGAAGTTGGAGCACGTTATACCTTTACAGATAACATTGACGGAAGTAATCCTAATACAAGCTATACACAAATCCTAAAATTTGGCAATTTAAATAATAATGACTGGTATGTTTTCTCAGGTCTTACTTTAACGTATACCTTTGGACAAAAACCTTGCTATTGCCCAGAATAAAATGAATTTAATAGAATCAATAGATCACAAAAACTTACCTAAACACCTTGCCATTATCATGGACGGCAACGGACGCTGGGCAAAACAACAAGGCTTCCTGCGTGCATTTGGCCATGAAAATGGAACAAAATCTGTAAAAGAAATAATCAAAACCTCGGCTAAACTTGGAATTGAGTATTTAACTTTATACGCTTTTTCTACAGAAAACTGGAATCGTCCTAAACTGGAGGTGCAAGCCTTAATGAAAATATTGATTAATTCATTAAAAAAAGAACTTGTAACCCTTGAAGAAAACAATATCAGACTTAACGCAATTGGAAATCTTGATAAATTACCAAAAACAGCCCAAAAAGAACTTTTGGATGTTATGGAAAAAACCAAAAACAATACTCGTTTAACTCTTACCCTCGCTTTAAGTTATGGCTCCAGAGAGGAATTGGTAAATGCCGTAAAGGCAATTAGTGATAAAGTTAAAAATAATATAATTTCAATAGACACTATTGACGATTCAATTATAAATGAGCATCTTTACACGCAAAATTTACCAGACGTAGATTTATTAATACGAACAAGTGGAGAACATAGAATAAGTAATTTTTTGCTGTGGCAGATTGCCTATGCAGAATTGTATTTTACTAATGTCTTGTGGCCAGACTTTAAAGACCAAGATTTATATGAGGCTATTATTAGTTATCAAAAAAGAGAACGTAGATTTGGAAAAACCAGTGAACAAATTAAATAATTTTTTAGTGTTGCAAAAAAAAATACAAATAGTCTTTACCCTTTTACTTTTGGGTAGTTTTTCACAAATTAAAGCACAAGAAAGAGTTCCTTTTGATCAAGGGAAAAAATATATTCTAGCTAAAGTTTCTGTTGTTGGTAAAATAAGCTTCAATGAGCAAACTGTTGTAACCTTTTCAGGACTTCAGAAAGGACAGGAAATCACGGTTCCTGGAGAAGAAATCAGTAGCGCAATTAAAAAATTAGGTAAACTAGGACTTTTTGATGAGATCGCTTTCTATGTTAATAAAGTAGAAAACGACAGTATCTATTTGGACTTAGATATCGTTGAACTTCCTAAATTAAACGAGGTTAAAATTGTTGGTGTTAAGAAAAGCAAAGTTGAAGCTTTAATTAAGGATAACAACTTGACAAAGAATAAAATTGTCAACGAAAACTTAATTACTACTACTAAGAATTACATCGAAAACAAATACAAAAAAGAAGGTTTTTATAACACTAAAGTTACAATCACCAATACTCCTGATACTATAAACGGGCATCAAGTTAATATGCTTGTCAGGATAGACAAAGGAGACAAAGTAAAAATCAGCAGTATTGATTTCACTGGAAACAAACAACTTACAGACACTCAGTTGCGAGGCGCAATGAAAGATACAAAACAGAAAAACTTCATTCGCGTATTTAAGGCATCTAAATTTATTCCAGAAAAATATAAAACAGACTTAGAAAAAGTAATCGCAGCCTATAAGGAAAAAGGATACCGTGACGCTCGTATTATTTACGATTCTGTACAATATAATAAGAAGAAAAATACACTTGCCATTAAAATTGATGTAGAAGAAGGGAACAAATATTACTTCGGAAATATTAAATTCTTAGGAAATACTGTCTATTCAGATCAGCTTTTAAGCCGTTATTTAGGAATCAAAAAAGGAGAAACTTATAACGGAGTTTTACTTGAAAAAAGAATTGCCGATAAGTCTAAACCAGACGCAGAAGATATTACCAACCTATACCAAAACAACGGTTATTTGTTCTCAAACATTAATGCTGTAGAGGTAAAAACGGTCAATGACACTATCGATTTTGAAATTAGAGTTACAGAAGGTCCTATCGCTTATTTCAACAAAATTACGGTTGTTGGAAACGATAAAACAAACGACCATGTTATTTACCGAGAGTTAAGAACAAAACCAGGAGAAAAATATAGCAAAGAACAATTAGTTAGAACGATTCGTGAGATTGGCCAATTAGGTTTCTTTGATCCTGAGGCAATCGATCCTAAATTTAAAAATGTTGATGCTGGAGCAGGAACAGTTGATATTGAATACAATGTAGTAGAAAAAGGATCTAGCCAGGTCGAACTTCAAGGAGGTTATGGCGGTGGTGGTTTCATTGGAACATTGGGACTTTCATTTAATAACTTCTCGGCACGTAAAATATTTGATAAAGAAGCTTATAAGCCTTTACCAATGGGAGACGGACAAAAAGTCTCGCTTCGTCTGCAGGGTAGTACTTATTTCCAAACCTATAGTTTATCTTTCTCAGAGCCATGGTTTGGAGGAAAGAAACCTGTACAGTTTAGTTCATCTATTTCATACAGTAAGCAATTTCTTAACAATTACATCACTAGAACTGTTGATAAAAGCAAAAGTTTTAATATTTTTACAATCCAAGTTGGTTTAGCAAAAAGATTAACCGTGCCAGATGACTACTTCGTATTATCTCAGTCTGTAAGTTATCAGCACTACGACTTGAACAATTATAATACAGGTTTGTTTACTTTTGGTGATGGTGCATCAAGAAACTTAGCTTATACTATCGGACTTTCAAGAAGCAATAAAGGGGTAAACCCAATATTCCCGACGTACGGTTCTGAATTTAGTATTACCGCAAAAGTTACACCTCCATATTCATTATTTAATGGAATTGATTATGGTGATTTACATAACCAAAAAGATTATAAAACACAATACACAGGAACATCTGGAAGTGGTGTAGATGGAAAACCACTTAACAATGGTGACTATGTAAAAACAGAGACTGTAAATGGGCAAACTGGCTACGTAAGTGTTGGATCTGATTATTCAAGTGCTGATACAGATGTAGCAAAAGTCGATCAGAAAAAATACAACTGGTTAGAATACTATAAAATTAAATTTAAAGGAGATTGGTATACTAAAGTTTATGGAAAATTAGTATTAAGAACACTTACCGAATTTGGTTTCTTAGGGGCTTATAACCAAGAAAGAGGTGTTATTCCGTTTGAGCGTTTTTACTTAGGAGGTGATGGTATGGCACAATACTCAATGGATGGTAGAGAGACAATTCAGTTGAGAGGTTATCCTAACAACTCTTTGACTCCTGTAAACGCAAATGGTGATGCAATTGGAGCAACGATTTACAACAAATTCTCTATGGAATTACGTTACCCAATTACATTAAAAGCATCGGCTTCTATTTTTGCCTTAACGTTCTTAGAAGCAGGTTCATCTTATCCAACGTTCAAAGATTACAACCCATTTGATTTAAATCGTTCTGCTGGAGCTGGTTTACGTGTATTCATGCCTGCATTTGGATTATTGGGTATTGACTTTGGTTACGGATTTGATGCTCTTCCAGGGCAAACAAAAGCTAATGGATGGGAAACACACTTTATTATTGGACAACAATTTTAGTGAAATAACGTTTGGTTAAAAATCATCAAATAAAGTTATGTTATGAGAAAACAATTTTTATTTATATTTTTAGCCTTGATTGTAGCAAATACAAGTCAGGCGCAAGGTAAGACTACTCGAATTGGCTACATCGACATGGAATATATTTTAGAAAATGTTTCCGACTATAAAGAAGCTAAATCACAATTAGAGCAAAAAGCTCAAAAGTGGAAACAAGAAGTTGAGGCCAAAAAATTAAATATAAATAATTTAAAAGAAAGCTTAAAAACAGAAAAAGCTTTACTTACAAAGGAATTAATAGAAGAAAGAGAAACAGAAATTAAGTTTCTTGAACAAGAAATGATGGATTATCAGCAGAAACAATTTGGTTCTGATGGAAATCTAATGAGACAGAAAGCAGCTTTGGCAAAACCTATACAAGACCAGGTTTTTACAGCTGTGCAAGATATCGCAGAAGCAAAAAATTATGATTTTGTTTTTGATAAATCATCAGATCTTACCATGCTTTTCAGCAATAAAAGATTTGATATCAGCGATCAGGTTTTAAGAATTTTAAACCGTACTGAAAAACGTGAGCAGTTAAGTAAAAAACAACTGAAAGAACAGGAAGCTAAAGAAAACATTGAGAACGCAATTGACGAAAATCCAGCAATGGCCGATCGCCAAAAAGCACTAGATGAAAAAAGAGCTGCTAGAGAAAAACTGATCCAAGACCGAAAGCTAGAGCAAGATGCTAAGAGGAAAGAATACGAAGACAGAAGAAAAGCTCTACAAGAAGAAAGAGACGCTAAAAAAAATGGCACGGTTTCTGGAACAGCCTCACCAGCAACAGTAGCTCCTGCTGCTGCAACGGATGCGGCTAAAACAAGCTCGACTGCTAAAACTGCAGCGCCAACATCAACTGGAGAAACTCCAGCTACTGAGCAGCCGGCAATGACGAAAGCAGAGGAAAGACAATTACTTTACGAACAGCGTAAAAAAGAATTGGAAGAAAGAAGAAAGAAAATTTTAGAAGAAAGAGAAGCGGCTAAAAAAGCAAAAGAAGCCGAAACACAAAAAACAAATACGACCAATAATTAATTAATATTTTAAAAATGATGAAACAAATCAAAACTTTACTAATTGCTGCAATTCTTATTTTAGGAGCAAGTAACACAATGAACGCGCAAGCGAAGGTAGCTCATGTTGATGTAAGCGAGATCATGTCTAAAATGCCTGCTATGCTAGATGCTCAAAATCAACTGCAAAAATTAAGTGGTACATATGATGCTGAATACAAAAAAATGGTTGACGAATATCAAGTAAAAATTAAAAAGTACGAGGCTGAAGCTGCAACTGTAACAGATGCTGTAAACGGTGAGCGTTCTAAAGAAGTTCAAGATATGCAAAAGAGAATTGTTGATTACAGAGACAATGCTCAAAAAGAATTACAACAAAAAGAAACAGATATCGTAAAACCATTAATGGAAAAAGTTAGAGCTTCTATCCAAAAAGTTGGAAAAGCTAAAGGTTTCCAATACGTTTTAGACGGTTCTACTTTATTATTAGCTGATGGTCCAAACATCACTGCTGATGTTAAAAAAGATTTAGGATTCTAAGAAATTAAATCTCATAATTTAAACTGCTCAATTTATATAATTTGAGCAGTTTTTTTTTACAAAAAATTAAAGCTAATCTTTGGTATTATTTCAAGATTTCACTTAACTTAGAATATCGAATTTTTATTAAAAAACAGTAAATTTGCTTTATGACAAACAATAATCCTATAGGCGTTTTTGATTCTGGTATTGGCGGAACTTCCATTTGGAGCGCCATCCATGACCTTCTTCCAAATGAAAAAACCATTTATCTGGCCGACAGTAAAAATGCACCATATGGTCAAAGAAGCAAAGATGAAATTGTTGCATTAAGCAAAAAAAATGTAGAGTTTTTACTAGAGAATAAATGCAAACTAATTGTTGTTGCCTGCAATACTGCAACCACAAATGCTATAGTAGAACTACGTGCAGATTATGATATTCCATTTGTTGGAATTGAACCTGCCATTAAACCTGCCGCAAACAATTCCCAAACTCAGGTTATTGGAATTCTGGCTACAAAAGGAACACTAAACAGTGAGTTATTTAATAAAACTGCCGAGATGTTTCATAACACCAAAATCATAGAGCAAGTTGGTCACGGACTTGTACAGCTGATTGAAGATGGCAATTTGCACTCACCAGAAATGACCCAATTGTTAGAGTCATATCTTCAGCCGATGATTGAAGCTAATATTGACTACTTGGTATTAGGATGCAGCCACTACCCTTATCTAATTCCTCAGATAAAAAAAATTCTCCCAGATCATATTAAAATAATAGACTCAGGAGAAGCTGTTGCACGCCAAACAAAAAATCTACTTAAAGACAAAGTTGGCTTTTCTGAAAGTACAGATATTGACCCAGTATTTTATGTCAATTCTGACCCAAAAGTTTTAGAGTCAATTTTAGAGTATAAATATCCGGTAATCAAAAAAGACTTTTAAAGTATTATTCAAACTTTCGCTTGACGAACCAAATTCCGTCCAACGATAGATTAAGTGATATTTTGTGGTAGTTTTCTTTTATTAGATCATTTGCAATTCTGCCTTTCTGTCCGTAAGAATAAGAAATATTAAGTGATGAAAATGTATTTTCGATTGGAAGATTTAGTCCAACAGAAATAGATGCGCTATTGACATGCTGTTTGTCAATTTCCAGATAGCCATTATCAAAGTTTATACCTGCAGCATAACCTACCCTATCCCAATATTTCCTAACATTCTTTTTAGTGCTATAGGTAACTCCTAATGCAAAACGATCTTGATTTACAAATTCACCATAAAGATCGGATTGGTTTGTATTACTCCAGAAGCTTTTTTCATAATCTAAAGTTACACTCAAATTATTTTTAAATCGTTTACTTGCTCCAAAACCAATTTCTAGCGGCATATAATAATCGTCTGTATCTGAAGCTTTATCAGTTTCAATAGAAGATTCTACTTCATCTGCAATACTTGTTACAGATTGTACTTTAGAAGCATTTATTCTTGTAGGGACTTTAAATGTTGTTCCAATTGTAAATGTAGAATCTATTTTAAACTGAGCCCCTAATGTTGCACGAACGCCTCTATAATCTGTTTGCTTATGGACGGTAGTAATAGCATTTGAAATCAAAAAGGCTCGATCATCAACGGTGTTCCCAAAAAGTACCGTTCCAGTTGCCCCTACTGTTAATTTTTTTCCAAATCGATATCCGTATGAAAAATCTAGATTGTTTAAACCTCCAGATCCTTGTGCCGTAACGTAATAATATTCCTGACTATCGGCAATTGGAAGTTTTAAATTTGAGATTTTAAATACCGAACTTGAATATGGGCGAAGCGCCAAACTAAAGCCAGAGTTTTTTGTGACTGGAAAAGCAAAAGCCAAATGAGAAAACTGAAAATTATTTCGCTTTTCTGTACGATTACTGCCTTGATATGTTGTCGCAATCGCTTTTCCTCCAAGATCAAAAAGAAAATGATTTTGATACATAAATCCTAAAGAAGCTGGATTTAAATTATTGATAAAAGTATCTGAAGGCAAAGCAATTCCAGAACCACCAATTGAAGGCAGATAGCCAAAATCTGAATCATACAGACTTCCTAATCCATAAAGCGAATATGGAGAACTTGAAATACTTTGAGAAAACGAAGTCAGCGACATTAAAAGGAAGCAGCTCCATAAAACAATTTTATTTTTCATTTAATAAGAGATGTAATAAATTTTCAGCTGAATTTTATTGTTGAAATGTTTTTGATCACCCAGAACGATTCTGTTTACAGATTGTGCAATTCCAGGCAGTGTCAAAATAAGCGATGATCTTGAATCAGATTGTTTTAGCATTTCCTTTTGAAGAAAAGCTCCGACCGAAATTGAATATGCTACATTTTCGTTAAATTCATCGCTGCTTTTACTCAGCCTTCCATAAACCGAAGCGCCAGCAGCATTGACAAGAGTTCCGCTTATTCTATTTAAATTATCTCCCACATAAACAGTTAGCGAATCAGCTAAAGGATATTTTTCTGAATAAGTATTATTAACTGGTTTAAGAATTAATTCTGCATCGACAATAGCGCCGTTTGCCGAAATATTCTTAAACTGCTTTATATTTGGAAAATCGACCCGACAAGCAACACCTGTTCCAGATTGTATAAATCCTTGGTTGCTGACTAGTGTACTTGATAATGTACCAGTAGATACGGGGAGATTTTGCAGGATCGTTCCTGTTTTGTCGAGCGAAATAGAATTAAACTGTTTAGAAGTGTCTAAAATCGAAAAATCGATTATATATGGAGTTTCACTATCTGTCTGATACTTCGAATAATACAACCGAACCTTACTATTCGAAACACTAAATCCGATAACATTGGAAGAACTTGAATTTTCTGGAACCAATACAAATCCTTTGAGATATTCTGTAAAACTGCCAAAATCTGTAACTTCTCTTTTCTTTATTTTTTGAAAAAGAGCTTCTCCAAATTCTTTACTCATTTGAATATTGATAGAATCTTTTTCCTTTGGTCTTGGTCTAAATGAGATTGTACCCAAACTTTCCGAGCTATAAGTCAGTGTCGAATTATTATAGAAATTATTATCCTCTTTATTTGGCTTAACTTTTTGAGTTAATCTGTGAATATTAAACGTCTGAACTTTTGTCGTATCTCCATAAAAGTACCTATCATACTTAAGAATCATAGAAATAGAATCAAAAACATAATTTGTAGATTCTGTATCTGATCCAATACTGTTTAATGCATAAATATCAGTAGAAACCTGAAAATAGCTATCCGATTTTACTTTTCCGAAAATGGGATCATCATAATTCCCTATCAGGATTCTACCTCGGCTAGAAGTTGCTAATGAATCAAAATTAATCGTTGACATATTGACTGTCATCGTATCAATCAAAATCACTTTATTACTCAAAGCCAAATAATCAGACCCAACAGTAAATTCTCCAGTATCTGTATCTGTACCACATGAAAATAAGGTTAGTACAAAAAGCAGCATCAATATAAACTTGCGCATAATTTAATTTTTGGGCAAATATAAATTGTGCTCCTTGGCAACACACTATAACATATACTACCGCGCTTTTTTAAGCTACAAACTGTACAAAACAATCTATAATCTAAATTCTATTCTAAAATTTTAATTCGACCTTAAAAAAAGTGATTTTGTCTATCAAAACACGTCATATATATATCTTCTTTTTTTTAAGAGCGTCATCCGTCTAATTTTGAGCCAATAAAATAAATAATGAAAGTAAGGTTTTTGGTTTGTTCTCTTTTTTTGATTTCATTTTTAGGTTTAAAAGCTCAGGAGAATTTTAGCGCTGCTATAAATTTTAAAACCGAGCCGACAGAAAAGATAAATTTTAATGAAACAAACATTGCTATTTTTTATCAGAAAAAATTAGACGCAAAAAGCAAAATAGCAAACACGCTAGAATATTCTAATTTGAAGGTGAATTACGAATTAAATCCCTATAACTTTTATGCAGATGAGGATAAATTCAACCAAGTTCAAAACAAATTTGAGTATTCATCTGAAATAGTAGAAAAAACAAAATGGAGGCTTTCTATAATTCCAACAGCGAATTTTCAGAGCAAACTAGATTTTTCTGTTATTACTGTTTTAGGAAATTTAGAAATAAGCCAGCGGCTAAGTTCAAAAGTAAATGTAATAATTGGAGCGGGACGTACCTCTATTTTCGGAGCTCCGAAAATTACACCGATTGTTGCTTTTGATTATAAAATGAATGAGAAAATCGATTTTAGAATCGGATTTCCAGATTCGAAAATTTCTTATTCAAATAATGATCGAAACAAATTTAGTCTGACAAATAGTTTTAATGGAAACTTTTATCATTTGGACGAAACTGCCGATGCAGATAATAAGGCAAAAAAAGCCACTTTATCGCAAATGACTTCGGCATTGGAATATGAAAGAAATGTTGCAGGCAATTGGTTTTTAAATTTTAAAGCAGGTTACGATTTCAATAAAAAATACAATTTACTAGACAACAGTGACCATAAAATATACGACTACAATACCGGAAATGGTTACGTTTTAGGAATAGGGATCAAATACAAACAATAAATTTTAAATACACTATGATTAATCTAAAAAAAGGAATTTTATTCACAGCGCTTTTTTCGAGCCTCTTTTTTATAAGCTGCAGCAATGATAATGATGACGATGATTTGGTAGGAAACTGGATTAAAAAATCAGCCTTTGATGGCCCTGCAAGATCTAGTGCCACAAGTTTTGTTATCGGAGATTATGCTTATGTAGTAGGCGGATATACAGGCGATGTTTATTTGAAAGATTTGTGGGTTTACAATTCAACTGGAGATTATTGGGAACAGAAAGCTGATTTTGGCGGTGTTGGAAGAAGTTCTGCTTCCAGTTTTGCATTAAACGACAAAGGTTATGTAGGTCTTGGTTATGACGGAACAAACAAACTGAAAGATTTTTATCAATATGACCCGTCTGCAAATAGCTGGACACAAAAAACAGATTTTGCTGGAACAGCGCGTTATGCCGCAGTAGGTTTTCAGGTTGGTGGTAAAGCCTATTTTGGAACAGGTTATGACGGAAATTATTTGAAAGATTTTTATCAGTATGATGACCAAGCAAATACTTGGACTCTAGTAAATGGTTTCAGCGGAAATAAAAGACGTAACGCGACTGTTTTTACAATTGCAGACAAAGCGTACTTGGTGACTGGTGTAAACAATGGCGTATATCAGGAAGATTTCTGGGAATTTGATCCAGCAACAGATGTTTGGACAAGAAAAAGAGATATCGATAAAGATACAGACGACGATTACAGCTACAACGATGATTATGCTATTGTACGTTCTAATGCATCAAGCTTTTCTATGAATGGTTTAGGGTATGTTGTAGGAGGCGAAAACGTAAAAACAGTTTGGGAATACAACCCAACAACCGACTTATGGACAGAAAGAACTCCAATGGAAGGAGCTACAAGAACCGATGCAGTTGGTTTTGCCATCAATAATCGCGGATTCTATATGTTAGGACGAATTGGCTCTACTTACTTTGACGATGCTTGGGAATTTAAGCCGTTAGACGAACAAAGTGACGATGATAACTAATATTAAAAAAGTCTTCTGGAGCACTATCCAGAAGATTTTAATCGTTTTTGCACTTCTTTCACTTTTTACTGCTTGCACAAAAAAAGAAGCTTTAACAACAGCATCTTTTAAAACAAATTCGGGATGGGGCTACACAATAGCCTACAAAGAAAAAATTTTAATTAAACAGTCTATCATTCCGGTAATAAGCGACACTAAAAGCTTTAAAACAGAAAACGATGCCCTAAAAGTTGCTGATCTTGTAAAGCAGAAACTCAAAGAAAACTTATCTCCTACGGTAACCAAAAATGAATTAATTTTATTAAAAATAAAATTGTAAATGCAGATCGATACCATTAAAAATACAGGCTACAACAAAATACTATTTCATTTTATGATATGGATTTTCTTTATTTTGACTTCTCTAATTCAATTTTACGAAAGTCCATTTAAACTCGACAACGATTTTTATGCCCAATGGCTTTCTGGAATTTTATTGTTTTATCTGAACTATTTTTATTTGGTTCCAAATTATCTACTGCAAAAAAAATATTGGGTCTATGGCACATTTGCTATTGGTCTGATAGTCCTATTTATGGCAATAAGGCTAAATTATTTTATTCCTGAATTTAGACATTTAAGGCCCGAAAAAATGATGCATTCTGAAACCATTATTCGTGACCCCCATTTTTTTCCAAAAGGCGACAGAATGCATCACAGAATAGAAATGAGACAGCCGTTTTTTTTTAAAATTGCCCCATCATTTTTCTACATCTTAATTATTACGGTTTCTGCAATTATTAGAACATTAACTGAATTTTATAACAATCAGCAAAACAAACTGATTGCCGAAACACACCGAACAAATACTGAATTGATCTATTTGCGCAAACAAACCAATCCGCATTTTTTATTTAATTCCTTAAACAGTATTTATTCGCTGGCACACAAAAAATCTGATTTGGTCCCTGATGCCATCGTGACCTTGTCTGAGCTTATGCGCTATATGCTCTACGAGACAGACAACAAAACGGTGGCTTTAGAAAAAGAGGTCAATTATATCCAGAATTATATTGAATTGCAAAAACTGCGATTAAACAATATCGAAGACATTGTAATCAACGTTCATGGCGATACAAAAAACAAATTTATCGAACCTTTATTGTTGATTTCTTTTGTTGAAAATGCCTTTAAATATGGAACTGATTATAAAGGCGCCGCTCACGTAAAAATCAAGATTCTTATAACAGATCATAATCTTGACTTTTGGATCGAAAATACGATTGAAAACTATGTAAAAGACCCTGAAAACTCAGGAATTGGATTGGTAAACATTCAAAGCCGCCTTGACCTTCTTTATCCAAACGCACACGAACTGACCATTACTCAGGATAATGAATATTACCGAGTTCATTTAAATTTAAAGTTAGACGAAATTAAAACCGCAATACATTAAAAAAACCGATTATGGACAGAAAAAAATTCATCCGAAATGGTATTTTGGGCATTGCATCATTGGCAACTGCTTCAAAATTTTTAGAATCTTGTTCTAAAAGCGATAATGACGAAACTGATACAAGCAATTCTGGAGACGAAAGCTGTACTGTTTCTCCAGCAGAAACAAAGGGTCCGTTCCCGATTAAAACGCCAAGTCAGCTAATTTTAGAAAACATCAAGTCTGACCGTGTTGGAATTGCGCTATTGATTAATTTAAAAATTGAAAATAAAAAGAATAATTGCGAACCTCTTTCGGGAGTTTTAGTAGATGTCTGGCATTGCGACAAAGACGGAAATTATTCTGAATATGGAGGAACGCAAATGCAACAGACCGATTATACTTCTGTTCATTTCTTGAGAGGTAGACAGACTTCAAACACAAACGGAGAAGTTTCTTTTATCTCTATTTATCCAGGCTGGTATCAAGGAAGAGCCCCGCATGTGCATGTTGAAGTTTTATCGAGTGCGGGAACTTCTTTACTTGTAACTCAGATCGCATTTCCAGAAACTATTTCGAGTCAAGTTTACTCCAGCACCAATTATGTGGCACACGGACAAGCAGATACTGCGAATGCAAAAGACAATGTATTTGCCGACAGCTTATCTGAGGAACTTGCTACAATTACGGGTAACATTACAGATGGTTATACGCTTACAAAAACAATAACCGTTAACGCATAATTTTGATTTGTAAGAACCAGTATTTTATGAAAATTTTAAAACTTAATTTACTGGTTTCAAACTACTTTTGACTGCGAAATAAATTTTAAAAAACTAATTCTGAAAAGATGAAATGTGTAATTATTGATGACGAACCTTTGGCTGTAGAACTTTTACAGGATTTTGTCAAAAAAGTTGATACTCTTGAGTTGGTAAGCACTTTCAACAATGCTATTGATGCCGTTTCATTTATCAACCAAAATAATGTTGATTTGGTTTTTCTTGATATTCAGATGCCTCATTTTTCAGGAATTGATTTTTTAAATACCATAGAAAAAAAACCTCTAGTAATTTTTACGACGGCTTATTCTGATTATGCTGTAGAAGGTTTTAATCTTGGTGCAGTAGATTATTTAGTAAAACCTATTCCGTTTCATCGATTTCTAAAAGCAGTGGTTAGAGCACAGCAGGTTTTACAGCCGGTAACGACTCAAACACTTGCCGAAAACAACAACACTCCAGAAATTGAACAGGATTTTATGTTTGTTCGAGCTGAATATGAAAATGTAAAATTGAATTTTGCTGATATTCTTTTTATTGAAGGCCTTAAAGATTATGTCAAAATTTACACTACAGACAATAAATTTACGCTGACGCTAATCAGTTTAATCAAACTTGAAAATTTACTTTCGAGCAAAGGTTTTGCTAGAATTCACAGGTCGTATATTATCAATATCAAACATGTTAAATCGATTCAGAAAAACAAGGTATTAATAAGCGATAAAAGAGTTCCAATCAGCGAAAGCTATAAAAATACTTTCTTCGAAAAAATCAACCTTTAGTTCATGAAATTCCAAAACAGAAAATTCCAAATTCCAAGACTTAACCTTTGGAATTTGGAATTTTCTGTTTTGGAATTTTTATATTTTTATTTTTCTTCTTTGAACCAACTCGAGTACATCACATAATTATTTGATATACGTCCAATTTCGCCAGCAAAATCAGATTGGTCAATATCTTTCACCTTTTTTGCCGGAACACCAGCATAAATACTTCCTGAAGTTACAACCGTATTTTGAGTTACTACGGCACCTGCAGCAATTATGGCATTGCTTTCTACTACGCAATTATCCATTACGATTGCTCCCATTCCGATTAAAACGTTATCATGAATCGTGCATCCGTGCACAATTGCATTATGACCTATTGAAACGTTATTTCCTATAATCGTAGGGTGTTTTTGATATGTACAATGAATTACTGCACCATCCTGAATGTTTACTTTATTTCCGATTTTAATAAAATGAACATCTCCCCTCACAACAGCATTAAACCAAACACTGCAAGATTCTCCAAAAGTAACATCTCCAACAATAGTAGCATTTTCGGCTACATAACAATCCTCTGGAATAAGAGGCGATTTTCCGTTTACAGATTTAATCAGCATAAAAATAAATTTTAATTAATTGCAGGACAATTACAATCGTAACGTTCTTTTTTACAGAACAAGTTAATTCCTAATGTAATTTGATGATAACCGCCTGTATCAAACTTTACATCGCCTAAGACTTGAGTATAAGTATAAGCAAACATAAAGTTCTTAAAATTAACCCCAACAATAGGAGTGAAATATTGTAGTTTTTGAGAAGAAACACTAGTTCCCGACAAATAATTTGTACCCTCAAAACCTCTTCGATAAGACAAAGCCGCCCATAGACTTCCAAAATCCATGTTTTTATAAGCTTTCATGTTCAGATCGATTGTTTTTTCTTTGGTCTGATCAAAAAACTGAAAAAGGATAGAAGGTTCCCATGTCCAATTATCATTCTTGCCAAACACATAACCCGCGCTAAATAAAAACTTTCTTAAATTGTTATTTTCATAATCTGAATAAAGATCTCTTCTAGTTTGTATTAGACCCTGAACAGTCGCATGAGCGTAAAAATCCATAAAATTATATGAAGCTCCAACATCCATTGTAAAATAAGTATCGTTAAGCACTGAATTAGTAATCAAAGGATCAAGTGTAGGACCAAATTTAGTCTCATCCAACTGATTCTGCATTACTCCTCCGCTTATACCAAAAGACAACTGATTTAAATCTATCTCATCTCTCGAAAACATAATATGATGCGCATAGGTTGCTTTTAACCCTTTTTGAGAATGATATCCATTTTTATCGTTAAAAAGAATAACACCAGCTCCCGAACGTTCGTCTATTCTTCCGTTAAAACTTAGTGTTTGCAAAGATGGCGCATCGTCTTGCCCAAACCATTGTTTTCTAGCAGTTAATCTAATCTTGGCACAGTTTGCCGCACCAGCCATTGAGGGGTGAATAAGATAATAATTATCAGACAAATAATCTGAATAAACAGGAATTCCCTCTTGGGAATAGGAATGAAAAGCAGTAATGAGAAAAATTAATAAAACCTTGATTTTTAATTTCATAAAGACAATATTGTTTCTATATAATTTTCACTCTTGCAATTTAACACGATTTATTTGAAAAGAGTCTTAATTATTTTATTAAAAAATCAAATATAGCCATTAGTAGAAAATAACTTTAGTAAATTTGCGAAAAATATATTACCATGACTAAAATCACTATAAAAGAAACCCAAAATCCAACTATTTTAAAGTTTGAATTTGAGGATTTCATTACTCAAAACCAGAACTTTGAGTTTAAAAATATTGACGAAGCACAAGCTTCTCCTCTAGCTCAGCAATTATTCTATTTACCGTTTGTTAAAACAGTTTATATTTCAGGAAACTTTATTGCTATCGAAAGATATAGTATTGTAGATTGGGATGATGTTAAAGATGCTGTTGCTGAACAAATCAGTGCTTTTGTTGATAAAGGTGGCGTTATCATTAAAATTGATGAAACAAAACCAAAAAAACAGCCTATTACAGTTTACGGAGAAACAACTCCAAATCCTTCTGCATTAAAATTTGTTGTGAGCAGAATGCTTACTCGTAATGCAATAGAGTACAAAAATATTGATCAGACAGCTTCTTCTCCATTAGCTCAGGAATTATTCAAATTCCCTTATGTGAAAGAAATTTTTATTGATGAAAATTATATTTCGGTTACAAAATATGAAATCAATAACTGGGATGAAATCACTTTAGAATTAAGAACTTTCATTAAACAATTTATAGAAAACGGAGGAACTGTTTTAGACGAAAGCTTAATTGAAACTAAAGCCAAAACTGAAGCAACAAAAGATGAGGCTTTTGATAAACTAGATGTTACATCACAGCAAATTATAAACATCTTAGAAGAATACGTAAAACCAGCAGTAGCTGCCGATGGTGGAAATATTGCTTTTGAATCTTACAATGAAGATGATAAAACGGTAAAAGTATTATTGCAAGGTGCTTGCAGCGGTTGCCCTTCATCTACATTTACTTTAAAAAGCGGTATCGAAAATATGTTGAAAAGCATGCTAAACGATGATGCTATTAAAGTAGAGGCATCAAATGCGTAATTTAATTTGACAAAATTATTATACAAAGCGTCTCATTGAGGCGCTTTTTTTATTATTAGTTACTAGCTTTCAATTATTTACCATTAAAAAAACGAGTAATTCTATAAAATTAATTAATATTGTATTCTTAACCAATTAATTAAAAACCATGGGATTATCTTCATTTTTTAAAAATTTGTTTGGCTCAACGAAAGAGTCTGTAACTGAATTGGCAAATAATGCCGAAGAGACTTTTGAGCAAGCAAAGGAAGCCGCAGCACCTTATATTGAGAAAGCAGAAGCTTTTGCGGAAGAAACAATTGAAAAAGTAAAAGAAGTTTCGGAACCAATTATTGACAATGCATCAGATTATGCTGAAAAAGCAAAAGACACTGTAAGCGAATATGCTGATAAAGCAGCTAAAGTCGTAAATGACGTGGTTGATTCTGTTAAAGAAAAAACAGCTTCTTTAGCAACCAGCGATACGCCAGAAACTATTTCTGAAACTGTGGTTGACGAAAGCGAGAAAACAGTAGCGGAAGTAGAAGAAATCGCTGATGACGCTGCTGAGAAAGCATAAACACACTTTTCGAATAATGTAAATATTCTTATATTTGCACCACTAATATACCTTCTCTTATGAGAAGGTTTTTTTATTTTAAAATCTATGAATCTTAGTCCAGAACAAGTCAGTAAATACATAAGCCGTTTTATTGACATTTTAGTTGATTATTCACCAAAACTGATTTCTGCTTTTTTAATCTTATTTATTGGTTTATACGCCATCAGACTGATTAATCGAATTATTAGAAAAATAATGATTCAGCGAAATCTAGATCCAACATTAACAAAATTCTTATCCGATATTTTATTGTGGGCGCTTCGAATATTATTATTCGTAACCTTTATTTCTAAATTAGGAATTGAAACTTCGTCGTTCGTCGCTATTTTAGGAGCAATGGGTCTTGCTGTTGGTTTATCATTGCAAGGATCGCTTTCTAATTTTGCCGGAGGAATGCTTATTATTGTTTTTAAGCCATTTAAAGTTGGAGATACAATAGAAGCACAAGGCGTTGTTGCAACGGTTCTCGAAATCCAGATTTTTGTAACCAAAATGCTTACAGCAAATAATCAGACTGTATTTGTTCCTAACGGCTCTTTGTCTAATGGAAATATCATTAATTATTCCATGCAAGGAGAAAGAAGAGCAGATCTAACTTTTGCCATTTCTTACGATTCAGATATCAAAAAAGCAAAAGAAATTCTTTTAGATGTTTTGAATAAAAACCCTAAAGTATTGAAGAAACCTGCTCCAGAGGTTTTTGTAAAAAATCTATCAGCAAGTTCTATTGATTTTGCTGTTCGTCCTTGGGCTAAAAATGCCAATTACGGAGCTGTATTTTCTGAAACTTTAGAGAATTGCAAAATAGCATTGGATGAGGCTGGAATTGCAATTCAGCCCTACACAATACAGAAATAAAAAGTATTATTCCTTTTTTGAAGGAGCTGTAATTATAAAATCTTTTAAATAATAAGGTTCAAAATAAGCGACATCTACAGTGTCGCTTTTTTGATACTTATCAAAACTGATTTTGCTCATTGCTTGTGCAGAAGGATATTTAATATTTTCTAAAAATACAAAATTGTCTTTAGTCAAAACAGGTTTGCATTTATCAGCACAATCACCAACAAAATAAAGTTTGTCGGTATATTCCTGAAATGAATTTTCGTCAATAATTTCGGCCTTTATAGCTCTTTCCAACGTCAAATCTGAATTAAAAACAGCGCTGTACACTTCCATACGGCGTGCATCTAACATAGGTACAATTTTTCCGTCTGCAACTCCTGCTTGCGATGCCAAAGTCTGCATCGTATCAACAGCAATCAACGGAATATTTAAAGCATAACACAAGCCTTTTGCTGCCGAAACACCAATTCTTAAACCTGTATATGATCCTGGCCCTTGGCTAACAGCAACAGCCTTTAATTCATGTACCGAAATTCCCGCTTTTGCGATTACTTCTTCAATAAAAACATGCAGTTTTTCGGCATGCGAATATCCTTCATCAGCCAATTCACTGCAAACAATGGTCTGACCATCTTTTGCTATAGATACAGAACAATTTTTAGTAGCCGTTTCGATATTGAGAATAAAAGACAAAGTATTATATTTTAAAAATTAGTTATTTTATATCAGCCTGAACGAAATTGAAGTCTTTCTTACTTTAAAGCCTTCGACTTCGCTCAGGATGACAATATGCTTAAATATTTATTTCTTTGGAGTTTCGGCTTTCTTAAGTTTTACCTTGTCTCCAGAATTAAGATCTTTAGAAACTGTTGTATATGGACCTGTAATAACAACATCACCCGATTTTATACCAGACATCACTTCAATATTAGTATCGTCCTGAATTCCAGTTTTAATGACTCTAATCTTAGCTTTATCTCCAACTTTCACAAAAACACATTCGAATTTTTTATCACTTTTAGGAGCTGCTTTTTTATCTTCATTTGGATCTTCAACCTTAAAATCTTTTACGGCAGTAGTATCCGACTTTACTACAACAGAACTAATTGGCACAGCCAAAACATTTGTTTTTGTTGTTGTAATTATATCAACCGTAGCCGTCATTCCAGGTCTAAAAGGAGAATATGTACTTGGCTTTCCTTCTAACAAATCTTGATAAGAATCTTTCAGAATACGAACTTTAACTTTAAAATTCGTTACCTGATCTGAAGTCAAAGTTGTACTTGCTGAGTTTGAAATACTCGTTACTACTCCCTTAAATTTCTTTTTTAGATAGGCGTCAACTTCAACATTTGCTTCGTCACCAATTTTAATTTTTACAATGTCATTTTCGTTTACATCAACTTCAACTTCCATATTGTTTAAATTGGCTACACGCAAAAGCTCAGTTCCAGCCATTTGTTGCGTTCCTAAAACTCTTTCTCCCAATTCTACATTTAATACAGAAATAGTTCCATCTGCTGGAGAATAAATCGTTGTACGGCCTAAGTTGTCTCGAGCTTCGGTAACTGACGCCGAAGCACTTTGAACATTATAATACGCACTTTGTTTTGTTGCTTTGGCAACTTCAAAAGTAGATATAACTTTATCCCAATCTGATTTTGAGATTACACCCTTATCATATAATATTTTATTACGCTCATAATTTGCTTTTGCTTCTTTAAAACTAGCGTCAGATTGAGTAAGACTTGCTTTTGTTCCAGCTAGATTTGCAACAGATCTATCTAATCCAGAGGTATATAAATCGGGATTTATCTTTACTAATAAATCACCTTTTTTTACTACCTGCCCTTCTTTTACATTTAATGAAATTATCTCGCCCGAAACCATCGACGCAATTTTAACCTCAATTTCGGGCTGAATTTTACCTGTTGCAGACACTGTTTCAACAATCGTTGAAGCCATCACTTTTGCAGTTTCTACTTCTTTTCCTTCGTCCTTATTTCCTATTACTCCAGCCTTAGAAAGACCAACCAAAGCCGCAATTAAAACTATTGCACCGCCTAATAAGAAATAAACTGTTTTTTTTGACATAATAAATTATTTTGTAATAATTGGAACAATTGGAATTCCGAAATAAAACTCTAATATTTTAATTTTGAACATGTAATCGTATTTTGTTCTGATAACATCAGACTGCGCATTGGTCAATAATGTTTGAGCTTGTGTGAAATCAAATGAATTCATTAAACCAACATCATATTTTTCTTTTGCATAATTGTAAGCCTGCTGTCTTGCTTCTAAAGTTACAGTAGAAGATTCGTATGTATTCAGAGCTCCTCTTGCATCAGTAAACGCAGTATAAACGTTACGCTGCAAATCTAAACTTTTTTGCTCTAAATCTATTTTAGATTTTTCTAAACTTACTTTATTACGCTCTACATTATTTCTAACTGAGAATCCATTAAAGATAGGAACGGAAAGCTGAAATCCAAAAGATTGTCCTTTGTTATCACTAAACTGGTCTAATATTGGATCTGCTTTACCCAAAACTGGCGTATAATTATCCTGAAGAACTGGCTGATTGGTTCCCTGAACATATCCAATCTGTGAAGTTGGGTTTGCTAGATTTGGTGTAGTACCTCTTATAACATCACTGTAACTTGCTCTAGTATTAAAGTTATAGAAAGCACTTAAAGTTGGCTGAAAGGCTCCTTTTGCGATAGCAACATTTTTCTCAGCAATTTCAAGATTGGTCTGTGCTAATTTTAACTCTGTTCTAGTTTCTTTAGCTTTATTGTAGATTTCAATTGGACTCTGAGCTAGAATATTGTTTTCGTCCATTGCATTGGTATCATCAACAACATCAAAATCTGCAAATTCTTTTAATTGTAAAAGCTGCGCCAAACTCAATTTCGAGATCAATAAATTATTTTCAGAAACGGCGATATTTTGTTTGTCTGTTGCTACAGTTGCTTTCAAATCGAACAAATCCCCACGAGGAATAGTCCCTGCATTTACCATTTCTTCAGAACGCGCATATCTCTTCTCGTCGATTGTTAACTGTTCTTTTTTAACTTTCAAATCTTCTTTGTTAGATAAAATCTGCAAAAATGCGCTTGCCACATTCAGAGAAATATCTTCTTGCATTTTTAACAACTGATATTGCGAAGAAATGATTGTTAACTTCGCTTTTCTCATCGTATTTTGATTCTGCAGACCTTTGTAAATATCTACACCAGCACTCAAACCAACAGAAGAATATTGTGTAGTTTGATTACGTAAAATACCCGTTGTTACATCTTGGTTCAAACCGATATTCCAAGAATGAGAAGCATTTCCGTTTACAGATGGAAGATAATTTCCTAATGCAGCTTTTTTATCAATATCAGCATTTTTTAAATCCAGTTCCGATTGCTTAATCGTGATATTGTTTTCGAGTGCGTATCTCACACACTCTTCTAAAGTCCATTTCTTAGTTTGTGCCTGTCCAGTTAATCCGAATCCGAATAACACTGCAAAAATAAGACTATTATATTTATTTATTTTCATATACTTTTAATGAAGGCGCAGTAAACCGAACTACGCAAATTTAACATTTTTAAAACCAAAAGATCCCTAACCTTTCAAATTAGCTTATTTTTTTTCTTTGTCTCCTTCGTTAATCAAGCCCTGGTTCCAGATTTTAATTTTGTCTGTATCATTTACACCACTTTTAACTTGAACATAGATTCCGTCACTAACTCCAAGAACCAAATCTCTTCTTTGAAATTTTTGTGGAGCAGTTTCAACTTCTACATAAGGCTTTTGTGTTTTTTTGTCAAATTGAACCAAAGATTCTTTTATTGCTAGAACTTTCTCTGCTTTTTCTAAAATAATAGAAGCGTTTGCACTTAAACCAGCTCTAATAAAAGTATCGTCTCTGTTAACCATTTGTGCTTTAATCTCAAATTGGATTGCCCCATTTTCTGTAACTCCTTTTGGAGCAATATAATTTAAAACCGCGTCAAACTTTTTATTTTCGATAGCACCAATTGTAATCTCAATTGGCATTTTTTCTTTGATCTTTCCAACCTCAGATTCATCGATTTTTCCAATAAAGATCATTCTTCCAACATCGGCAACACTTGCAATTGTAGTTCCTTCGTTGAAGTTATTACTTTCGATAACTTGGTTACCTACTTTTACTGGAACATCTAATACCATTCCGTTCACCGTAGAGCGAATTAAGGTATTGGCATAGCTACCTAAAGAAGAAGTTGTCCCTGTTTTAACGATATCCAAACCTTGTTTTGCCGCTAAATAGTTTTGTTTTGCTTGATTATAAGCAAGTAAAGCTGCATCATAATCATTTGCAGAAATAACATCTTTTTCGAATAATGTTTTCTGTCTTTTGTAAATTTTTTCCTGATTATCTAATGCTATTTTAGCCGTCTGCACTTGATTCTGAGAATTGCTCACGTTCGAAACATTCGCTACAACTCTAATCTTAGCAATCATATCACCAGCTTTGATTTTTTCACCAGCTTTGATGTACACTTCTTCAATGATACCTGAAATATTTGGTTTGATTAGAACCTCTTCATCAGGCTGAATATTACCTGTCGCAATAGTATTTTTTACGATGGTTTTTATTTCTGCTTTTTCCGTTTTAAATACAATCGGCGACTCTTGGTTTTTAGCATACAAATAATAAAGTGCGCCAAAAAAAACAATTGCAATAAATATTAAAATGGTTACCGTTACTCCTTTTTTCATTTGTTTTTGGTTTAATCGATTTATTTTGATTGATAATTTATTCTGTTCTTAATGCATCTACAGGTTTCACATTGATTGCGGTCTGTGCTGGGATAAATCCAGCGAGCAAACCAGATCCTACTAATATAATTAATGCTACAAATACAACTCCTAAATCTACAGTTGGATTGGCAAACATAGTATTTTGATCAGGAGGCATCGAATCTAACACCATATTTAAAAGTGCTATAACTCCTGTTGCAACAGCAATTCCAAGCATACCTGAAATAATGGTTAAAAATATTGACTCAGATAATATCTGCCCTCTAATTGCTCCAGGAGTCGCTCCTAAAGCTCTTCTAATTCCGATTTCTTTTGTACGTTCTTTAACCACAATCAGCATAATATTCGAAATTCCGATTACACCCGAAATCAAAACTAATGTTCCTACGAAATACGCAATTACTTTTAAAATATTAAATAAGCTTTGCACTTTATTAAATTGCTCGTACAAATCAAAATTTCCAACCGCCCTCTCATCTGTCGGATTTATAGAATGCAATGCTTTTATAATTTCTAAAATTTTAGGCTTTAAATCGGTTATAGAAGTTTCGTCTTTTGCTGTAAGTGCCATCCATCCCACTTTATCCCCATAATTAAAGGCCTGCTGAAAAGTTGTAAAAGGAATGAAAATATTCTTCTGTTCTTGTTCTGCATTTCCTCCCTGTTGTTTTGATTTATAAACCCCAACAACCATAAAATTGATACTGTTAATTTTGATATAGGTTCCAACGGCCTCTTCTTCTTTACCATAAAGTTCGCTGATAACACCTTTACCAATTACACAGACTTTTCTTCTTTGTTCAATATCTTGCTGGTTTACAAATCTTCCTTTAATGATATCCATTGGCTGTTGTTTAATAAGCTCTGGATAATCTCCGTAAATTGTAAATGCAGAAGTTTTTGTACCTCTTACAACATTATTTGTTCCGTTAAAATCACCTAACTGATTTCTTGGTGAAACATATAATAAATCTGGCAACGCCGCTTTTAAAGCAGTTACATCGCTATTTCTAAAATCATAACGTCTTGTTTTTGGCAAACCTTTATAAGCCTTAGAGGTGGTTTGACTCCACATAAACATGGTATTGGTCGCGATGCCATCAAAACCTTTTTTGATACCATTTTCCAAACCATTACCTGCAGCAAGTAAAATTACCAAGATAAAAATTCCCCAAAAAACACCAAAAGCTGTCAGGATAGTCCTGAAAGGATTGGCGGTTAAGGCCTGTAAAATCTCGTCCCAATTATCTTTTTTAAACATAATTATTCGTCTCTAAGTGCTACAATAGGTTTAATTTTGGCTGCTCTGTAAGCTGGGAAAAATCCTGCCATTGCCCCAGCAAAAACAAGTAATACCAAAGTAGTTAAAGCAACACTAAAATCTACTTCAGGATTTCTAAAATATTCGCTCTGAACCATCGGTCCTACAAATTCCAATAGTGCAAGACTGGCCAATAATCCAACAAAACCTGCAATAGTTGTAATAAAAATTGACTCATGAAGAATCATCGTTATAATAGAAAAAGGCGATGCTCCCAGCGCTTTTCTAATTCCGATTTCTTTTGTACGTTCTTTTACAATGATTAGCATGATATTACTTACTCCAACTACACCAGCGATAATCGTACAGATACCAACCCACCAGAAAAAGAGTCTGATATATAAGTTTAAATCGTAAAATTGTTTAGCATCTTTAACCGAATTATAAACTCCGACACCACCGTCATCCTCAGGCGCCACTACATTTTTACTCTTTAATAAATCTTTTAAATCTTGTGTAAATTTTTCAGACTGAGCCAATGCTTCATCATAATCGTTTGTCTTTTTAAGGGTAAAAAACAAGTTGCTAATTTTATCGCCACCGCCAAATGTTTTCTGAACTGTAGTTAAAGGTAAATAAGCACGTGTTTCTTCTCTCTCTCCTCCTGGATCTGTAAAAACTCCGACCACTTTGAAGTTAATGTTGTTGATTAAGATTTCTTCACCTATTGCTTCTTTATCTTTAAGCAAATCGGTTTTCAACTTCATCCCGATAACAGCCACTTTTGCGTTACTTTCTAAATCCTTTGCATTGATATAACGTCCTTGAACAATGGTCAAATTTTCTATTCCTCCATAATCTGGATCTACACCTCTAAACTGATAACTTCCCGATTCTTTACCATAAGCAAAAGCCTGCCCCCAGTAATTATTTGTTGAAGCTCTTAGATCTAATTTATCTTCAAATTTCTGTACCGATTGATTATAATCGCTATTGCGAAACTGAATCTGTCTTCCTGGATTTAGCCCTTTGTATTCTTTGGTAGTTGTTCCAGACCAAACCTCGATAATTCCAGCCGCATCACGTTCGAATTGTTTTTCAATTCCGTTCTGTAAACCTTTACCTGCACCAAGTAGGATTACCAAAATAAAAATTCCAGAAGCCACAGAAACCCCTGTTAAGAATGTTCTTAAGCGGTTTTTCGAAATGGCTTCAAATATTTCCTGCCAGCGTTCAATATTAAACATAAGACGAAGCTCTAACTTGTTCTACTTTTTTATCATCGATAATTAATCCATCTTTCAGGACAACATTTCTTTTGCACATTGCAGCAATATCAGGTTCGTGTGTAACAATTAAAATCGTTTTTCCCTCATCGTTAATTCCTTGAATAAGTTCCATCACTTCATAAGAAGTTTTAGTATCCAAAGCTCCTGTCGGCTCATCGGCAAGCAAAACCTTCGGATTTGAAGCCAATGCTCTTGCAATAGCCACACGTTGTTTCTGACCTCCAGAAAGTTCATTTGGCAAGTGGTGAACGTGAGAACCTAAACCAACTTTTTCCAAATACTTCATTGCTATATCGTAACGTTCCTTTCTTTTAACACCTTGATAATACAAAGGCATCGCAACATTGTCTAATGCTGTTTTGTAATTGATTAAGTTAAAAGACTGAAAAACAAAACCTAAAAACTTATTACGGTATTTTGAGGCAATTGTTTCGTTTAATTTTTTTATAGGTGTTTTATCTAAAATATAACTTCCAGAATCAGCTTCATCCAGAATTCCCAAAATGTTAAGAAGTGTAGATTTACCTGAACCAGATGACCCCATGATTGCAACTAATTCACCCTCTTCAATATTAAAATTAATACCTTTTAATACATGTAATTCTGAACTTCCCATCTTATAGGATTTATGTAAATCTTTAATTTCAATCATGGTATTGTTAATTTTTTTAGACAATAATAACGTTTTTATTAAGTAATTTATGATAATAAAAAGTTAATAATTTTGTTACCTATTTTGTATAAGACTGCATAATTTAGTTATTGTTACACTTTTTTAATAAAATATGATTGTTTTCGTAATTTTACTTCGTAATAAAAATCATCTTAAATGAAGCTTAGTTCTATTATTTCAATGTTTACAGTACTTGCAGTGCTATCAAGCTGTTCATCGGCTCAAAAATTAGAAACATTAAAACCCGAACCGGACGATGCTAGTCCGCTGATTTATGACAGCAGTCCCTCCTTTATAAACCTTCCTATTACCATCAAATTAAGCGATATTGAAAATCAGACCAACTCTTTGCTTAACGGTTTAATTTATGAAGACAATAATATCGAAGATGACGATATTGAAATGAAAATCTGGAAACAAGCTCCAATTAAAATTCAAAATGATCCATCGAATCTTGATAAAAGAATTAGAACAATTTTACCGCTTAAAGCGACGATCAAATATCGAATTGGAACAAAAAAGCTTGGAGTTGAATTGTATGACGTAAGAGAATTTAACTTAAACGGAGTTATCACACTTTCAAGCGAAACTGCCCTAACCAATTGGAAGCTTTCCACAAAAACAGAATTTAAATCACTAAACTGGAACGAAAGTCCAACCATGTCAATATTTGGCAAAAACATGCCAATTACATATTTGATAAATCCTGCTATTTCTATTTTCAAAAGCAAACTGGAAAAGGAAATTGATGCAGCAATTGAAAAATCAATGGACTTTAAACCAAATGTTCTCCAAGCTGTCGAAAAAATCTGCACTCCTTTTCAAATGAGTGACACTTATGAAAGCTGGCTTCGAATTGTTCCCATTGAAATTTATTCTACAAATGCCAAACTTAAAAACGATTCATTTTTGCTTGACATGGGTATGAAATGCAATATGGAAACAATTGTTGGCAAACAGCCAGACTCAAAATACAATGCAAACAAAATCGCGTTAAAACCAGTTGCTAAAATCCCAAATCAGATTTCTGCTAATATCGCAGCAATTTCAAGCTACGTAGATGCCTCAAAAATTATGACCAAGAATTTTGCCGGTCAGGAATTTGGTTCTGGCAGCAAAAAAGTAACTGTGAAAAATGTATCAATCTGGCATAAAGATGGCAAAATGATTATTGCATTAGATGTTCTAGGATATATAAATGGAACACTTTATTTAAATGGTTTTCCGTCATACAATGTGCAGACAAAAGAAATTTATTTTGAAAAACTAGATTACGTTTTAGATACCAAAAGTAAATTGATGCGAACAGCTAACTGGCTAGCGCAAGGATTCATTCTAAGAAAAATGGAAGAAAGCTGTCGCTATTCGATTCAGCCAAATTTGGAAGAAGGCAAAAAGAGCATGGCAGGATATCTAAAGAATTACTCACCAATGCCAGGTGTATTCGTTAATGGGAAAATGGAAGATATTCAGTTTGACAAAATACAGTTAACCAATCAGGCCATTATAGCATTCATCAAAATAAACGGTACGGTAAATGTCTCGGTTAACGGACTTAAATAATAAAAAAAAAGCAGTGTAATTATTACACTGCTTTTTTCTTTTTAGAATACATTCGATAAATCAAATATCCTATTATTAATACTAGTAAATACGGAATAACCATTAAATAAACAATTCCATCATTTACTGCTTCAGCTTTTTTAGTATTAGAATCTCCTGATAGTGCTGCACGGCACATGGCGCATTGAGCATTTGCTGAAATTCCAATTAAAAAAATACAAATCCCAAACATGAAACTTTGTAATTTGGAACTTGATTTTTGGATTTTATTTTTAGTGTACATAATATGGCGAAATCATTAAATAAACTACCACTCCAGTTACCGCAACATACAACCAAAGAGGAAATGTGATTTTAGCAATTTTTCTATGTCTATCAAAACGTTTTGCAAGCGCTCTAACATAGGTGATTAAAACAAGTGGAATAATTGCAATTGATAATAAAATATGCGTTACAAGAATAAAGAAATAAACATAACGCAATGCTCCCTCTCCTCCATATTTTGTAGAATCTGAAGTCATATGATATGCTACATACATAACCAAAAAAGCAACTGACAATGCAATAGCAAAAGTCATTAATCTTTCGTGTAGTTTTTGGTTTCCTTTTTTAATTGCCAAAACAGCCCAAACCAAAACAATTGCTGTAATACCATTTGTAGTTGCATAAATTGGAGGCAAGAACGATAAAGGCTCTACATTAAAACCAAAATCTTTCAATTTAACTCCGAACAAAATGGCCACAACAACTGGGATTACAATTGAAACTGCAATAATGAACTTGCTATATTTTTTCTCTAAAGTATTATCTTCCATTTTTATTCTGCTAATAAAATTTTAATATCTTCTTGAATATCTCTCACTCCTTTTTTATCTAAACCGTCGTAATAAATATTTGGGTTTCCGTATTCATCTTTTCTGCAACGAATGTTTCCATCTTTGTCTATTAAAGCAAATAAACCAGAATGCTCAAATCCACCGCTTACTTTATCATTCTCTCCAGCATAAAGATTAAAACCTTTATTAGACAAATCCATGATTACGTTTCTGTCTCCTGTTAAGAAATTCCAGTTTGAAGATTTTACACCTAACAATTTAGCGTGATCTCTTAAAACTTGTGGCGTATCATGTTTAGGGTCGATTGTAATAGAAACAATTCCAAAGTTCGGGTTTCCGAAAAAGGTCTTTTCAATCTCTAGCATACTCATATTCATCTTTGGACAAATAGACGGACAAGTTGTAAAGAAGAATTCCAAAACATATACTTTTCCCTTATACGTTTCATTAGAAACTTTAATATTGTCCTGATTCGTCAACTCGAATTTTGGAGCTGGGCCAATTGTTAAAAGTTTAGCTTCCTTTGAAGATTTAACTCCAACATTATCCAAACGATTTCCTTTTACAACGTCACCGTTTTTAACTCGATCAACAATTTTAGGAATGGCGTAAATCCCAAAAATCAAAATGACAAAAGAGATTCCGATATATGATTTGTTCTTAAACATTATAAATGATTTTAAAGTTGCTTTGTAGCGTTATGATTTTTCTTTAAAGCTGCGCGGTATTCGTAAAGAATAATCTTGAAATCATCAAGCATCTCATTGCTTAATTCAGATGGATGAAAAGTATCATACCCCTCTTTATATTCCTCTTTATCTTTTCTACCTCTTAGATTACGTTCTTTATCGATAATATAAACATTAGAAGTTCCAAGGTTTTCATTCAGCTTTTCTTTTAAATGCAATCCGTCATAAAACTTCTGGATTTCTTCTTTTGAAGCAAAAACAAAATTCCAATTCTTAACATCTGTAAAAGGAGATAAAGCATCAACAATTTTTTGAGCTTCTTTTTCAGTTCCTGTTGGACACAACACTACAAACTGAAGATCTTCAAAACCGTTATAACGTTTATAGATCTTTTCATTTAGATTAAAATAATTACCTCTATTTTCTAAAATATTTGTACCCGCAAAGCCTAGTACAGTAATCTTCTTATCAAGGGAGATTTTTTTTCCGTTTAATGAATTCCAGTTTCCAAAGTCGGCCACTTTTGGTGTTATTACAGGAAGTGTTGTAAAACTATTTACACCAGAAGCGAAAAATAAATACGCTACAATTGGCAATACAAAAAGTACAAAGAGAACTATATTTTTTTTCATTGTATTAACGGGGAATTATTGAGGTACAAAAATAAAAAAAGCTCCGTAAATCGGAGCTTCTTTTCGAATTAATATCATGTTAAAAATTCCATTTAATAGTAGAATCTTTAAAAACCCCATAAATATAATGTCCTTCTGTTAACAGAATAAACAATAAATATAAAACTAGGAAGATAACAGGAGAAACTACAGACCATCTAAGGTTGCTTTTTTCACCTTCCATGTGCATAAATGCCCATACAATATAATATGCTTTGAAAATTGTTAAGATATAGAAAATCCAGTTTAATAGATTCAATCCAACAAAATGATTAAATTCCAATACTCCAGGTTTGTAGATACCTAAAATAACCTCTACTGTAGTTACTACTGAAAGTAATCCGAAAACAAACCAGATTCTTTTTGTATTTGATACGTGCTCGTGTGACATAATAATTAAATTCTAAAAATTAAACTAGGTAGAAAACTGTAAATACAAATACCCAAACTAAATCTACGAAGTGCCAGTATAAACCAACTTTCTCTACCATTTCGTAGCTTCTTCTTTTCTCGTAAGTACCTAACAATACATTAAAGAAAATAATGATGTTGATGATAACTCCAGAGAATACGTGGAATCCGTGGAAACCTGTAATAAAGAAGAAGAAATCAGCAAATAATTTATTACCGTACTCGTTTCTGATCAAGTTAGCACCTTCTACTACATATTTAGCACTAGCCAAATGTTTTTCAGATTCTTCTCTTGACAAAACTGTCTTTTGCTTTTTATCTGTAAGTTTTTCTGTTCTGATTAAGATTTCTGGATGTGCTTTAAATCCAGCTTGCACTTCAGCAACCGTATAAGTTGGAAGAGACTGAGCATCTTCCATAAACCAAGTTGAGTGGCTTCTTGTTAAAGCTTCTCTTTGTTCTGGCAATTTAACAGCAAAATCAGCCAAAGCTACTCTTTTACCATCTTTATCCACGAATTGAAGTAAACTTCCTCCAACTGTTTCAACTGCACCATATTCTCCTTTAATGAAGTTTTTCCATTCCCAAGCTTGAGAACCAACGAAAATTAAACCTCCAATAATAGTTAAGAACATATAGATTGCAACTTTTGTCTTTTTCAATTGGTGTCCTGCATCAACAGCTAATACCATTGTTACAGAAGAAAAGATCAAAATAAAAGTCATTAATGCTACATAATACATTGGAGCCGCAACACCATGCATAAATGGGAAGTGAGTGAACACTTCATCAGCCAAAGGCCAAGTTTCAATAAATTTAAATCTAGAAAAACCATAAGCTCCTAGAAATCCAGAGAATGTTAAGGCATCTGATACGATAAAAAACCACATCATCATTTTACCATAACTTGCTCCTAAAGGCTCATTGTGACCGCCTCCCCAAGTTTTTTCGTCGTTGTTTGCAGTAGTAACTGTCGCTCCCATAAAAGATATTCGTTAAAAAGTTCCCAAATTTACGTTTTTTTCTTATTTAAAGAAATATAAAAATAAAAATAAATATACCCATAATAAATCCAAAAAGTGCCAATACATCGCACCTAGCTCTATCCCAAGAGTTTGAGTCGAATTGTATTTTTGTTTAAAATGATTATAAATTATAATTAAAAGTGAAATTAATCCGCCAGCTAAGTGCAACAGGTGTGTAACTGTTACCACATAAAGAAAAGTTGTAGTAATTGAACTACCTTCTCCAGTAAAGTAATACCCTTCAGCAACGATTTGTCCAAATCCTTTGAATTGTAATACCACAAATAAAATTCCTAAAGCCAAAGTTCCAAGAAGCAATCCTGTAACTGCACTTCTATTGTCTTTTTGAATGGCTTTTTTTGCCAGGTGAAAAGTAACACTACATGCAATGATTACTGCTGTACTCCAATAGAACGCCGAAGGAAGTTCAAAATTCTTCAACCAGTCTGCTCTTGATTTACTTACTACAAATGCACTTGTCAGACCAGCAAACATCATGGTCATACTAACCATTGCGAAAAGCAGAATCAGTTTTGCTGATTTTGATTTCCTTACTTGTTCTTCATTTGTTTTTAATGTCATTTCCATAACTATCTTAAAAATTTATCTATTATAAATACAATTTGCAACAGCGAAATATAAGAAACGCTTACTAGCATTAATGTTCTCGCTGCTTTCGCAGTTCTTAATCGATACAAACGAACTGCATAGAAAAGCATCCAAATCCCTAATAGAAAGACTAAAACCGCTGCAATTGGAGAAATAAACAATTGCCCTGTAAAACCTAACACAGGCAATAACGATGCTATTATAAGCCAAATTGTATACAATATTATTTGCAATGCAGTTCCTTTATCTTTTTTACCTGTCGGAAGCATAAAAATTCCCGCTTTCTCATAGTCTTCATACAAAAACCACCCAATAGACCAGAAATGAGGAAACTGCCAAAAAAATTGAATTAAAAATAAAGTTCCTGCTTCTATACCAAATTCGCCAGTTGCTGCTACCCAACCCAGCATAAACGGAATTGCTCCAGGAAATGCTCCAACAAAAACAGACAACGAAGTTACTGTTTTTAATGGTGTATAAACACTTGTATAAAGAAATATAGAAATTGCAGCAAACATTGCTGACTTTGCGTTTATAGTATAAAGAAGTGCAATTCCTAAAATTGTCAAAAGACTTGCTACTAGCAAAGCTACTTTTGGAGACATACGACCTGATGGAACTGGACGATTTTTAGTACGATCCATCAAAGAATCGATATCTTTCTCGATTACTTGATTAAAAGCGTTTGAAGCTCCTACCATACAATAGCCCCCAACTGCCAAAACAGCCAAAACACTCCATTTGAAAGGATGCTCAGAATCTACTCCTAATAAATATCCAGCGATAGAAGAGAATAATACACTAATAGCTAAACCAGCTTTAGTGATCTCTTTAAAATCTAGAAATATTGATTTGATTGATAATGTATTTTTTGCAGCGTTCAATACCGTTGTTTTTGTGTATTTTTTTTGAGTGGTGCAAATGTACAAATTAGATTGTAGAATTTAAGCCTATAAAAATAGATTTTTTTCAATAAAACCTTTGCAAATTAAGATCTCAGCATTCTTTAACACTATTATTTCGAAAAATCTTATTAAAAATACTAGTAATCAAAATACCAATTAAAAATATCCGAACGTAAACCAATACTAAACCAAGTGGTACTTTGCTTAAAAGTTGTCGCTGTTTCTTGAGTAGGGTCAAAATTTCTATAGATCAAACTGCCAAACAGCTTCAAATTTGTCATCGGATTAATCAAATAACCACCTTGAATATCTGCAATAAAAACATTCGTTTTATTTCCCTGTCCAATTTTTACGCCTGTATCATACGGACGTTTCTCATCATAACTTTTATAAATATTTCCTCCATAATTATAAGAGTCTTCCGCAGTATCGAAATCCAAACCTCTTGTTCCAACTGTCAATTTTGCATCGGCAAGCCAACGGCCTTTATGATATCTAGCAATTGCAATAAGCTCATTAAAATTTCCACCCCACTGATGCCCAACACTCTGATTATTATGCCCATAATTTGTAATAACAGCACTGTGCGAGTAAACATAAGGACGCACTCTATTAAATTCCACCTGCACTAGTAAATCTTTTACATTAAACGCATTGAAATATTTTGCTCCAAACTGAAACCCAAATTTGTTTTTCC
This sequence comes from Flavobacterium luteolum, assembly GCF_027111275.1. Classification (NCBI taxonomy): domain Bacteria; kingdom Pseudomonadati; phylum Bacteroidota; class Flavobacteriia; order Flavobacteriales; family Flavobacteriaceae; genus Flavobacterium; species Flavobacterium luteolum. The sequence goes on along the minus strand of NZ_CP114286.1, from coordinate 2,865,925 downwards.
AACTTTGATTTCCCGCTCCAACATCAGAAACAGAAAATTCATCGATCAAGAATTGCGAATACAGATTTATACTATTATTCCATTTGTATTTTCCAGTAATTCCTAAAAGCGCATTTCCGCTTTTAGATGAAGAACCAAATTCTACTGCACGGTAAAAAATAATCGGATTAACAAAATTAGCATCAAAACCTCTATTGTTAGAATTCGTCCAAACTACAGATTCAAAAAAACCTAAATTTACTCTATTAGAAACATTCCAACTCAAATAGTGATTTGCCATAAATTTGGTCGCATATGTTTTTTCAGCCGTTACTTCTGGACGAACGTCTTTCATCCACATATACGTATTGGTGTATTTAATTTTCCAGAATTTAGTATTCAATTTAAAATATGGGTATGGACTTGCTCCATCGCTCTCTAATAAAGAACGATAACCATCTCCTATAAAATTTCGGCCGTAACCTAACTGAAAATCAAATATTTTTCCTGGCGCAAAGGTAATATTCGCTTCCGCCAAAGGAAAATCGTAAGCATCTGTTTTGAATCTTTTTGCAATTCCAACTCCTGGAATTATTGCTGGATTTCCTCCTGAAGGCTTAATCGATTCCGCATAATCGTTAAAATATCCTGCAAATCTTCCCTGGCTCTCAAAAAATGTAGTTGTAAAGTTAATTTGCTTCCCTAAACCTCCTCTAAAGTTTAATGCTCTCGTATTCACGTAAGTGTAAGAGGCATCAAGATCTGAAGCTTTACCCATTTGTAAATCCACAATTGGATTTAAGGCAAACCAATAATCTTCTCCCTGAATCTGCACTAAATTTTCATTCCACCACTTTCGTCCCAGCCAAGTTGATGTTTTTTTCTGTAACGATTCATTTACGGCTCTTAAATTATAATATTTTGAAACCTCAGCATAAGTATAAGGCTTAGAAGCTGTGTGATTATTACTTCCAACCTCGTTCATTGCAGCATCAAACTGCGCATAATAGCTGTGCGAAAAAGGAATATTTAAATGGCTATCGAATTCTGGATTATTGTATTTTTTATAGACAATACTATCCAACTCTGTCATTGGTTTTTCGGCTGGTTTTAAAATTTCTGCTGCTGCCTGAGCTTCTGCGGCAAGCTGTGCTGCACTTTTTAGCGGTATATCAATAGAAATCGTATATTTAGAATACGTCGGCTTTCCGTTATAAGTCGAAGGTTTTATTTTTGGAAATGTCCCGAATACTCTTTTCGCTTCTTCAGACAATTCTTCCGTTTCTGCAGAAACATAAATCACTTTAAATTCTCCTTCTGCATTTACTTCAAAAAGCAATTTTACTGCTCCTTTATAATTGGTCTGTTTTAATTTTTGAGGAACTTGAAAATTGTTAAATACAAAATCCTGCACTTCTTTATAAAAACAGGTTTCTAATTTTTTGGCCTCCAAATTTTCGCAGTTAGGAAAAACCGGAAACATTTCTGCAGTGAAACCCGACTGAATTGAAGAATTACCATTTTGCTGAGCGGAAAGAATAAAAAAAGAAAAAATTAAAACAAGGGACAAAAAAAACTTATTCACTTAAAATCTGGGTATTTATTTAATATTGGTTTGGGGAAATTTCCCCATTAGCAATTGCTTTTGCAGCCGAAGCTCCAATTCGTTTTACTCCTAAACGAATCATTTCTGCCGCTTCTTCAAATGAACGGACTCCGCCTGCTGCTTTTATGGAAAGTGGCGAAGCATTTTCAAGCATCATAATTATACTTGGGACTGTCGCTCCATTTGGAGCACCATCGTCTGTTTTGTAAAAACCAGTAGAAGATTTTACAAAAACAGATTCAAAATCGTCTTCTTTAAAACTAGATACTACAACATGTTTTATCAAGGACGATAGCTGAATAATTTCTTTATCTGTTAAGGCAGCAACTTCAATAATCCACTTTACGGTTTTATCGTTTGCTAAACCTATCTGTGTTCCGATTAAGATTTCTTTTTTCACTAAATCGAGATCACCATTTTTAAATGCTTCGTAGTTGCATACAAAATCTAAATCGTCAGCTCCATTAGCAATAGCTTCATTAGCTTCTTTAATTTTGTCTTCAAGACTTGATTTCCCTTCTGGAAAATCAATTACGGTTCCGACTAATAGAACAGAATTGGCTTCTATAATCATTTTTTTTGCCAGAGCAACATATTCTGGACGAATCATAATTAGTTTGAAACCTTCATGAATTGCTTCCGCAATTGCATTTTTGACCACAATAGTATTTTCTGCTTCCGAAAGACCAGCTTGCGATGCAGTTTTTAAATACGTGGAGTCCAAATATTGCTTTACATTCATTTTGATAGAAGTTGCACAAAACCAGCACAAAAGTACATTTTATATTGAAAAAACATAGCTTTTAAGTGCTTGATTTTCTTGTAATAAAAAACCCACCGAAGTGGGTTTCTAAAATTATATTTTATCGATTTGCCTTTTAAAAGCTATTGCTGAAAAAACTGCCACAACAGCTCCTAGCGCATTTGCTAATATATCTGTAACATCAGACGATCTTGTTACCGTAAGAGCACTTTGAAGAATTTCGATTGTGATTCCAAAAAAGACAGAAAATATGAAAGAAATCAAATATGCTTTATAGTCATCTGCATCTTTACCTTTTAATTCTTTTTTGAAAAATAAAATCCACGAGATTGTAAATCCAAAATGGAAACAGAAGTGGACAATTTTATCAATACTCGGAAAATTAACCGCTGGTATATTACTTGAATCTGTCAAACAAAAATAAGTAATAATTCCTGAGCAGATAATTGCCCAAATTAATAATAGTTGTTTAGGCACCGATTAAATCTTTATAAGCTTGATCAGATAATAGAGAGTCAATTTCTGATGCATCAGCAATTTTTATTTTAATCATCCATCCAGCTCCATAAGGATCTGAATTTACTGTTTCAGGAGCACTTTCTAATTCTTCATTAAAAGCAATGATTTCACCTGTTAATGGTAAGAATAAATCAGAAACTGTTTTTACAGCTTCAACTGTTCCAAAAACCTCATCTTTATCTAATGTCTGGTCTAAAGTTTCTACTTCAACATACACGATATCTCCTAACTCCTTTTGTGCAAAATGAGTAATTCCTACTGTTGCAACATCTCCTTCAATGCTAACCCATTCGTGATCTTTTGTGTACTTTAAATTTGCTGGTATGCTCATAATAGTTGTGTTTGAAAATTGATTGTTTAAAATTTAAGCCACAAATGTAATAATCTTCTAATAAAATCTAGTTTAGAAACTCAAATTTAATTTCCGAAATTATAACGAAGTGTGAAACCTGATCTGATATTCGTTAAAGGGAAAGAAGTTGAAATAACTGCTTTCGAGAACGAATGGTCATAATAGAATATTGCCGTTAAGTTTTTACTGAAAGCATAATCTGCCGTCAATTTCAACGTCCATATATTCTGTCCTGCTGCCAGCTGATTATTATCGTAATCTAAATAGCGAACTAGAGTTTCGTTATTTCTATATGAGAAATCAGCTTTTATATTGATATCACTTTTAATAATTCCTGTCGGATTATCTGCTAATCTTGATGAGATAATTACATCTTTAAAACGATATCCTACTCCTACTACGTATTCTACTCCTCTAACCTCTGTCAATAAATTATTATCGAAACTCATAGACAAAGCGCGATCTTTTTTAACTTCTGTCAATAAACGGAATGAATTTTTCAATTCAAAATCAATTCTCATCAATGGACTAAACTGCTCTACTAAGTTAACATTAGACATAATCGTTTTATTAAAGAAGTTAGTATTTACATCCTGTCCTGTTGGATTCTCTAAATAATCAAAGTTAGATCTAAACTGGCTAATTGTATACGATGCTCTATAATTGTGCTGCAATGAAAAACGTCTAAAATGATCTTTGAAATACTTATAACGCATTAAACCATTATATTTAATATTCCAGTTTGGAATAGGGAAACTTCTAAAAATACCTGTCGAACTCTTTGAAGCATCTGCTCCTGTATAGGCAGCCATAAATGAAGGAAGCAAAACTGCTTGATTACTTTTTGAGAAACCAATTGGATACCCTTCATTGGCAACATATATTTTATAATTAGGATCTGTTTCAGCTGGAATTGGATTATTAGCATCTCCATATCTTGGAATTACTCCTCCTCCATAGTGTTCCTCTGCTAAACGATTTGCAATAACCAAACGATTGCTTCTAAAATCATCAAATGCAGACGACACAGTTTCTGTACTTGTAGAGAAAGACGTTTTAATTAATACCGTTGAAATAGAAAACATTCCATAAGTATATGGTGATAATGGCTTATAATATAATCCTCCAATAGAATCTCTAACTGTATATTGTTCTGATGAATTCTCAGAATAAGCACGATCCATTGCTAAATCAATTTTCAAATCTGGCAATAAATCTACGTTTGCTGTTACTTTCAACAATTTATTGCTAACCTGCGTGAAGTTCTGGTTGAAATTCTGATAACTGGTCAGCCATCCATTTTTAGCAGCTTCAAAACGCACATCATCCTGACTACCAAATACGAATCCTAACGAAGGCTTAGAAGTACCAAAGAAACCTACACCTGGAATATAACCTGGTAAAACTGTTCCGCTATTTTTTGTATAATTAATTTGAACGTTTTTAACACTAGTCAATACTCCAATTAAACCATCATAAAAAGGATTGCTACTTGTAACAGGTTTAGCTGTATTTACAATTTTCTCACCTGGTTTTGGCGGCGCAGCAGGTTTTGCTGTTTTTGCAGGTTTTGCCCCTGGTGTTAGACCTAAATACTTATACAATGTATTCATATTTAATGTCGTCGAAAAAGTATTAGAATTGGCATTTTGAACCGTATTTCCTAAATCCCAAGACACTCCACTGTCATCAACGTACTGAGACATTGCTGTCGAAGAACGTTGCCAGTTATAATCGGCAGTATAAGAGTAAGTCGCTTTTACAAAACTAAATATTGGAATTTTATTAATTGGAATATCATAATTCAGAACCAATTGCTGTAAATGCTGATTTGGTATACCAATATCAAAATAATCATCCCAGATATTAAAATCTTCTTTTGGTGTATTATCGTCATTCAAGAAGTTTCTAACAATATTATTAGACGCTGCTGTATAGTTTAATTTTAATGATTTTGTCAAATTAAATCCGAAACCATATTGATAATTAAAAGCAAAATTTCTTCTGTAAAGAGGATCAAGTCCAATACCTTGAACATCTTCAACTTGTCTATACTGCTGACGGTTGCTTTGTCTTAAAATATTAGTATTAAACGAAATATTTGAAGGAAGATAATTAAAATTAAAATCGCTCAACATTTTCCAATAATCACTTTTTTTCATGAATTGGGTCTGCTTAAACGGAACCACCTCTTTTGGCTGGAATGTATAAGCATAATTTACTGCAGTATTCGATTGTTCGTCGTTGTAATTTTCAACTTCATAATCGTGTCTTTCTACCTGATTGTAAGATTGAGAAAAAGTAAAGTTTTCTACATCATAAACATGTGGTTTCTGTTCTGGCGCTCTATCTTTTCTTACTCCAATAAAATTGATGCTTTTACGCTTAGTGTAATCAACTGCACGTGTTCTAATATTTTCTTTTTCTGCTGGATCTGTAGTTTCTGCTATTAATTGATCTAACTTAATATCCTGATTAAACGGATCGTATTCTGGCGTAATAACTTCCTCTCCGATTGCATAATTGAATGGAAGATTAATACCCCATTTTGGAGGCAACAGTTTTCCTAAATTTATATTGGTTACAATGTTGTACTGCTGAATATCTTCACGATCTCTTTCGTTTGCTCCCTGCTCAAGAGAACCAAAACCAATTGTACTCTTTTTACCAGAAGCAGACAATGTCATCAAATCGGCCATATTGGTATCTAGATTCAGTAATGCAGCCATACCTCCTTTGTTTTCTAGATCAGACATACGAAGTTCGTTAAACCAAACTTCTCCCATAATATCTTTATGGTTTGCCGCACTTTTTACTCCTACCATTAAATTTCGAACCAATCCAAAATTCGGATTTCCTTTAATCCCCAAAGTTAACTTAGCGTCTTGGTCACCACCCTGTACATCTGGATCTCGGTCTGGATAATAAATACCATTTATATCTCTCTTTGACGAATTAATATCGATATTCATTCCCAAAATCTTCATTCTTGTCAATAGAGATAGAACCAAATCAATATTATTCTCTTCAAGCCAAACCTGATCTGGACTAATAGTACAAGATCCACCTGTTCTTGTTACTTTTAATGGAATCTCAACTTGGTAAAAGTTCTGTGTAAAATCGTTACCAAAACGGATAAATCCGATCATCTCATCATCTAAAAGCTGATTTTCATTTGGAAGCGATTCAGCATGAAGGAACATTTTCAATTTTTTGTACTGACGCATGTCAACGCTTACATTTTTGAAAACTGCTCTAGAATCTTGATATTCTAATCCTGTACCTGCAATTCGAACTGCTAAAGACTGTTCATTCTGGTTGATAATCGTATTATTATTATACAATTGTTCTCTTTGAACTCCTGGTGGAATAACATAGTTAACTGGACATTTGGTACCGTTTTCTTGAATGTTTACTGCCGCAACATCAAACTGGGTTCCGTCATCATCAGGATTTGTATCATTTGCATCTAGTGTTCCTGTATACTTTCTCCACTCTCCACGAACTAAATCTAAAGCTCCAAAACGAACTGTCATTTGATCATTAAATCCAGTCATGAACATACGCATGAAACGAATCGATCTAAAGTCGGTAATATTCCCAATAGTATTTTGAGGTTTTGAAACAGGAATTTTAAATTGAATCCATCTTGCATTGGTTGAACCTCCATTTGGAAGCTCTACGTTTTGAACCTCTCTAATATCTGTGATATAATTTTCACCAACCTGCATGCCTGGCTTTACATCAATACTATACTCATAATAAGCATTGATTGTACTCATGGTATTATCACGATTGATATCTTCAACATCTGGAAGGGTTGTAGAACCACGGTTTGGATCATCAACGCTTACAGCAGAATTTCCTTCTGTTCCGTTGTATCTTTTATAACGCTGTAAAACGCCTCCTTCTTCATTTAAAAAGTATTTATAGTTATCGGCAGCGGGATCTGGTTCTCCTGCATAATTGTTATAAATCGATCCTTCTTTTGCATCTGGCAGACCATCTAAACCGACATCCTGATTTTTACGATTGTCTGGATTAGTATCAAATGCGTAAATCAATGATTGAGATGCTGGAACGTCTCCCCAAATCGGTTGCGGGTTTACCATAATCTGATCTGGCCCCAAACCATTCTCATACTGTTTTCTTCCGTCTTTTAAAACGTCTTCAGAAACTTCACCTAAATTGAAATAGATTTTTCCGTTGTTAGTTGACTGAGCTTGTCCTGTACCAACATAAGGATCCAACACCCAAAACTGGATGTACTCGACATTTCCTTGCTCAAAGTTAGTAGAGTTAAGCGAACGCATAATTCCTCCAAAATTACCAGCTGGATTGCTTGAAGCAAAATTTGGGTTATTGTTATATGGTCCTCTGTCTGAAGGATAATACGTTAAATCGAGCGTATTAACTACCTGAATTTGTCCCTGTGCAATATCTGTATTTGGATAAAGTTCTTTACTGTAAATTCTTCTTGTTGAGTTTAAAGACAAATCATCATTTGAAACTCCTGAAGGTTTTGAAGTATAGAAAATCGGATCAATAGTATACCAAGACAGCTTAGCACGTTTATAACCATACTCTAAAGTATTTGAGCTGGCATTAAAAGTATTGTCTATGGCTGAAGTAATAAATGGTGTTGAAGCCAAACTCCAAGCATATGCAGACCTCATATCGATTGTAGTCTGAGTACCTTCAAAATCATCGATATAAATAGTTGCTTCACCTTCAAAATCACTTGCTTTTGGAGCATCTGGTTTCAAAAATGCTACTTCTCCGCGAATCGAAAGATTAGAAGGAACATCTGTATCTATATTTGGCAGTTTGTTAGCCAATCTTGTTAAAAATGGAACTTCTGTTGCATAATTTCCGTTGAAACCAAAAATAGTATTATTTACAGATTCTTGCCCATAACTTGATTTTTGCGTGAAAGGACGTTCTGTCATTTTTAAGAATGTTCCACCAACAACAAATTTTTCAGAAATTTTATGTTCAATATTGAATCCCATAAATCTTCTGGTTTGCTGTCCAAAGATTGAATTGTTTTCTAACGAAACTTCAATCGGAGTATTAGAAGCCTGAAGTGATGGATCTAATATCTGCACTCTTCCTAATTGATAATCTACACTATAATCAATACCTTCTACTAAAACTCTTCCGGCAGCTGTTACCACTACAGATCCCTGCGGCACGTTGAAAGCACCAATAGGAATACCGTTACTACCCGAAGATTTGTATTTTCCTCTTAATAAGAATTTGTTTTTGTCACTATCCTGCAAAGCACCCGCCTGAGTATTCTTATACATATTTCTAAATACATATTTCCTCTGATTCGGATTATATGTAGTTGGATCGTTATAACTTTCCCCAGTGCCTGTGTTTAATTTTCTAAACAAAAGTTCTCCAAATGGTTCTTTAGTCGTAAAAATAATTCGTGCATTCTGAACGTCAACCGTAACTCCAGGAACATAATCGAAGAATCCGTCTCCTCCTGTCTGCGGATCGTTGTTGTAATTTAAACGGTCAAGATTAAAGACATTCAATAATGGCGTTTGGTCTAATTTATCATCTGGCGCAGGATTTGGTGGAAAAGTGCTTCCCGCAACCGGCGTAATATAATTGATTGGCGAAGGATCTGTATAGAGAATGTTAAGTCTAAAATCTTCTTGTTTGATTTGGTATGCCTGTGGAATTTGATACACGTTTTTCATCATCAAGTTCCAAACTGGATTCTGTACGTTTGTCAAACTGCTTTTCAGCATTTTCAAAACCAAACTTTGTGTAACAATTGCCTGATTGGCATTGTTGTTTCCTGTAACCACAGTTGCATCTACACCATCACTTCCAAATTCCCCAACTTGATACACTTTTCCTCCAACAGTATATTCAAACGCAACTGCTAAAATTTCGTCATTGGCCAAACGCTGTTGTAATGAGATATAACCTAACTGTGCATTAAAAGTATATTCTTGTGTTGTTAATTTTCTTGCATTTTCAAGGACAGAGTAATCTGTACCTTCATTTACATTGGTATTATTGAATCCTGATTTTGCTGTGACAATTTCTCTAATATTAGAATTTAAATAACTTCCTGCTTTTCCGATTGCTCCAGGATCGTATTTATTATTTGTATTATCTGTTGGAGAATCTATAGGATTATTAAAGAAACCTGTTGGATTTGTAATAACAACAACTTCGTTATCTGGCACACCTGTAACCTGGCCTTCTCCCAAATCCTGAAGCGCAATAATATTTCTTAAGTTATTATTTCCTGTTGTTATTCTATTCTGTTTATTAGTTACCCAAACTTCTATCCTTGTAACTTGAACACGGCTATCAATTAATGGATAATTCTTTAACGAAGCATCATATTTATTTCTAAAATATTGTGATAAGAAGAAATGTCGGTCATTATCATAATCTAATGCAAATAAATCAAAGTTTTGTACGGTTCCGCCACCCTCTGCGACTATACTTTTGGTTTGTGACTTCTGTTCTGAGAAAACCCCTGTAACAGTTGTCTTGCCAAATTGCAGTTGCGCTTTGACCCCAAATAAACTTTGAGCACCTCGAATAAGCGTACTATTAAGAGGCATGCTCACATTACCCACCTCAACTTTCTGAACAATATCATCTTCTGAAGGAGTATAAGCTAGTTTAAATAAGTTTTGAAAAGCAAATGTTGATTGAGTGTCGTAGTTGGCATTTACTTCAAGACGAGTTCCAATTTTCCCCATTAAACTCATACTGATTCTTTGGTCAAAATCAAAAGTTAGGGAAGATCTGTTTCTTGGCGAAAATGAAGGATTATCTTGTTTTGTGTAACGCATACCCAAGTCCATTTCTACTGAACCTGTGGGCTTTACATCTATGGTATTACTTCCAAAGATGCTTTCGAATAAACTCGAGTTGATGTAATATCTTGGTAATAAATCTTTTTTAGCTGCTTCGGCTCCAGCTTTTTTACCGTCAATGGCGTCTGATTTTTTTCTAAAATAATTTCGCCTCGATTCTTTTAGAACTAAATCTTCGTATTCTTTTGGAGTTAAAATTAAAGGGTAATTAATAGAGAAACCATCTACTGAAGTGGTGTAAATATAACGATCTGTAATAGGATCGTATCTATATGCCGAAAGTACGCTTGGCGGATCTTCGATATCTATCTTACCTACTGAAAATTGAGTTTTTGTTGTATCTTGAGCTATCGGTGTAACCTGTGCACGCAAAACATTACCGCAGAGTAATACCAGCAACAAAATACAAATTTTACGCATAGAATTCTTTTATATAAAATGAAATTTATAAACTTTTTAAAGCCTTTTTGATAATTGTTTCTGCGGTAGCTTCAGGATCTTCTTTCACAATCTTTTCTACCACTTTTTCAGAAGCTTTTCGCACAAAACCTAGAACTTCTAGAGCAGATAACGCTTCATCTCGATTTCTATTGTTTTGAACAGCAAAAACTTCGTCAATATCATACAATTTAACAACTTTTTCCTTTAAATCAAGTATAACTCTTTGTGCCGTTTTGTTTCCAATCCCTTTTATAGACTGGATTACGCCCACATCGCCAGATGCTATGGCGTTTATAATTTGCTTTGGTTCTATTGACGAAAGCATTGTTCTTGCAATTCCTGCTCCAATTCCTGAAACAGAAAGCAGCATTCTAAAAATTTCTCTTTCCGATTTTTCGGCAAAACCATATAAAGTATGCGCATCTTCTTTAATTTGAAGATGCGTATACAATTTTATATTTTCAGAATTTGGAATTAAAGAGAAGGTATGCAGCGATATATTTACCTGATAACCAACTCCGCCACAATCAATTACAACCTCTGTAGGATTCTTTTCTACTAATCTACCTTGCAAATGTGCTATCATAAATATAATTTATCAGTATCAAATATAACAAAAATGCCGTAAAACTACGACAAATTTGTTGAATCCCTCTTAGAAGATTTATTGTGCTATTTTATTCTTTTTACTTTCTTTTTCTTGTGCGTCAATAACAGCGATTGCAGCCATGTTTACCATTTCTTCTACGCTTGCACCTAATTGGAAAATGTGAACTGGTTTGCCCATACCCATCATAATTGGTCCAATAGAATTCACTTTATACAATTCTTTTAATAATTTATAAGTGATGTTTGCCGATTCTAAATTAGGGAAAATCAAGGTGTTTACTTTCTTTCCAGCCAATTTAGAGAAAGGGAATTTTTCTTGAAGCATTTCTGGATTTAAAGCAAAATCTGCTTGAATTTCTCCATCAACAATTAATTCTGGGTGATTTTTATGCAGATAAGCTACAGCTTCTCTAACTTTTGAAGCGCTTTCGCTAGTAGAAGAACCAAAGTTTGAGAACGAAACCATTGCAATAACAGGCTCAATTCCGAACATTTTAGCTGTTTTAGAAGTCATAATCGCAATATTAATCAAATCTTGAGCAGATGGATTAATGTTTATTGCAGTATCTGATAAAAACATTGGTCCGCGAGATGTAAGCATCATATTTGCAGTTGCAATAAGCGAAGCATTTTGTGCTTTTGGAATTAACTGCATCATTGGTTTTACAACAGAAGGATAACTTCTAGAATGTCCTGTAACTACTGCATCAGCCTCACCTTCATTAACCATCATTGCTGCAAAATAGTTTCTTTCGCGCATGAATTTTTCTGCATCTAGTTTAGAAACTCCTCTTCTTCCTCTTGCTTCCCAAAATGATTTAGCAAATCTGTTACGTCTTTCAGTTTCTTCATCTGTTTTAGGATCAATGATTTCAAGATCAGCATCAAAACCAAGTTCTGCTTTTAATTCTAAAATCACTTCTTTGTTTCCTAATAAAACTGGGAATCCAATTCCGTCTTCATAAACAATTTGAGCTGCTTTTAAAACGTTTAATTGATCTGCTTCAGCAAAAACAATTTTCTTTGGATCTAATTTTGCACGGTTTGTAATCAAACGCACCATTTTGTTATCATTACCCATACGCTCACGAAGGTGATCTTCATAAGCTGCCCAGTCTGTAATAGGATTTTTTGCTACTCCAGATTCCATTGCTGCTTTTGCAACTGCAGGAGCTACAACAGTGATCAATCTAGGATCGAAAGGTTTAGGAATGATATATTCTTGTCCAAATCCAAGTTTCATTGCACCGTAAGCTACGTTTACCTGCTCTGGAACTGGTTCTTTTGCCAAAATAGCTAAAGCTTTTACAGCCGCCATTTTCATTTCTTCGTTGATTTTTGTCGCTCTAACGTCTAATGCTCCTCTAAAAATATAAGGGAAACCTAATACGTTATTTACCTGATTAGGAAAATCTGAACGCCCAGTAGCCATAATAACATCTTTACGAGTTTGTACAGCCAAATTATAATCGATTTCCGGGTTCGGATTTGCCATTGCAAAAACGATCGGATTTTTTGCCATTGTTAATAACATTTCTGGCGAAAGAATATCTCCAGAAGATAATCCAATGAAAACGTCAGCACCTTTTACTGCTTCTTCTAAAGGAATTTTAGCTCCGTCAATAGCATATTTTAATTGTAAATCTGAAAGTGCAGGATTATCTTTAGTTAAAAGTCCTTTACTGTTGTACATTAAAACGTTTTCAACTTTTACTCCAAGTAAAACGTATAAATCTGTACAAGCAATTGCTGCCGATCCTGCTCCAGATACTACTACTTTTACATCTTCTGCTTTTTTTCCTGCCAATTCAAGTGCATTGATTAAAGCTGCAGAAGAGATAATTGCTGTTCCGTGCTGGTCGTCGTGCATTACAGGAATATCCAATTCTTCGATCAATCTTCTTTCGATTTCAAAAGATTCTGGAGCTTTGATATCTTCAAGATTAATACCTCCAAAAGTTGGAGCAATATTTTTTACAGTCTGAATAAATTCTTCAACATTTTCGGTATCAATTTCGATATCAAAAACATCAATGTCTGAGAAAATTTTAAACAATAAACCTTTTCCTTCCATTACAGGTTTTCCTGCCTCTGGACCAATATTTCCAAGTCCTAAAACAGCTGTACCGTTTGAAATTACGGCTACTAAATTTCCTTTTGCTGTATATTTATAAACGTCTTCTTTGTTTGCTGCGATTTCTAAACATGGTTCTGCAACTCCCGGCGAATAGGCCAATGATAAATCTCTCTGGGTTGCATATTTTTTTGTTGGAACTACCTGAATTTTTCCTGGAGTTGGTTCTGCGTGGTACAGTAACGCTTCTCTTCTTTTACTCTCTTTGTTCATTGTTTTTAGCTTTTATTCTAGCTTACAAAGATATAAGTCTTGTTTTAAAATGGCGTCTTTTTAGCGTTTTCTTTTCCTAAAATTTATTCGAATAAATAGAAAAAGTCCAATAGAAATTGGACTCGTTTGAATTTTTATCGTTTTTAGGTGTGCTTTATTGAGAAATATAAGAATTCAAATGGTTGATTGTATCTTTCTGAATTTCTATAATTGCCTTCACTACATCGCTGATTGAAATTACTCCAACCACTGTTCCATCTTCTAAAACAGGCAGGTGTCTTATTCTTTTTTCGCTCATAAGTTCCATACAATCTTCAAGATTATCTGAAAGTTTTACTGTAAAAACATGACTTTCCATAATCTCATGAACAAAAGTTTCTTTAGAAGATTTATCTTTCAGTACAATTTTCCTAGCATAATCTCTTTCAGACAATATTCCTTTTAGAATATTATCGTCCATAACTAAAATTGCTCCAATGTTTTTTTCTCCCATCACTTTTAACGCATCATAAACCGTTAAATTGGAGAAAATCGAATAAACATTTCTTCCTTTTGCTTTAAGTATTTGATCTACAGTCATAATGAAAAATTTTTGATTTTATAAAGTTATAATAAAAACCAACACAATTTGCAGCGAAATCGATTTTTTAAAATCATAACTAATTCATTTTAAATATAATACACAAAAATTAAGATTTTCAAATTTATAGTGTAAAGAATGAATTTGTTTAGAATTGTTTTTTGAAGAAATTTAGATTTTTTAACGTTTCCCGACCAGAAACTCCTAGCGGGGTTTTTTCATTTTTTTGACCATTAACGATGCTCCAGCGAAACATAATGTTTATAGCCGATTACGGTAAAAAAAATATGTCACCCCGCTGGGGCTCTTAGATGGATTTAATAATATTCTATAAATATTTCGTCCCGCTGGGACTACCAACCAACAACTCCTAAAGGAGTTTTCTTTTTTATGATAATTAAAGTAATGCTCCAGTGGAGCATAATATTTATAGCTGAAAAATTATACCAAAAGAAAAGAGCTCCAGAGGAGCGAAATATAAACCCACATTACCCCGTAGAGATTGTAAAATTTCAGAAAGATATTAACCGACATATATGTCGTTTTATCTTTTTTTTCATTTTAATAGATTTGCCTTCAATTCTATTTGTAAGATTTATTTTAAACAACATACGATCGTATGTTAGAAATAATAAAAAGAAAAAGCATCTTGCATGAAATAATTTAGAATAATAAAACATATATTTTTTCAAATAAACACCTCATTATATGGAATCAAACGAAATCAAAAATTTAGATCTTAGAAAATTAGCCTCTTTATATTTTCATACTTTAAAACCTGCAAATAACGAAACCAATGTTGCTGAGATTAAGTTTCAAAATTATTTAGAACTTGGTTGTGTCATTACTGATATGCTGAAATTATGTATTTTGGCTTTGGAACAAGATGCCCATAAAATTTCTGAAACTGACAAAAGTCAATCTATCAATATAGGTTTAATTCTGGAAACTGTTCTTCAATTAATACCTCAAGATGAATTTGATTTTTTAAGTGAAATTGACTATTTACTTAATAGAAATTCTAATATAATTACAGAATAAACAAAAACCCCTTTTCTACAATTTTAGAAAAGGGGTTTTTGTAATTTATAAAGAAATGATTTTTACATCGCAACAATAATAAACTCGCTTCGTCTATTTTGCATGTGCTGTTTTTCTGTACATTTTACTCCGTCAGCACATTTGTTTACTAGTTGCGTTTCTCCATAACCTTTTGCGCTTAATCGATCTTCGTTGATTCCTTTTTGAACTAACCAGTTTTTGGTTGATTGTGCTCTTTTTTCTGAAAGAATCTGATTGCTTTCTGAAGAAGAACGGCTATCGGTATGTGAACGAATATCTAATTTCATTGTTGGATATTCATTTAAAAGATTAACCACTTTCATTAATTGCGGTTCTGATGTTTTCTTGATTGTTGCTTTACCTAAATCAAAGAAATTCATAGGCAGATTTAACAGTTTTGCAATATCTACTCCTACTTTTATAGAACCCACTTTTACTGGACTGATTGTCGTTTTTTTAATGGCTACAGTTTTTGCAACAAGAGGTTTAAAAACTTTGTTTAATGCAATCATTTGAGTCGTTTCTCCTTTTTCTCTTAGAATTGTTACTGCAACTTCTTTGGCATTGTAATCGTTTTTAGCAGTTCTAATCGTGTATTTTTTTCCACATCTTAAATCAGGAAAAATGTAGTTTCCTTTCTCGTCTGTAGTAATTGTTCCAACTGGATCAAATTTCTCGTTAAACAAAGTCAAAGAAGTATTGGCTAATATCTCATTTGTTTCTGCATCTGTAACTGTTCCCGATAAATTTTGCTCGCAGATTAATCTTCTTGTTTCTGTAAATCTGTAAATATCATCCAAACCAAGTCCGCTTTCTCTGTTTGAAGAAAAGTAACCACTTCTGGTTTTGCTGTCAATACTAAAAGCAAAATCATCTTGCTTACTATTTACTGGTTCGCCAACATTTAAAACTTCATCAAAAGTTCCATTGGTTTTTATTTTAGAAGCAAAAATATCTAATCCGCCAAGACCTGGACGGCCATCAGTTGCAAAATACAATTCGTTATCTCCAGAAATGAACGGAAACGTTTCTCTTGCTTCTGTATTAATTGCTGATCCTAAATTTTCTGGTGTCCCAAAAGTTCCATCTTCATTAATTGCAACTTTAAAAATATCTGACTGACCTAACGTTCCTGGCATATCTGATGCAAAGTACAATGTTTTTTCGTCTACACTTAAAGCTGGATGCGCCGTACTATATTGGTCGCTGTTGAACGGAAGTTCTTTTACATTTTGCCATGTGTTATCGATAAGCTCAGCTTTGTATAGTTTTAAAAGTGTTACGTTTTTGTCGTTACTTCTTCTTTTACCATCAGTAAAATTATTTCGGGTAAAATACATGGTTCTTCCGTCTTTTGTAAAAATCGGACTTGACTCATTAAAATTGTCTTTTTTTCTTTTTACTAAAAGTTCTGGCTTTCCAACACTTCCATCTGGCATTAAATCGGCTGCGTAAAGTCTAGAAAACGATCTGTTTGTCCATTGAAAATTGGCCTTAACAACTCCGCCCGTATCGCGTGCAGAAGTAAAAACAATTTTGTTGTTGTAAACAACGCTTCCGTAATCTGAATATCTTGAGTTAACTCCAGCATCACCTATTTGAAATCGGCCTGAGTTTTCTTTTATTTCTTCTAAATAATTTTTCTCACTTCTGATTAAATCTGCTCTTTTTTCTGCCGTTGCCTTTTGATTGAATTTCTGTAAAATCTCATCAGACTTGCGATAATCTCCCGCTGATTTTAAAGATTGCGCATATCGATATAAATACTCAGCTTCTTGATTTTCGTTTATTACAAATAATTGCTCGTACCATTTTAATGCGCTTTTTAATTCTCCATTAAAATAATATGAATTTGCTAAACGCTGAATTATTCCTTGGTCGGTAGTCTGATCATTTACCAAAGTCTCGTAAACTTTTATTGCATCTGCGTAAGCGTACTCTTCGTATTTTTTATCTGCATATTTTACGTTCATGCTTGTGAATGGGTTTTGCGCATTCACATTTGAAATAAAACTAGACAGTAAAAAGATCAAAATTAATTTTATAGCTTTCATAGGTTGTATTAAAAGAATCTTGGGGATATCATTTTATTATAATTATTAAAGAATTCGAATCTTAAGAAAATCTCATGAGATCCAGAATTGTATTTTCTTAATTGTGTAGTTTCATGATCATAACCATAACCGATGTACATTCCTTTTGTCACTTGAAATCCTGCCATTGCACTAACAGATGCACTCCAACGATAAGCAAGCCCTAAAACAAATTTGTCATTAAACATAAAATTTCCTGAGACATCAACTTGTAATGGTGCTCCTTCGACCATTTTAGCCATTAATGCTGGTTTGAATTTTATGTATTCTAAACGATCTAGATTAAATACATAACCTGCTATTAAATAATAATTGATTTTATCTTTGAAAATAGCCACATCGTCTGCATCATAACGATTTGTTTCTATAAAATTAGGAACAGATAATCCGATGTAAGCTCTGTCTGAATGATAATAAATTCCTGCTCCAACGTTTGGCGAAAACTTATTTTTAAGATTCTGAAACTGTGGATCGTCCTGATCTTCATAACTCAACTTATTAATGTCGATATTAAAAAGATTGGCAGTACCTTTTATACCAAAAGATAAATTCCATGATTCTGAAGTCGGAATAGTATAAGACAAATCTGCCGATAATGTATTTTCTACAGTTGGCCCGATTTTATCATTCACCAAAGAAACTCCAAGTCCTAAATCACTATTTCTTAAAGGCGTATTAACCGAGAACGTGCTTGTTTCGGGTGCTCCATCTAATCCAACCCATTGTGTACGATATAAACCAAAAACGCTTAATGCTCCTCTTGAACCTGCATACGCTGGATTGACTTCGATTGTGTTGTACATATATTGCGTGTACTGTGCATCTTGCTGCGCATTAGACACAATCGAAAAAAACATAAAAACTAAAATTAATTTTTTCATTTATTAAGCTTTAGAACGGCTTAGGGTTAACTAAGCCGTATTCCATTTTATTTATTAAGGTATAAGTAACCAGATTCTTGGTGAGACTTCTGAGCACTGTCTTTGTATTTTAAGACATAGAAATACGTTCCAACCGGAAGACCATCTGTTTGTTTGATTGTAGAACGTCCGTTAGAATATCCTTCAAAAACTCGATCGTTATTGTTGTACTGATCTATACTGAAAACCAGAACTCCCCAACGGTTATAAATTTCAACTGTATTGTCTGGATAACATTCAATTCCTCTAATGTAGAATCTTGCATTCTTGCTGTCTCCATTTGGAGAGAAAGCATTCATTACTTTAATCGAACATCCGTTTAAGTCTAAAACTGTTGGACTATCTCCGCTATTGCTTGAATCATCTGACTGATCTTCGACAACAACTCCTCTTGCACTGCTTCCTTTTACAGTTGCCTGATTGCTCACACTGCCTCGATTAATATCTTCTTGAGTGATTTTGTAAACTGCTGTAAAATTCGTTTCGTTAGATTCGTTAACTCCTAAATTAATTGCTTGTCCTGAAACTACTACTCCTGGCAATGGATCGTTTATTGTGATTCCAACAAGAGGTACATTTCCAGTATTGGTTACAGTAAACTTGTACGTAATTGTTTCTCCTGCATTTGCAAAACCGCTCTTATTTTCGTCATTGAAAACTGCTGTTTTGATAACCGAAATAGCTGGAACTTCAACAAAAACATTTAACACTGCTGTAGAACAATTTGTATCATTAGCTTTTTCGCAAACCTGATAAGTCAACGGATAATTTCCTCCTGGTGTGTTTGGCTTAACACTTACCGTTCCGTCAGCATTCCACTCAAAATATGGACTATCTGTTACAGGCTTAATTATAACATCCGTAGGATTTATTGGCTGTCCGTTTATCAAATCATTATCTAAAACATTTACAACTTCTAATGAGCCATTAATTCCGTCAGCACTAACATCATTATCATTGTTTAAAGTAATTTTATTTTCTGTTGGCGGAGCTGGGTCTACAACATTGTCAACTGTAATCTTAATTACTGCCTGACTGCAATTTGATGCATTTGCAGCTTCACAAATCTGATACATCAATTCGTAAACTCCATCTGGCGTATTTGTCGCAATGTTTACTGAACCGTCTGCATTCAACGTAATATTTGGATGTACAACCGGAACTGATAAAATAACATCTGAAGCCTTCAATTTTGCTCCGTTTAATAAATCATTTTCAAAAATATTAATGTTAGCATTTGCTCCTTTCTTTACATTTACTGGTCCTGCCTCATCATTATTTGCTTTTATGCTAAATGTTGGACGTGCATTACAATCTGGCGTAGCTGGCGGATAAGCAACCGAAACTGTAACGGTTGGATTTAATGAAAATTCGATTTTTACTCCATTTCTAGTAGCTTCAAATCCGTCTGCTCCCTCTGCCCATATTCCGTTATTTAAAATCCATCCTGGCCAATCTGTTCCATTTTGGTTACTGTCAATCTCTGCTCCTGGCCATAAAATATTTCCACTTAATGGCAGATTGGTCTGAGTTGCCACAACATTATTGTTGCTATCAATCCATCTAACAGTTAATAAATTATGTGCTGTGAAATTTTCTGGTGCAACTGCATAATTAACATAAGGAACATTGTTTGAACAATAACTATTTGCTGTTACATTCATTTTTGGTTCAGTTACGCTAACTTTTACAACATTTGAGTCACAGTTATTTGGATTTAACTTTTCGCAGATTGTGTATGTCAATTCATATTCTCCCGCAGGTGCATTAGGTGCTAGTACAACATTTCCGTCTGTATCTACAGTTAAATATCCTTTTGGATCTGCTTGAGTTACTTTCAAATCAACATCTGATGGCACTAATTTATTTCCATCTTTAGTATCATTCTCAAAAACATTGATTACTGTTTGTGGAATATTTACTCCAACTGCAGATGGCACAAGATCTTCGTTTGCCACAAGATTTCCTGCTGTTACCGGTACGATTATAGTTACCGAGTCGCAGTTTGTTGGATTCGTATTCTCACAGATTTTATATTCTACATTATAATCTGCTGCTGGCGTATTTGGTAAAACTGTAATCGTATAGTCTGAATTTAATGTAAGCCCCGTTGGAAGCGTTCCGATAATTTCGAACTTAACTTCTCCAGCTCCTGTTCCAACTACGATTGGGCTTCCGTTTAATTTATCATTTGCCGTCAGTGCAATTGTTGTTCCGCCGATATTTCCATTTATTGAAGCTATCACATCTTCAACTGCATCTATTACTGGAGTTCCTACTGTTACTTTCACAGTATTTGAACTGCAGTTGTCCGGGTTTAATTTCTCGCAGATTTCATAAGTCAGCTCGTAATCTCCCGCTGGAGGATTTGCGCCTAAAACAATGTTTCCATCCGTATCCACAGTCAGATATCCTTTTGGATCTGCCGCTGTAGTTTTAAGGGTAACATCTGAAGGATCTAACGGCTGCGAGTTTTTAGTGTCATTATCAAAAACGTTTTTGCCTAATGTCTGAGGAGCATTCGATCCTAAAACTGACGGAATTACATCTTCGTTTGCCACAAGATTTCCTGCTGTAACAGGTACGGTTATAGTTACCGAATCGCAGTTTGTAGGATTCGTGTTTTCACAGATTTTATATTCTACCTTATAATTTCCTTTTGGAGTATTTGGCGCAACTGTAATCGTATAGTCTGAATTTAATGTAAGTCCCGCTGGGAGCGTTCCGATAATTTCAAACTTAACTTCTCCTGCTGCTGTTCCAACCACGATTGGGCTTACGTTTAATTTATCATTTGCTGTAAGTGCAATTGTTGTCCCTCCGATATTTCCGTTTATTGAAGCTATCACATCTTCAACTGCATCGATTACTGGAGTTCCTACTGTTACCTTCACAGTATTTGAACTGCAGTTGTCCGGATTTAATTTCTCGCAGATTTCATAAGTCAGCTCGTAATCTCCCGCTGGAGGATTTGCGCCTAAAACAATATTCCCATCTGCATCCACAGTCAGATATCCTTTTGGATCTGTCGCTGTAGTTTTAAGCGTAACATCTGAAGGATTTAACGGTTGCGTGTTTTTTGTGTCATTGTCAAAAACGTTTTTGCCTAATGTTTGAGGAGCATTCGATCCTAAAACTGAAGGGATAAGATCTTCGTTTGCCACAAGGTTTCCTGCTGTAACAGGTACGGTAATAATTACCGAATCGCAGTTTGTAGTATTCGTGTTTTCACAGATTTTATATTCTACCTTATAATTTCCTTTTGGAGTATTTGGCGCAACTGTAATCGTATGATCTGAATTTAACGTAAGTCCTGCTGGAAGCGTTCCCACGATTTCAAACTTAACTTCTCCCGCTGCTGTTCCAACCACGATTGGGCTTCCGTTTAATTTATCATTTGCTGTCAGTGCAATTGTTGTTACGCCGATATTTCCGTTTATTGAAGCTATCAAATCTTCAACTGCATCAATTACTGGAGTTCCAACTGTCACTTTCACGGTATTTGAACTGCAGTTGTCTGGATTTAATTTCTCGCAGATTTCATAAGTCAGCTCGTAATCTCCCGCTGGAGGATTTGCGCCTAAAACAATATTACCATCAGTATCCACAGTCAGATATCCTTTTGGATCTGCCGCTGTAGTTTTTAGCGTAACATCTGAAGGATTTAACGGCTGCGTGTTTTTTGTGTCATTGTCAAAAACGTTTTTGCCCAATGTCTGAGGAGCATTCGATCCTAAAACCGAAGGGATAACATCTTCGTTTGCCACAAGGTTTCCTGCTGTAACCGGTACAGTAATAGTAACTGAGTCGCAGTTTGCAGGAACTGCACCTACTTCACATATTATATATTCTACATTATAGTTTCCTTTAGGAGTATTTGGAGCTACCGTAATAGTTCCATTTGCATTTAATGTTAATCCAGATGGTAAAGTGCCAACAATATTTAGGGTCACTTCCCCTGAATTACTTCCAATTACTACCTTATCACCGTTTAGTGTATCGTTTTCTATTAGAGATACTGTTGTTCCGCCAATGTTTCCATTAATTGGAGTAATAGTATCTATTACTGCGTCTATTGTATTTGCAACTTTAACTTCTGCAACTGCTGTCTTGCAGTTTGATGGATTCGCATTTTTCTCACAGATTTCGTATGTAATGCTGTAAGTTCCGCTTGGCGTGTTTGCCGCTAGAGTTACGTCTCCGTTTGCGTCAACGCTTAATGGTCCAGATGAATCTGCTGTAACCACTGTATTTCCAGACGTAACAAATGCTCCGTCTAAAGTGTCGTTTGTTTTTACATTTCCGATAGTTGCCGATGCTGATCCTGAAGATTTTGTTCCGAAATCATCTTTAACCGCAATTAAATCATTTACAACTTTAACCTCTGCTGTTGCTGTTTTGCAGTTTACAGGATTTGCGCCTTTCTCACAGATTTCATACGTAATGCTATAAGTTCCGCTTGCAGTGTTTGCAGCTAGAATTACGTCTCCGTTTGCATCAACGCTCAGTGGCCCATTGCTGTCAATTGTAACCACTGTATTGCCAGACGTAACAAATGCTCCGTCTAAAGTATCGTTTGTTTTTACATTTCCGATAGTTGCCGATGCTGATCCTGAAGATTTTGTTCCGAAATCATCTTTAACCGCAATTAAATCATTTACAACTTTAACCTCTGCTGTTGCTGTTTTGCAGTTTACAGGATTTGCGCCTTTCTCACAGATTTCATACGTAATGCTATAAGTTCCGCTTGCAGTGTTTGCAGCTAGAGTTACGTCTCCGTTTGCATCAACGCTCAGTGGCCCATTGCTGTCAATTGTAACAACTATATTTCCAGATGTAACAAATGCTCCGTCAAGAGTATCGTTTGATTTCACATTTCCGATAGCTGCTGACGTTGATCCTGAAGTTTTTGTTCCGAAATCATCTTTAACCGCAATTAAATCATTTACAACTTTAACCTCTGCAACTGCTGTCTTGCAGTTTAATGGATTCGCATTTTTCTCACAGATTTCGTATGTAATGCTGTAAGTTCCGCTTGGCGTGTTTGCCGCTAGAGTTACGTCTCCGTTTGCGTCAACGCTTAATGGTCCATTGCTGTCAATTGTAACCACTGTATTTCCAGACGTAACAAATGCTCCGTCTAAAGTATCGTTTGATTTTACATTTCCGACAATTGCTGACGTTGATCCTGAAGATTTTGTTCCGAAATCATCTTTAACGGCGATTAAATCATTTACAATTTCAACTTTAACTGTAGCTGTATTGCAATTTCCACTATTAGCAATTTCACAAATCGAATAATCAAAAGTATAAATACCTGTTGGTGTATTCGGTTTTACTGAAACAGCACCATTTACAGTATTGAAAATTAACTCTGACGGTACAGTACCATTTACCGTAACATCAACATCTTCTATATTTACTTTATTACAATTTAAAATATCATTATCAAAAACATTAATAATAACGACTCCTCCAGTTACTCCATTTGACGAAGAAATACTATCATCATTTGCAACAATGGCACCAATTACTTTAACAATTTGTGTGCAGGTCTGCGTATTTCCTGCTGCATCTTTTGCCGTCCAAGTTACTGTCGTGTTTCCGATTGGGAAACTTGGCGGAGCATCATTCGTCACCGTTACAGCTCCCGTGCAGTTGTCCGATACCGTTGGAGTGCCTAAAGCAACTCCGGTAGCAGTACATGAATCCGCATCTGCCGAAACTGAAACTGCCGTTGGGCATGTGATTGAAGGTTTTTGGGTGTCATTAACCGTCACTATCTGAGTGCAGGTCTTCGTATTTCCTGCCGCATCTTTTGCCGTCCAAGTTACTGTCGTGTTTCCGATTGGGAAACTTGGCGGAGCATCATTCGTCACCGTTACAGTTCCCGTGCAGTTGTCCGATACCGTTGGAGTGCCTAAAGCAACTCCGGTAGCAGCGCATGAATCCGCATCTGCCGAAACTGAAACTGCCGTTGGGCATGTGATTGAAGGTTTTTGGGTGTCATTAACCGTCACTATCTGAGTGCAGGTCTTCGTATTTCCTGCCGCATCTTTTGCCGTCCAAGTTACTGTCGTGTTTCCGATTGGGAAACTTGATGGCGCATCATTCGTCACCGTTACAGCTCCCGTGCAGTTGTCCGATACCGTTGGAGTGCCTAAAGCAACTCCGGTAGCAGCGCATGAATCCGCATCTGCCGAAACTGAAACTGCCGATGGGCATGTGATTGACGGTTTTTGGGTGTCATTAACCGTCACTATCTGAGTGCAGGTCTTCGTATTTCCTGCCGCATCTTTTGCCGTCCAAGTTACTGTCGTGTTTCCGATTGGGAAACTTGATGGCGCATCATTCGTCACCGTTACAGCTCCCGTGCAGTTGTCCGATACCGTTGGAGTGCCTAAAGCAACTCCGGTAGCAGCGCATGAATTCGCGTCTGCAGAAACTGAAACTGCCGTTGGACATGTGATTGACGGTTTTTGGGTGTCATTAACCGTCACTATCTGAGTGCAGGTCTGCGTATTTCCTGCCGCATCTTTTGCCGTCCAAGTTACTGTCGTGTTTCCGATTGGGAAACTTGGCGGAGCATCATTCGTCACCGTTACAGTTCCCGTGCAGTTGTCCCATACCGTTGGAGTGCCTAAAGCAACTCCGGTAGCAGCGCATGAATCCGCATCTGCCGAAACTGAAACTGCCGTTGGGCATGTGATTGAAGGTTTTTGGGTGTCATTAACCGTCACTATCTGAGTGCAGGTCTTCGTATTTCCTGCCGCATCTTTTGCCGTCCAAGTTACTGTCGTGTTTCCGATTGGGAAACTTGGCGGAGCATCATTCGTCACCGTTACAGTTCCCGTGCAGTTGTCCGATACCGTTGGAGTGCCTAAAGCAACTCCGGTAGCAGCACATGAATCCGCATCTGCCGAAACTGAAACTGCCGTTGGGCATGTGATTGAAGGTTTTTGGGTGTCATTAACCGTCACTATCTGAGTGCAGGTCTTCGTATTTCCTGCCGCATCTTTTGCCGTCCAAGTTACTGTCGTGTTTCCGATTGGGAAACTTGGCGGAGCATCATTCGTCACCGTTACAGCTCCCGTGCAGTTGTCCGATACCGTTGGAGTGCCTAAAGCAACTCCGGTAGCAGCGCATGAATCCGCATCTGCCGAAACTGAAACTGCCGATGGGCATGTGATTGACGGTTTTTGGGTGTCATGAATAATTACTTTTTGAGTCGCAATTTCTACGTTTCCGTTTCCATCGCTAAAACTCCAATTAATCGTATATGTACCCTCACCATTATATGTCAACGGATCTGCGGTTGTTCCTGTAACTGTTCCTGCACAGTTGTCCGTCGTTGTAGGAACAGTTACTGTTGCAGAACATTCTCCTTTAATATCCGCTAAAACAGGTTTTATAGGTTTTTCTGTATCACTAACTTTTACTGTAGAAGTAGCAGAAGTTGATTCACATCCAGAAGAATTCCTAACTTTTACTTTATAATCTCCATTAGAATTTACAACTAACGTAGAAGAAGTTTGACCAGAAATTGCAACATCACCTTGATACCATACAAAAGTTGGTGAAATTGCATCAGTTGTTGCAGTTAATGTAGTCGTCAAACAGGCTGTTAATGTACCTCCAATTGAAATAGTTGGGTTAGGGTTAGTTGTTATGTTAACTATATTACTTTTTGAAGTACAGTTCGATGCATTGGTAGCAATCACATAATATCCATTTCCAGCAGATAGATCGGTCCATTCTAATGCAGATCCATTTCCAGCTTTTACTGATTGAATCGCTGTATTACTAGAATCATACAACTGATAATTAACCCCGCTTACCGAAGTTGAAGAAGAAATTGTTCCGTTCCCTCCTGGTGAAACACAAATTGTACTTCCATTCAAAACAAGAGCAACTGGATTAGGAGTAGTTGTTATGCTTACTGTGCTACTTGTCGCTGTACATGTTGAAGATGTTCCTGCCGATGAAACAACATAATATCCTGTCCCCGCATTAAGTCCTGACCAGCTTAAAGCCGAACCAGTTCCTGTCTTTGAAGACTGAATAGCAACATTACTTGAATTGTATAATTGATAGCTAACTCCGCTTACAGAAGATGAAGAAGAAATAGTCCCATTTCCTCCTGGTAAAGCACAAATTGTACTTCCAGTTATAGATAAAGCAGCTGGCAATGTATTATTTACTGTTATTAAAATAACATCTGAAAAAACAGCAGAACAAACCCCATTTTGAACCACAGCTCTAAAATAAGTATTTGTTGTTAAATTTCCTATATCAGAACTTGCCAATGTTGTTGAAGCAACATTGATATCATTACGACTTGAAAAACCTGAATCTGTAGATTTTTGCCATTTTAAAACCGAACCAACATTTCCGCTTAATATCAAATTAGCTGGCGAGGTTCCTGAACAAATTGTTTGTGCTGATGCAATTGCCCCCCCAACTGAAGCAGCATTTACATTTAAAGTAGTATCTATATTAACAATCGCTGTACAACTTGGTGTAGCACTGGTTGTTGTGACAGTTGTTACTCTTAATGTTTTACCATTATTTGCTGTCGTTAAAACAGCAGATTCAAAGAATCCATCTCCTGATGTGTCTGCAATGACACCTGTTACAGGATTTTGCGCAACACCATCTATCGTATATGCAATAGTAGAGGTCGTGTTAGGCAACAATCCTTTTAAGTTCATTCTTACCGTAGATCCCGTACAAGTTGTTGCAAATTGCGAAACTGATGTTAAACGAGGAATAGAGCTAATTGTAATTAAAACTGAAGCTGTATTAGCTGAGGTACATAATCCACTTTTTACAACTGCTCTATAATATGTATTTGTAGTAAGCGTCCCCATCTGAGCACTTGTTAAAACATCACCCGTTGCACCAGTAATATCAGAAAAGGCACTATTATTTATTGATGATTGCCATTGAATTGTTCCTGTATACCCAGATAAAGTTAAATCTGCAGGAGATGTACCAGAACAAATTGTTTGAGATGAAGAAATTGTTCCTGCCACTGAGCCATTACCAACCTTTACTGTAATTACATTCGAAGAAGTTGCACCAGCTCCACAGGAATTGTGGGACCAAACTTTAAAATAATAAGTCTCTCCTGAAATTAAATCTGTAACATTATATGAATTAGAAGCAGTTAAACTACGTCCATCATAATTAAGTAAATGTTCAGAAAAATCACTTTTTTTAGAAATTTCTAAGCCATAAGATGTAGCATTTGGAACAGTATTCCAATTTGCTGTAAAACTATTACATGTAATATTGGTTGTTGCTGTTGGTGTTGGCGCACTTGCCCCGCCAAAAACAATAGCCACTACATTACTTAGATCTTTACAAGTTGCTGAAGAAACCACTCTTCTGTAATAAGTTGTAGTGCTTGTACTAGGTGGATCATAATTTTGGTCTGTGGCCTTAGAAATAGGGTAAAAATCAATATTATTTGTACTACTTTCCCATTGATAAGTTAATGCAGAAGCACTGCCTGTACTAGTTGATCCTCCTGTAGCTGCAAGCCCCGTTATCAAATCAGGATTTTTTGGAGCTGTACAGAAAGTAGATTCTGTTGGTGCTGTAATTGTATTATTGGAAATAGCAGTATAAGTATTATACGTTATTGTAGATGTGCTAGATGTTTTATCATAATTGTCATTAAAAGTATAATTTATTTGCACTGGACCGACAATTGCATTATTTAGGGGAACAAAAGTTACTGCCCCTGTAGAAGAGTTATAAGTAAACGTTCCTTTGTCAGAAATAGTTTTTGTCGTTTGAATTCCTGCTTCAATTGGATCCAAATCAACTGTTGACTTATTAATTGAGCCTAAAGTATTTACAGCTCCATTATCATTTGCCGTTATATCGCCAGAAGTTGCGCTTAATCCAATACATCCAGTAAATGTATCTGGATTAGCTATTGGAGTCAGCAATGTTGATTTATCAACTGTAATATTCAAATTACGAATTTCGTGAAAATTGTTTGAACCTCCTGTTGAAGAAGAAATTGCAAACTTCAAGTTAGAAGGTGCTACAGTTTTATATTCATAATTATTAATTATTAACTCTCTTAAACTACCATGAGTCAAATAAACATCAATAAAAAAACCTCCTCCAGAGCGTGGTTTTAAAACAACTTCCATCTTTCTAAAACCAGATTTAGAATTATCTGTTGCTGTTCGGCTACCACCTGCAATCGTAAAATTACTTGCTAAAGAAGTAGTTTGTACAGAAATTAAATGTGGGTAACCACTTAATTCGCTTCCTGCCCCCCTTAAAGTAACATTACTCTCTAAAAATCCTACTCCACCATTTTTCCCCTCATTAGCAGCAGAAAAATTTCCAAACTCATCAATTCCAACACCTAAATAACCTTTAGAAAAACCTGTTTCAGAGTTTCTTTGGGCGTAACCTAAAGAACCTCCAAAAGCTCCTGCGGCTACAGGAGAAGCCGTTGCATCAAACAGAATAAAAGCTATACCATCAGCACCATTTCCACTATGAGTGTAGTATTCAAAGCTAATTGTCATTCCATAAGCAGATGGAAATGAATACATATCAGAATAAACGATTCCTTTTTGATTCCCTTCTTTGTTAGTTAATCTCAGATAGCCCGAACCATTTGCATCATTATAGCCATCTTTTGAACCAGCTCCTCCTGTTAAAAAAGCTTTTGGTGAACCTCCAAATAAGACTCCTGGGGCTGTTGAATTTTTAAATGATTGTGAATAAGGAAATTGAGCTCTAATTTCAGATGAGACAAAAAATAATACTAAAATAAAAAGCTGTTTAAATAAATTAAACTTTTTAAAAGTAAAGTTACGCATAGACGACTTGTGTTTGTGGAACAGAAATTTTGGATGCTAAAAAACGGATGATCATTTTTAGCATATTGTTGAGATACGTGAAAAAATATAAAATGGATTTAAAAAAACTTAAAACAGTTTTTTCAAGACTTACACATAAAAAAGACATTATGTAGACCATTGCCATATAGTAAAATAAAGACTATAAAAGTCTCTCTGGTTTTAAATTAAGTAGATTTGGAAAGCGCGAAAGTATATCGCGGAATGAAATCGAGCATCATTATACCGACAAAATGCGTATAAAGTCGTTAAACAACAATTTTTAACAAATGTTCAACTCGCTAAATATGCTAAAATTGTAACAATTTGATTATGAAGTACTAAAAAAATCTTAAAATTTTACGAATAAATCTAATTCTTACAAAAAATACTGATAAAATTGTAAGAAACCACAACTATTAAAAATAAGTTTTTATTTACACAAAAAATTATAACAATCTAAAAATAAGATGATTACAACAAGCACTCCAGACACAATATTTCTATTTTAAAAAATTAATATTACGTTTTAAGCCGTCGAATTTTGTTCTTTTGATAGGTGAGTTTTTAAAGACTGTCCGAAAGGTTTCCTCTGTTATTTCAATCCAGTCCTTTTTAGTAAAGGAAAGCAGATCTTGATTAGGATTAAACAAAGGTTCAGAGTGAGGTTTAGAAAATCGATTCCATGGGCAAACATCTTGGCAAGTGTCACAGCCAAACATCCATTCATCAAATTTTCCTTTCATTTCTTCTGGAAGATTTTCTTTTAGTTCGATAGTGTAATAAGAAATGCATTTACTCCCATCAACAATGTAGGGAGCTACAATTGCCTGTGTGGGACAGGCATCAATACAGGCAGTACAAGAACCGCAATGATCTGTAACAGCATGGTCATATTCTAGTTCTAAATCAATGATAAGTTCGGCAATAAAGTAAAAAGAGCCAACTTTTTGAGTAATCAAATTACTATTTTTTCCAATCCAGCCCAACCCGCTTTTCGCTGCCCAGGCTTTATCTAAAACTGGTGCTGAATCGACAAATGCTCGACCGGAAACTTCACCGATGTTTTCTTGAATAGAATGTAGAAACTCTTTTAGTTTATCTTTAATTACAAAATGGTAATCTTGTCCATAAGCATATTTCGATATCTTAAAACTTTCGTCATTTTGTATTGAATCTGGATAATAATTAAGTAAAAGTGATACAACACTTTTACCATCATCAACCAATAATGTTGGATCTAAACGTTTATCAAAATGGTTTTCCATATAGGCCATTTGGCCATTATGATTATTGTTCAACCACTTTTCAAGTCTTGGCGCTTCCTGTTCCAGAAAACCAGCCTTAGAAATTCCGCAAGAAATAAACCCAAGTCTTTTGGCTTCTTCTTTTATAAATTTTGAATATGTTTCTTTTGAATTGATACTCATCGTTTAAAAAATGAAACTTCAACGTTAATAGGTTTTAAAGTGATTAATGGGTTAAACTGAACGGTATCATTATCAGATTTAATACTATACTTTTTAACAATCTGAGATATCGTTAAACACATTTCATAAATGGCAAATCCGGTTCCAATGCACATTCTTGGACCTGCCCCAAAAGGATAAAAATATTGCATTGATACCTTTTTTTGTTCCCCAAGAAATCGTTCTGGAATGAATTCATCAGGATTATTCCAATATTTTGGATTACGGTGCAATTCATAAAAAGAAACTCCAATCAAAGTATCTTTTTTAATTTTAAATTGAGCCAAAGAATCATCCTCTAGATTTTGTCTGTCAGTAATCCAAGCTGGCGGATATAAACGCATAGACTCGTTCAAAACGGCATTTGTATAGACCATTTTTTGAAGCTGTTCAATACTATTACTTGTTTGCGATTCAACCTCAATAATTTCCTCGAACACCTT
The DNA here is from genome assembly GCF_027111275.1 of Flavobacterium luteolum. Taxonomy (NCBI): domain Bacteria; kingdom Pseudomonadati; phylum Bacteroidota; class Flavobacteriia; order Flavobacteriales; family Flavobacteriaceae; genus Flavobacterium; species Flavobacterium luteolum. Next base: position 2,835,014 of record NZ_CP114286.1, on the reverse strand, counting down.
TTGTTGAACTTCAGGATTTCTCCCCAAAAGATAAAGTGTAAAAGTTAATGCGTTTGCTGTAGTTTCATGACCTGCAATAAAGAGCACTTTAATTTCATCAATCAATTGTTCAATAGACATACTTTCACCCGTATCTTCATATCGGGTTTCTAGGAGCATGTTCAATAAATCATTAATTTCTTCATTCGAAGCTTTTCTTTCTTCGATGATTTCCTTAATAATAGTATTATTTTCCTCCGCCAACTTAAGGTGTTTCTTGACCTGTCCACTCACTGAAAACCACCAAGCTTTATGTGGAAGTCTAATTTCTTTAATCAAGAAGTTTTGCACTTCTTCTATAATAAATTTAATGCGATTAAATTTATTCTCGGCATTCGAAAGCTGAAATAAAGATTTTGCGACAACATTAAATGCAAGATTACTCATAACCGGAAAAAGATCTATAGGTCTTTCTTCAACTAAATTATTTAATTCTGAAGCTATGGTCAGATTCATATTATCAACAAGCTGATTCATTTTTTGTTTATGAAAAGCTGGTTGAATAAGCCGTCTCTGTTTTAACCAAAAATCACCATCACTGGTTAAAAGTCCTTTACCTAAATATTTGGAAAGATAAACCGACTGAAATTTAGATTTATTATAATTCTTTTGGTTCTTAACCAAAATATGCTGCGCGATTTCATTATCTCGCGACAAGATTATATACTTAGAAAGACCAATTCTAATAGAAAAAGAATCTCCGAATTTTTCAAAATATCTTCTATGAAAAGGAATCGGATTTCTACGAACACCTTCGGCATCTTTGAAAAATCTTAGTAAAGATAAATTCTGAGGGTAAGTATATTTTAACTTATCGGACATAAAACTAAAATAAACCTCCTTGTATATTTGTGTTTATTTTTCCAAGATGTTTATAGGCTTTATCTGTAACTTCCCTCCCTCGAGGTGTTCTCATGATAAATCCTTCCTGAATTAAGAAAGGCTCATAAACTTCTTCAATAGTTTCACTGCTTTCACTAACCGCAGTTGCCAAAGTCGAAAGCCCAACAGGACCGCCTTTAAACTTATTTATTATAGTAAGTAATATTTTATTATCCATTTCATCAAGGCCATGAGCATCTACGTTAAGTGCTTTTAAGGCATATCTCGAAATTTCTATATCTATCCTTCCATTTCCTTTAATTTGAGCAAAATCACGAACTCGTCTTAGTAACGCGTTTGCAATACGAGGAGTACCACGGCTTCTGCCCGCAATTTCAATTGCAGCTTCTAGATCAATAGGCGTTTTTAAGATAGAAGCACTTCTCTCAACAATAGTGGTTAAAAGTTCAGTAGTATAATATTGTAATCGTGAAGATATTCCAAAGCGGGCACGCATTGGAGCGGTTAACAATCCTGATCGTGTTGTTGCTCCGATCAAAGTAAAAGGATTCAAATTGATTTGCACCGTTCTAGCATTTGGTCCCGATTCAATCATAATATCAATCTTGAAATCTTCCATTGCTGAGTATAAATATTCTTCAACAACAGGACTTAAGCGATGGATCTCATCAATGAACAAAACATCTCTTTCGTCTAAGTTTGTTAGCAAACCAGCCAAATCACCAGGCTTGTCCAATACTGGACCAGAAGTAATTTTAATGCCAACTTGCAGTTCGTTGGCCAATATATTTGCCAAAGTAGTTTTTCCTAAACCAGGAGGTCCATGAAAAAGCGCATGATCAAGCGCCTCACCACGCTGATTAGCAGCGGCAACAAAGACTTTTAAATTTTCCAAAACTTGATCTTGTCCGGCAAAATCATCAAATGACAGCGGACGCAATCTTTTTTCAAGATCTAACTCTTCTGAGTTATATCCTTTGGTAGTAGGATCTAGATTTTCATTCATCCTACAAAGATATATAAACTAATCAGTTTGTAAAATAGCAATACTGAACGATTAAAACTTTAACTAAACAAAAAAGGCTGTCATTTCTGACAGCCTTTGATTATTTTTAGTGGTGTAAAACTTCTTCACCTTCTTTCATTGGTACATTTTGAGGAACAAAATCTACATCATGATTTGGGTTACTATAGTCATATGGCCAACGATATACGTGAGGAATTTCTCCTGGCCAGTTTCCGTGGATATGCTCAACTGGAGTTGTCCACTCTAAAGTTGTAGATTTCCAAGGGTTCTGAACTGCTTTTTTACCGTAGAAAATACTGCTAAAGAAGTTATATAAGAATACTAACTGGAATGCACCTCCTACAAGAGCAAATGTTGTAATTAAAACATTCACATTTTGCAAATCATCAAATAATGGGAAGTTAGTATTTGTATAGTAACGTCTTGGTAAACCAGCTAATCCGATAAAGTGCATTGGGAAGAAAACCCCATAAGCACAAACCGCAGTTACCCAGAAGTGGATATAACCTAAGTTTTTATTTAACATTCTTCCGTACATTTTAGGGAACCAGTGGTAAATACCAGCAAACATTCCGTAAAGTGCAGAGATACCCATTACTAAGTGAAAGTGAGCAATAACAAAGTATGTATCGTGAACGTTAATATCTAGAGTACTATCTCCTAAAATGATCCCTGTTAAACCTCCAGTGATGAAAGTAGAAACCATTCCGATAGAGAATAACATTGCAGGATTAAATTGTAAGTTACCTTTCCATAAAGTCGTAATCCAGTTGAATGCTTTTACAGCAGAAGGAATTGCAATCAATAAAGTTGTAAAAGTAAATACAGATCCTAAGAAAGGATTCATACCTGAAATAAACATGTGGTGACCCCAAACAATTGTAGATAAAAATGCAATTGCAAGAACTGACATAATCATCGCTCTATAACCAAAAATTGGTTTACGAGCATTTGTAGCCATAATTTCTGAAACAAGACCCATCGCTGGTAAGATTACGATGTAAACCTCAGGGTGACCTAAGAACCAGAATAAGTGCTCAAACAATACTGGAGAACCTCCTTGGTAGTGTAAAACCTCTCCTGCAATATAGATATCAGATAAGAAGAATGAAGTACCAAAACTTCTATCAAAAATCAATAATAACGCTGCAGATAATAAAACTGGAAACGAAATAACACCAATGATAGCTGTTACAAAAAATGTCCAGATTGTAAGAGGAAGTCTAGTCATAGACATTCCTTTAGTTCTTAAGTTAAGTACAGTAACAATGTAATTTAAAGATCCCATCAAAGAAGATGCGATGAAAATCGCCATAGACACTAACCATAATGTCATACCTGTTCCTGATCCTGGAATTGCTTGCGGCAATGCACTTAAAGGAGGGTAAATCGTCCATCCTGCAGATGCTGGTCCAGCCTCAACAAATAATGAACATAACATTACAACTGCAGATAAGAAAAACAACCAGTATGAAATCATATTCATAAATCCAGATGCCATATCTCGTGCTCCAATTTGAAGCGGAATCAATAAGTTACTAAACGTTCCACTTAAACCTGCCGTCAGTACAAAGAATACCATGATGGTACCGTGAATTGTAACTAAAGCCAGATAAATATCATTTGCCATTACACCATCAGGTGCAAATTTATCTCCTAATAAAACATTAAATATTTTGAAAGACTCTTCTGGCCACGCTAATTGCATTCTAAAAAGCAAGGACATTGCAATCCCAATTACTCCCATAACAATACCAGTAATCAAGTATTGTTTAGCAATCATTTTGTGATCAATACTAAAAATATATTTAGTAATGAACGTGTCTTTATGATGATGTTCGTGCTCGTGATCGTGTCCGTGATCGTGACCGTGCGCTTCTGCTGACATATATTTGTACTTTAAATTTTCTTAATAATATTATTTCATCGCAACTTTAGCTACAGCCGCTTTAACAGTATCAACAACAGTTTTAACAGTGTCAATTACTTTTGCAGCAGTATCTGTAGTTGGTGCAGCTCCTTCAGCTGGTTTTTCAGCAGCCTTTGCAGCTTTAATATCCTGAGCTAAAGTAGTTTTTTCACTTAACCATTTTTTGTAATCCTCTGGTGTATCAACTACAACTTTCATCTGCATGTTATAGTGAGAAGCTCCACAGATTTTATTACATAATAATAAATAATCAAATGTATAAGGATCTAAAGCTGTACCTCCTTTTGCAACTAACTCAGCACTTTTTTCAGCTCTAAGTTTATTGATGTGCGCTACTTTCTCTACCATAAATGGTAACTCTCTGTACTCTGAAGTTGTATAAGTTGGAACGAAAGCAAATTCAGTAACCATACCAGGAACACAGTTCATTTGTGCTCTAAAGTGAGGAAAGTAAGCAGAGTGCAATACATCCTGAGAACGCATTTTAAAGTGAACTTTTTTACCTTTAGGAATATGCAATTCTGAAACTACGATATCATCTTGAGCATTTGGATCTGACATATCAACTCCTAATGTATTTACTCCTTCAATTAAACGTACGTTTGCTTTCCCTAATACATTATCTTGCCCAGCGTATCTTGCTGTCCATTTAAACTGTTGAGCATATAATTCAATCTCGATTACATCTTCATCTTTATCAACGAACATAATGTTATTCCAAGCATATAATCCATAAAGAATTAAACAAGCTAAAACCACAGATGGAATGATACTCCAGATTGCTTCTAATTTATTACTATCTGCAAAAAATAATGCTTTTTTATCTTTATTTCCTCTATTTTTAAAAGAAAACCAGTAAAGCAAACCTTGTGTAATAACTTGAACTATAAAGATTAAAACCCAAGTAATATTCATTAAATTATCTACTAAAAGTCCATGCTCAGAAGCAGGAGTATGAAGTGCCAAATTACCCCATTTTAGTAAACCATAAATAGTAAATATATAAATGAAAGCCAAAAAGCCAAACATAATATATCCCTGAATATTATTATCATTATCAGATGCAACTTGTGAATCATCCGAAGAAGTTCCTACCTGAGTAAGATCAAATATCTTCGTCAATTGCCATAGTGCAACTGCTAATAAAACTAAAACTATAATTACCAACAAACTTGTCATCTGTTTACTTCTTTAAATATTAATAATGAAAATGTTTACTTTCCTCGATGAAAGGATTTCTTTTTGCAAGCAAAGGAGATTTAGTTAATGCAGTAAATACAACAAATATAAATAGACCTAAGAAGAAAAGAATCGATGCAATTTCAGGAACTCCAATAAACCATTTGTCTCCTACAGTACCAGGCATAATCATATTAAAGAAATCAACATAATGACCTAATAATATTACAATACCAGCCATAACAACAACCCAGTTAAGACGTTTGAAGTCAGTATTGATTAATATTAATAATGGGAAAACAAAGTTCATAACAACCGCTCCAAAGAAAGGAAGGTTATATAATTGAATTCTTGTCACAAAATAAGTTACCTCTTCTGGAATGTTAGCGTACCAAATCAACATAAATTGAGAGAACCATAAATAAGTCCAGAATACACTAATACCAAACATGAACTTAGCTAAATCATGGATATGGCTTGTATTTACATACTCCAAATATCCTTTTGACTTTAAATAAATTGTTACTAATGCAATAGATGTAATACCGCTTACAAAGAAAGAAGCAAATACATACCATCCAAATAAAGTACTAAACCAGTGTGGATCAAAAGACATAATCCAATCCCAAGACATAATAGACTCAGAAACGATAAAGAATACTAAAAATCCTGCAGATGCTTTGAAGTTCTTTTTGTAGTAAAGATCATCATTAGCTTCATCTTGTGCCAAACAGTTTTTTCTAGAAAAATGACGGTAGATATTCCATCCTAATAAAAAGATAAAAGCTCTAGCGATCCAGAAAGGAAAGTTTAAATATCCAGATTTCCCAGCAATGATAGCATCATAGTTTGGGCTTTTAGGATCAGTTACGCCTTCTCCTAACCATACGAAGATGTGATTAAAATGCAATCCACATAATACTAAAAGTATAAAGAAGATTATAGAACCAGCTGGCAAATAAGCTGTTATACCTTGCATAACTCTAAATAAAACTGGAGACCAACCTGCTTGCGCAACTTGTTGAATAGCATAGAAAGCTAAAACTCCCATTGAAAGCAGTAAAAAGAAAATACAAGCTACATATACAGCAGACCAAGGCTTATTTTGCAATTGGTGCAATACGTGTTCTAAATGTTTTTCGTGCTCATTTGCACCAGAAACTTCTGCATGCTCAGCTCCTTTGTGAGAGTCATGTGCAACTTCAGCAGCCTCATGATGACCTGCTTCTTTATGAGATGCCTCCGCTTTTTCTTCATGCGCAGCGCCATGAGAACCATGTTCATCTGCCGCAAGTATTTTTTCAACTTCTTGAATATCCTTTGGTGCACTTAAAAAACCATACCCAATTCCTAATAGACCAACAGCCATTAAGATGATAGAAAAAGTTTTTAATTTACTTGAAAATGTATACATATCTATTACGATCAGTTTGTTCAACAATTATAATTGGCTTTTTAGTTTCAGAACATAGTCAGCAACTAACCAACGTTCGTGAGCACTTAATTGATTTGCATGTGAACCCATTGCATTTAAACCATAAGTCTCAACATGAAAGATACTTCCTTCAGTGATCTCTCTGTCTTTATAGCTAGGTACTCCAAGAAATTTCTCTCTTTCAACCAATTTACCTTTACCGTTACCAGCAGCACCATGGCAGCTAATACAGTAAATTTCGAAAAGTTCTTTCCCTTTTCCAGAGTTTCTCTCTTCTTCTGTCAAAGGTGATTTTAAATTAGCTTTTGCTAATTCATAACCAGCAGTTGAATTTTCATATTCATAAGGTTCAAAACCTCTATTGATAGTTCCTGCAACAGGAAGCTGTCCTTCTTTTCCTCCCTTAAATATTTTTGCTTCTGAATATGGCTCGTAAGCAACAGACTCATACATATTTGGGAAATACTGATAGTTCGGTGCCGAATTATTGTGGCAAGATGAAACTAAAATAGTTATACCAACTAAAAGTGTTATTTTATATATCCTTTTCATAGCTACAATTAATTCTTTTCTATTACTTTAACTTCCACAGCTCCAGTTCCTTCAAAGAAAGAAACCAATTCAGCTTCGTTATCATTTACAGCAACCTCCATTAAAAAGTGGTCATCAGTTGTTCTTACATCTGGATTTTCAGCTTCTTTAAAAGGCCATAATCTACTTCTCATATAAAAAGTAATTACCATTAAGTGAGCTGCAAAGAACACAGTCATCTCAAACATAATTGGCACAAAAGATGGCATATTCTGGATGAAGCTAAAACTTGGCTTACCTCCAATATCCTGTGGCCAGTCATGAATCATGATGTACCCCATCATAGTTGTTGCAACAGAAATACCAACACATCCATATAAAAAAGCACATATTGCTAATCTTGTTGGTGCTAATCCCATGGCTTTATCCAAACCGTGAACCGGGAATGGGGTAAAAACCTCTTCAATATGATGATGAGCAGCTCTAGTTTTCTTTACTGCACTCATCAAAACGTCATCGTCATTATAAATGGCGTATATAACTTTATTACTCATGATGTGAATCTTTACTGTTTGCTCTTTCTCTAATGTAATTATCTCCTGTTCCTTTCAAAATTGTTTTAACCTCTGCCTGAGCAATTACAGGGAATGTTCTAGAGTATAATAAAAACAATACGAAGAAGAAACCAATTGTTCCAATGAAAATTCCAATATCAACAAATGTTGGTGAAAACATTGTCCAAGAAGATGGAAGGTAATCTCTATGTAAAGAAGTAACAATAATTACGAATCTTTCAAACCACATACCGATGTTAACTACAATCGAAATAATGAATGAGAACATGATACTAGTTCTTAATTTTTTGAACCACATAAACTGAGGAGAGAACACGTTACATGTCATCATTGACCAATATGCCCACCAGTAAGGTCCAGTAGCTCTGTTTAAGAATGCATATTGCTCATATTCTACACCTGAATACCAAGCTACAAATAACTCAGTGATGTAAGCTACACCTACAATAGATCCAGTAATCATAATAATGATGTTCATTAACTCGATATGCTGTAATGTGATGTATGCCTCAAGGTTAGATACTTTTCTCATAACGATCAACAATGTGTTTACCATCGCGAATCCAGAGAAAACCGCTCCAGCAACAAAGTATGGAGGGAAAATTGTTGTATGCCATCCAGGAATTACAGAAGTAGCAAAGTCCATAGATACAATCGTGTGTACAGAAAGTACAAGTGGAGTAGCTAAACCAGCTAATACTAAAGATACTTCTTCAAAACGCTGCCAGTCTTTTGCTCTACCGCTCCATCCAAAACTTAAGATAGAATAAACTCTTTTGTTAAAAGGAGTAATAGCTCTATCACGAAGCATTGCAAAGTCAGGTAACAAACCAGTCCACCAGAAAACTAATGATACTGAAAGATACGTTGAAATCGCGAATACGTCCCAAAGTAAAGGTGAGTTAAAGTTTACCCATAAAGATCCAAATTGGTTTGGAATAGGCAATACCCAATATGCTAACCATGGACGTCCCATGTGAATGATTGGGAAAAGACCCGCTTGTACTACTGAGAAAATAGTCATTGCTTCAGCAGAACGGTTGATGGCCATTCTCCAACGTTGACGGAAAAGTAATAATACCGCAGAAATTAATGTTCCGGCGTGACCAATACCAACCCACCAAACGAAGTTAGTAATATCCCAAGCCCAGCCAACTGTTTTATTTAATCCCCATGTTCCGATACCGGTAGATACGGTGTAAATTATACAACCTAACCCCCAAAGGAAGGCTATTAATGCGATTGAAAATACAATCCACCATTGCTTGTTTGCAGGTCCCTCAACAGGTGCTGCTACATCTACAGTTACATCGTGATAAGATTTATCACCTATAACTAAAGGTTTTCTAATGGGTGCTTCGTAGTGAGACGACATAATCCTTTATATTGTTTCTTAATTAATAATTTTACTAAGTATTTCTAACTTTAACATGGTAAACCACATTAGGTTTTGTACCTACATGCTCTAATAAGTGGTATGATCTTTCGTCAGCCGCTAATTTAGCAACTTTACTTTCTTTATCATTTACATCACCAAATATCATCGCTCCTGAAGAACAAGCACTAGAACAAGCTGTTTGGAATTCACCATCTCTAACTGGACGACCTTCGTTTTTAGCTTTCAATTTAGTTGCTTGTGTCATTTGGATACACATAGAACATTTCTCCATAACACCACGAGAACGTACGTTAACGTCAGGATTTAACACCATACGGCCTAAATCATCGTTCATATGATAATCGAACTCGCTGTTTTTGTTGTATAAGAACCAGTTAAAACGACGTACTTTATATGGACAGTTGTTTGCACAGTAACGAGTACCAACACATCTGTTGTAAGCCATATGGTTTTGACCTTCACGACCGTGAGAAGTCGCTGCAACAGGACAAACTGTTTCACAAGGTGCGTGGTTACAGTGTTGACACATTACAGGTTGGAATGCAACTTGTGGATTATCTCCAGCTTTTTCCATTTCATTAAATGTAGATAATGAACTAGATAAACCTGCGATTCCCTCTTTTCTTTCGTTATCACCTTCAAAAGTGCTTTCAGAAGAATAATATCTATCGATACGCAACCAGTGCATATCACGGCTTCTTCTTACCTCTGCTTTACCAACAACTGGAACGTTGTTTTCTGCGTGACAAGCAATAACACAAGCCCCACATCCAGTACAAGCATTTAAGTCAATTGAAAGATTGAAGTGGTGCCCTGTTGTACGATCGAATGATTCCCAAAGATCTACAGTAGTAGCCTCAACTTCTTGGTGATCTAAAGATACCATTGGTTTTTCATTCCAATGTTCAGCATCTTTAGTATTGAATATTTCTAAAGTAGTTTCTTTAATAATATCTCCTCTACCCATTAAAGTTTTCTGACCTTGAACACAAGCAAACTCATGTACACCACCAGCTTTAGCAATAGATACAGATTGAACATTATTGAAACCTTTATATAAAGCGTAAGCATTTAAACCTACTTGCATTTCTTCTTTTAGAGCCGCTTTACGTCCATAACCAAGAGCAAGACCGATAGTTCCAACTGCTTGACCTGGCTGAACGATAACTGGAACATTCTCCAATTTAGCTCCATCAACAGTAATTGTAGCATAACTACCGTTCAAACCTCCATTTGCAACAATTTCGTTTGATAAACCTAGTTTTTTAGCATCTGCATTAGAAACTGTAACGTAGTTATCCCAAGAAACTCTTGTAATTGGATCTGGAAACTCTTGTAACCAAGGGTTGTTAGCGTGTTGTCCATCTCCTAGTCCTGTTTTAGTATATAATACTAATTCAAACTCACCAGCAGATTTAGATTTTGCAACAGCATTTGCAGCTGTAGCAGCATCAATAGCGCCTCCAGATAATGCTGTAGCTCCAAGAACAGCTACACCATCATGTAATACTTTATTCCAAGAAGCACCTGCAGTATAAGCCCCAGAATTTGCTTTTAAATAGTCATAATAAGTACCAGCAGCACCGTTTACTGACAATAAAACATCTTGAAATTGTTTTGTGTTGAAAATAGGACGGATTGTAGGCTGAGTTAAGCTATATGTTCCGCTTGTAAGTTCAAGATCTCCCCATGATTCTAAGTAGTGAGGAGCTGGCGCAGCAACTGAAACAATTGATGCAGTTTCGTCTTCTTTTAATGAAAAAGCAACTGACGTTTTAACTTTTTTCAATCCAGATACAAAAGAAGCTGAATCAGCTAAAGTGTAAACAGGATTAATTCCACTCATAATTAAAGTATGAACACTGCCTGCATTCAAATCTTTAATTAACTGTGCAACTACAGCATTAGAACCTTTTCTAATTTGTCTAGCTCCAGCAGTGCTAAAAGCTTCACTAGCCAATACTTGATTGATAGCTAAAACTAATAATTGAGCATTTTTATCTTCAATTCCAGATACTAAAACTCCTTTTGAACCAGCAGCTTTAAGCTGTTGTGCAGCTTTTACTACTTCAGCTTTAAAGTTTCCTTCTAAAGCTACAGGAACAGAAGCACCTACAACAATATTATAAATTTGAACTAAAGCTTGCTTTTGAGCAGCTACAGTCATTGGAACACGCTTATCAGCAGCAGCTCCAGATAATGTCATGTTTGACTCAAACTGAAAGTGACGAGACATTTTTCCGTTTTGAGGAATACGTCCTTGTGCATATCCAGTATCATATCCTCCACCTTGCCAATCTCCTAAGAAATCAGCTCCAACAGATACAATTAAAGAAGCTTTTGAAAAATCGTAATCAACTAAAGCTCTTTGACCATAAACAGATTCAAAAGCATCTAAAGCCTCAGATGATGAAACTGCATCATATACAACGTGCTTAGCGTTTGGATTTTTTGCAATAAACTCAGCAATTAATTTTTCTGTAGATGGACTTGCTAAAGTATTAGTTAATAACACTACTTGTCCGCCTTTAGCTTTTGCATCTGCTAAACTAGATTTGATTTTCAAATCAACAGCTGACCAAGAAGAATTTTGACCATCTACCTTTGGCTCTTTTAAACGAGTACTATCATACAAACCTAAGATAGAGGCATGAATTCTAGCATTTGCAGAAAACTTAGCTCCTGCAATTGTATTGTTTTCAATTTTAATTGGACGACCCTCACGAGTTTTCACCAAAAGATTAGCAAAATCAAATCCATCAAAAACTGTAGTTGCATAATAATCTGCAACACCAGGAATGATTTGTTCTGGTTGTAATACATAAGGGATAGACTTGTGAACAGGACCTTCGCAAGCAGCTAATGTTACAGCCGCTGTACTAAACCCTACGTACTTTAAAAAGTCACGACGTGAAGTTCCTGATGTAGCTAAAGCTTCTGCATTACCTAAAAACTCATCAGTAGGAATCTCTTCAACAAATTCGTTATTTCTAAGCGCCTCAACAATAGAGCTATTTTCTAGCTCTTCAACACTTTTCCAGTATTTTTTGTTTGATGACATTGTATATATATATTAAAATCTTAATAAATCGATTAATAGTGGCATTTACCACACTCTAAACCTCCCATTTGCGCTGCAGTTAATTTCTCTACACCGTATTTTTTAGAAAGTTCAGCATGAATTTTGTCATAGTAAGCGTTACCTTCCATCTTAACATCAGTTTTTCTATGGCAATCAACACACCATCCCATTGTTAATTTAGAGTACTGCTTCATGATTTCAAATTCTTGCACTGGTCCGTGACAAGTTTGACATTCAATACCTGCAACAGAAACGTGTTGAGAGTGGTTGAAGTAAACAAAGTCAGGCAAGTTGTGAATACGAACCCATTTTACAGGCTGTGTTTTTCCAGTATAAGCTTGTTTCGTCTTATCCCATCCAACAGCATCATATAATTTTTGAATCTGAGCATCGTAGAAAGCTTTGCTGTACTCTGGAGTAGCAGTTGATTCCGCAACCTCTGAAATGTTTTTATGACAGTTCATACAAACATTTAAAGAAGGAATACCAGCTGTTTTACTTACACGAGCAGCAGAGTGGCAATACTTACAATTGATTTCATTATCACCAGCGTGAATTTTGTGAGAGTAGTGAATTGGCTGAATTGGCTCATAATTCTGATCTACACCTACTTGCATTAAGTAGCCATAAACAAAATAACCACTAGCCAAAAGCAAAAAGATTGAAGTTACTAAAACCAAGAATTGATTTTTAGCGAAAGCTTTCCAAATTGGAAGCCTTGCTTCTTTTGGAGCAACCTCAATACCATTTTTATTTGCAACTTTAGTTAAAACCTTGTTTACCATAAACAACATCACAACTAAAATAGCCATTACAAGAGCAAGAGCCCCTAAAATAATGTTATTTGAAATAGCACCGTCCTGAACATTTGTACCAGGAGGAGTTGCAGCACCTCCCGCAGCCGCAGCTGGCTCAGCCTTAGGCTCAGAAGTATAAGCTATAATATTATCAATATCTCCTTCAGACAATTGAGGAAACGAAGTCATAACAGCTTTGTTATTTTCCTCAAAAAGTTTAACAGCAACAGCATCACCTGACTTAATCATGTCAGAACTGTTATGCACCCACTTGTAAATCCAAGCCATATCATGCTTAGCAGCAACTCCCCTTAAAGCAGGACCAGTTGATTTAGCATCTAATTTGTGACATGCAGCGCAATTTGCATTAAAAAGTTCCTTCCCTTTTACTGGATCACCGCCTCCTGCAGCTGGAGCAGCCGCAGCAGCCTCAGGCGCCGCCGGAGCAGCAGCATCTTGAGCAAATGAAGTTAGGGAGAAAATTAACGTTAGCGATAAGCCAAACAGCAATTTTCTTGAGATCGAATTATGGTTACCCACCTTTTTCATATAGTATAAATAATTGTCTACTAATTTTTGGTATGATTTTTTCTGTACTAAATCCAGTAAAAACGTATACCCTCTTTTAAAACTTGCACAAAAATACGACTTATGAACTATTCTCAAAACCTTAAAATAGTCTTAATTATCAATTTATATCAATTCTAAATAATATTAAAATTTCACACTCAAACTTTAAATAGTATTTTTGCATAAAAACCATCACATTATGAGAATTTTAAGTCCTTCAAAAAACCTTTTATTAACAATTACAACGATTGCTTTCGCACACAATATTAATGCTCAAGACCAAAATTTAACACTGAACCAAGATCCTAAATTTGAGCAGTTACTTAACGAGAAGCGCAAAATTAACACGTCAATAAATACAAACGATACTTATAGAATTCAAATATTTAGCGGTAAAAGCGACGAGGCAAAAAAAACGTTATCTGATTTTAAAAGAGAAAATTCAAATATTGACGGAACGATTATTTTCAGCACACCCAATTACAAAGTAATTGTTGGAAATTTTAAAACCAGAATAGAAGCCGAGAGAAATTTGGCAGAAATTAAAAAAAGATACAAAAGCGTTTTCCTACTTAAGCCCGGAAAGTAAAACGTAGAAAAATAAAAAAAGCGAGATTTATTTCTCGCTTTTTTATTGCCTTTAAAATACCACATCTCCACATATCAATCAAAGATCAATCCGCTATAGATTTCAAGAATTCTAAAAACTTCACACTACAATCTCCTAACCTAATCTACAACTTTAATTCCGCTCGCCAAAAAACGATTTTCTTCTCTAGGAGTTTTAACAGCATTTATTCCTGCTTTATTTTTTAGCATCTTTTGCATAATGCTTCAACTCTTCAACAGATGTTATTTTTCGTTCTGCACCAGCCTCTAAAACCAAATTTTTACCCTTTAATGCAGTAGAAACAAAAAACGAATAACACTTCATTTAACAAAGAAAGACACTCCGTCTGCCACCTTTATACTTATCCAGCATCCTTTTTTAGGACAAACATCTATTACCTCCCCTAACAACAACTTTTTCCATTTTATTTGTAGCTTTTAAATCTTTTCTGATTCTGCTACAGTAATCACACTATTAACAAAAGCACTTGAAACCTCTTCTCCGCAACAATCCTTTACTAAGGTATTAACAGCAGGCGAAACTGCTTTTTTTCTATAGCTTCTTGAGCAAAAAACAAAGCAGAAAAGCAAATAAACACAATTATCTAGTAGAATCTATTTTTCATATTATGTTAATTTTTATTCAACTTACTAAAATTCACACAAACTAAAAATACACACTTGCCTCAAAACATTCTAAAGCATCACAACTCAAATTTATAAACACAAAAAAAAAGTCCCAATTCACATTGGGACTTTTAAATATATTAATTGAATCTTATTTCAATTTCTTTTTGATTGCTACTTCATGATAAGACTCAATAACATCATTAATTTCGATATCATTAAATCCTTTTATCTGGATACCACAATCATAACCTTTAGTTACTTCTTTCACGTCGTCTTTGAAACGTTTTAAAGCGACTAACTCACCTGTATGAACTACAACTCCATCTCTAATAACTCTAATTTTAGCAGCTCTCAAGATTTTACCATCAGTTACCATACAGCCGGCAATTGATCCAACTTTAGAAATTTTGAAAATCTCACGAATTTCAGCTGTTCCTAAAACTTCTTCTTTCATTTCTGGCGCCAACATTCCTTCCATCGCATCTTTCAAGTCATCGATAGCAGCATAAATGATAGAATAGTAACGAATGTCGATTTCTTCTTTATCAGCAAGCTGTCTAGCATTTCCAGCAGGACGAACATTAAATCCGATAATGATTGCATCTGATGCAGAAGCCAAGTTAACATCGGTTTCTGTAATTGCTCCAACTCCTTTATGAATAATGTTGATTTGAACTTCTTCTGTAGAAAGTTTAGAGAACGAGTCTGATAAAGCTTCAACAGATCCATCAACGTCTCCTTTAAGAATAACATTCAATTCTTTAAACTGACCAAGAGCAATACGACGTCCAATTTCATCAAGCGTGATATGTCTTTGAGTACGTACAGATTGTTCACGCATTAATTGAGAACGCTTAGATGCAATTTGTTTTGCTTCTTTTTCATCTTCAAAAACATTGAACTTATCACCTGCAGTTGCTGCTCCATCCAAACCTAAAACAGATACAGGAGTTGAAGGACCAGCACTTAATATCGTATGTCCTCTTTCATCATGCATTGCTTTAACTTTACCATGATGCTTACCAGCAAGCATATAATCTCCAATTTTCAAAGTACCTTGTTGCACTAAAATCGTAGATACATATCCTTTTCCTTTATCTAAATAAGCCTCAACAACAGTTCCTTGAGCTGCCTTATTTGGATTTGCTTTTAGATCTAAAATTTCAGCTTCCAATAAAACTTTCTCTAATAATTCTTTTACTCCTGTTCCAACTTTTGCAGAAATATCATGTGACTGAATTTTTCCACCCCAATCTTCAACAAGTAAATTCATACCAGCCAAACGCTCTTTAATTTTATCAACATTCGCGTTTGGTTTATCAATTTTATTAATTGCAAATATAATTGGCACTCCCGCAGCTTGTGCGTGAGAAATTGCTTCTTTTGTCTGTGGCATGATATCATCATCTGCTGCCACCACGATAATAGCGATATCGGTAACCTGAGCTCCACGTGCACGCATTGCAGTAAACGCCTCGTGACCTGGAGTATCTAAGAATGCGATTTTTTGACCATTATCTAAAGTAACTCCATACGCTCCAATGTGCTGTGTAATACCTCCTGATTCACCAGCAATTACATTTTCTTTACGGATATAATCCAGTAAAGATGTTTTACCGTGGTCAACGTGACCCATTACTGTCACAATTGGCGCTCTTGTTACTAAATCTTCTTCTCTATCTTCTACAACTTCTATTGCTTCCTCAATATCAACTGTAATAAATTCAACATCGTAACCAAATTCATCTGCTACAATAGTTAATGTTTCAGCATCTAGACGCTGGTTCATGGTAACCATGATTCCAAGAGACATACAAGTTCCAATTACTTTAGTAATCGGCACATCCATCATAATTGCAATTTCACCTACAGTAACAAACTCAGTAACTTTGATTGTTTTACTTCCTTCGTCAAGCGCTCTTTGCTCATCATCAGATTTCTGACGGTGCGTTTCTCTTTTATCTCTTCTATATTTTGCCGCTTTAGATTTTCCTCCTTTACCTTGAAGTTTTTCAAGAGTTTCTCTAATTTGGTTTTTTACTTCTTCTTCTGTAGGCTCAACTTTAGCTACAATTGCAGGACGGTTTCCTTTTACAAAACCTGGTCTTTGGCTTCTATTAGCATTAAAACCTCCACCATTGTTATTTTGACCCGGCTTATTTTGATTTGGAGTACCAGGCGCATTACCTGTAGCAGGCTTTGGCGCACCAGGTGTACCCGGTTTTGGACCAATTCTTTTACGCTTATTTTTATTTGCGTTGTTATTATTACCAACTCCAGGAGTCCCAGGTTTATTCTGAGCCGCTTTAGGATCTTCTTTCTTCTTCTTAGGCTTATTAAATTGAGATAAATCAATTGTCTGCCCTGTAAGAGTTGTTCCTGTAAGCTTTTGATATTGAGTTGTAATAGTCTCCTCTGAAGTTGTTGGATCAGTAGACACGATTGGCTCCTGAGCAACTTTAGATTCTGCTTTAACTTCTTTTTTCTCAGTAATAATAGGTTCTTCTTTTTTTGTTTCAGAAACAGGAGTTGAAACAACTGGTTCAGATTTCACTGTTTCATTTTGAACAGGTTTTTCTGGCTGCACAGGCGCAGCAACAACTTTAGGCTCTTCGGCCTTAGCTGTTTCCTCAGAAGGAGTAATCGCAGGTTTTTTTGGATTCAAGTCAATTTTACCAACTTGTACAGGACCAGAAACAACTGCTCTTGCTTTGATTATTTCTTGCTGTTTTTGACGCTCTTCTTCTTGTCTGCGTTTGTCTTCAATTTCTTTCTCACGCTCTACACGCAATGCTTCTTTTTCCTTTCTTTTTTCTTCTCCAACCTCTTTAGAAGCCTCCTTGTTCCCCTTATCGCCCGCAAATTGGCTTTGAAGGATATTAAATTCACTGTCAGAAATTTTTGCATTTGGATTTGCATCAATAGCAATTCCCTTATCTTTTAGATAATCTACAGCTCTTTCTAACGAAATATTTAATTCCCTTAAAACCTTGTTTATTCTTATTACTCTCTCTTCAGACATATAACCTTTTTATTATTACCTTTTTCGTTGTGTTGTTAGAGCAGATGTAAGCTATTGCTTAATTATCAAACTCTTCTTTTAGTATCTTCATAACATCTAGAATAGTTTCCTCTTCTAAGTCTGTTCTTCTTACTAAATCTTCTACGTCGTGTTTCAAGATACTTTTTGCAGTATCCAAACCGATTTTTGCAAACTCTTCAATTACCCACTCTTCGATCTCATCTGAGAACTCTGTTAATTCAACATCGTCTTCATCTGCAACAGTACCGGCAACATCTCCTTCACGAATAACATCTAGCTCGTAACCTGTCAATTGACCAGCTAATTTGATATTGTGACCACCTCTACCAATTGCTTTAGAAACCTCTTCTAATTTCAAGAACACTTCAGCTCTTTTGTTATCTTCATCAATTTTGATAGAAGAAACTTTAGCAGGACTTAAAGCTCTTGTTATAAATAATTGAATATTGTTTGTATAATTGATTACATCAATATTTTCATTTCCTAATTCGCGAACAATTCCATGAATACGAGAACCTTTCATTCCCACACAAGCTCCAACTGGATCAATTCTATCATCATAAGAATCAACAGCTACTTTTGCTTTTTCACCTGGAATACGAACTACGTTTTTCACAGTAATTAATCCGTCAAAAACTTCTGGAATTTCTTGCTCAAATAATTTTTCTAAGAACTTTTCTGAAGTTCTAGACATAATAATTTGAGGTTTATTCCCTTTTAACTCAACGCTTTCAATGATTCCACGAACATTATCTCCTTTACGGAAAAAGTCAGATGGAATTTGTTTTTCTTTTGGAAGCACAATTTCATTTCCTTCATCATCAACCAAGATAACTACTCTTGGACGCACGTGATGTACTTCTGCTGTATAAATATCCCCGATAATATCTTTAAACTGTTTGTATAAATTTGTATTATCGTGTTCGTGAATTTTAGATATAAGATTCTGACGAAGCGCTAAGATAGCTCTTCTTCCTAAATCAATCAACTTTACTTCTTCAGAAACCTCTTCACCAATTTCAAAATCCGCTTCAATCTTTCTTGCTTCAGTCAATGTAATTTCCTCATTTTCAAAATCAAGATCCTCATCGGCAACAATTACTCTTCTTCTCCAAATTTCCATATCCCCTTTATCAGGATTAATAATGATATCGAAATTTTCATCTGAACCGTATTTTTTCTTTAATGCATTTCTAAATACGTCCTCTAAAATTGCCATAAGCGTTACACGATCAATAAGTTTATTATCTTTAAACTCTGAGAATGAATCGATTAATGCTAAATTTTCCATGCGAATTTTTTAATTAAAATTAAAATGTTACCGTAACAACTGCCTCTTTAATTTCTGTATAAGGTATTTGTTGCTCTTTTTGAACTGTTTCTTTTCCTTTTCCTACTTTTTTCGGTTCTCTTGCTTTCCAAGACAAAATTATAAAAACATCATTAGCTTCTACTAATTCTGCTTCAATTTTTTCTGTATTTGTGGTAACAATCAACGTTCTACCAACATTTTTTTTGTATTGTCTTATCATTTTCAAAGGAGTTCCTACTCCAACCGATGCTACTTCAAGCGAAAAATCCTGTTCTTCACGATCCAGATTATTCTCGATTGCACGACTAATATCAATACAGTCTTGCAGCGCCACTCCATTATCTCCGTCTAAACCAACACTAATTTTAAAAGAATCCGAAACTGCCAAATCAACCAAAAAGACTGATGGTTTTTCCAGAAGAGCTTCTGTAATTAATCCGTTTACTTTTTCTTTAAATGTCATAATTTTATAAAAAGAGGGGACACTTAGTCCCCTCATTATTTAGATTTTAATAAATAACAGTGCAAATATAGTGTTTTTTTTATAAATCAAATAAATTGATTGCTCTAAAATAATTCCATATCTTTATAAGAGTATTAAAAACACAGAATTATTCCCATTTTAACCCTCAAAATCATGAAACGAATTTTAGTACCTACCGACTTCTCCGAACACGCAGAAGACGCCTTAAGAGTCGCCTCTCAAATCGCAAAAAAGAACAATTCCGAAATCATTCTTCTTCACATGCTTGAATTGCCACAGCAATCAAACGATGCGATAGTAGGCGGAACAAGCATTCCTGAAACGATGCTTTTTATGAAGAAAGCAAACGAAACTCTCGATGAAGTTGCTTCTAGAGAATACCTAAAAGGAATTCCTGTAACCGAGATTGTAAAAATAGACAAACCTATACATGGCATTACACAAATAAGCAAAGATTATAATATTGACCTAATTATCATGGGATCTCATGGCTCTTCTGGAGTCGAAGAATTATTAATAGGTTCTAATACCGAAAAAGTAGTAAGAAATTCCGAAATTCCTGTTTTAGTCATCAAGAAAAACATTCCAAATTTTAATGCTTCTAATATTGTTTTTGCCTCTGATTTCTCTGAAGAAGCTAAAAAACCATTTGAAAAACTTTTAAATTTCACCAAGCTATTTGATTCAAAATTACACTTAGTTACCATTTGCACACCCAACAGCTTCAAGCCAACTCACGTAAGCGAAAAAGCAATGAATGATTTTGTTGCAGAATTTGACATCACTAATTACACCACTCAAATCTACAACGACACCAATATTGAAAAAGGAATTATAAATTTCTCCAATAGAATAAATGCCGATGTTATCGGAATGTGCACACATGGAAGAACTGGTTTCGCACACTTCTTTAATGGAAGCATAAGCGAAGGCTTGGTTAATCATGCCATCAAACCTATTATAACATTAAAAATCTAATCTAACATAATTCACCTTACTTTTCAAAGCTTCTCAAACGGGAAGCTTTTTTTTTATAAAAATACAAAAAAAATGAGCTTTTCAACAAAGTTCATCTGAGCCTCACAACAAAACCATAAGTACATTTAATACAGAACTTTGTCAAATAAAAATTCATTAAAAAAAGAACAAAATGAAAACAATAGACAAAATTTACATTAATGGAGAATTTGTTACTCCACAAGGAACAGAATATTTTGACCTTATCAGCCCGACAACAAACGAAAAATTAGGAAAAGTCCTTTTAGGCAACATAGAAGACACCCAAAAAGCAATTGAAGCAGCAAAAAACGCCTTCAAAACTTTCTCAAAAACAACAGTTTCAGAAAGAATTCTATACCTCAAAAACATTAAATCTTCTATCGAAAAAAGAAAAGACGATTTTATCAATGTAATGATAGAAGAATACGGTGGTACATTTCAATTCGCAAGCGTAAGCTACGATTACATGCTAAAAGGCTTTGATTCATCAATAAACCTCCTTAATTCATACGATTTTATTAAAACAATGGGAGAATCCGAGGTTCAAATGGCACCTATCGGCGTTGTGGGAATCATAATTCCCTGGAACTCAAGCAATGGCTTTATCAGCAGCAAATTATCTACAGCAATTGCAGCGGGATGCACAACCGTAATCAAACCAAGCGAAATGAGCGCCCAACAAACACAATTAATTACCGAGTGCCTTCACGAAGCAAATCTTCCGAAAGGCGTATTTAATATCGTAAATGGATTGGGCGAAGTTGTTGGTGCCGAAATAAGCAGAAACCCAAATATTGCTAAAATATCTTTTACAGGATCAACCAATGTTGGAAAAATAATAGCAAAGGAAGCTGTCAACACCATGAAAAGAGTAACTCTAGAACTTGGCGGAAAATCTCCAAATATCATTCTAGATGACGCCGATTTCTCAAAAGCCATTCCGCTTGCACTTGGAGCAGCATTTATGAATAGCGGACAGGCTTGTATTGCCGGAACTAGATTATTAATTCCAGAAGACAAATTAGACGAAGTAAAATCTCTTATAAAAGAAACAATCCCAAACTTCATTGTTGGCAATCCTAAAAATCCAAATACCGCAGTCGGGCCAATGGTTAGCAAAAAACAGTTTAACCGCGTTCAAGACTATATTCAAATTGGAATCAACGAAGGCGCAGAAATACTGATAGGTGGATTAGGAAAACCAGAAGGATTAGAAAACGGAAATTTTGTTAAACCAACAGTCTTTATCAATGTAACTAATCAAATGCGAATTGCAAGAGAAGAAATATTTGGCCCTGTTTTATCTATCATTACCTATAAAACAGAAGAAGAAGCCGTCGAAATTGCCAATGATACAACATACGGCTTGCAAGCTTACGTAAGCTCTTCAAATACCGAAAGAGCCCATCGAGTTGCTTCTCAAATTAATGCAGGACGTGTTCAGATCAACGGAATCGGTCACGATCCAATGGCTCCTTTTGGCGGATTTAAACAATCTGGAATTGGACGTGAATTCGGAACGCTTGGCCTAGAAGCCTACTTAGAACCAAGAGCACTAATTCAGTCAAAATAATCTTCATCAATCTGGAAGTCTTTACATCTAAAGATTTCCAGATTTTAGTATTTTTACAATATGAGCACAAAACCGCATACAAAGCCAAAAATACTCTACTCCTGCTATTACTCTCGCAGTCGAGAGGGCGAACATTTTATACCCGAACATGTTTTTAGCTATCAGATTTCTGGCGAAATGATTGTTATAGACAATCAAAATACTTTTCATTCAAAACCTGGAGACTTCCGTTTCAGCAGACGAAACCACTTGGCTAAGTTTACTAAAATTCCACCAGCAGGAGGAGAATTCAAAACGATTTCTCTTTTTCTCGATCAAGAAATTTTAAGAGAGATCAGCAAAGAATATAATTTAAAAGCGGATAAAAAAGCAGAAACAGATGCCATGTTTTCATTAGCCCCTAACCCACTCTACAAATCTTTTATGGAATCACTGATATCCTATCTAGAAGTCGAGGAAGAAAACAACGAAGCTTTATTCAATTTAAAAATCAAAGAAGCTATTCATCTTTTATTAAAAGTAAATCCTGAATTAAAAGACATATTATTTGATTTTAACGAGCCTGGAAAAATTGACCTAGAAGCCTTTATGAATAAAAACTTCCACTTTAATGTTCAAATGCAGCGGTTTGCCTATCTCACAGGAAGAAGTTTAGCCACATTTAAAAGAGATTTTCAAAAAGTTTTTCAGCAAACTCCTGGAAAATGGCTTTTAAACAAAAGACTTCAAGAAGCTTATTATTTAATCAGCCAAGGAAATCCACCATCTGAAGTCTATATTGGCGTTGGCTTTGAAGATCTCTCGCATTTTTCTTTTTCATTTAAAAAGAAATTCGGAATCGTTCCTTCTTCTTTAAATCATAAATAGACCCTTCCACAATAGACCTCCCAGAATACATCTTTCGCAATAAATCTCCCGTGGTTAAAACCACGGGCTATATTTAAAACAAAAGAAGGCTTTACAAATTATAACGCTTTACGGATTTTGCATACCCTAAAAACATCTTTGTATACTTTGCGTATATCTTAGCGCACTTTGCGGTTAAAAAACAGCCAGAATTTAAAGCATAAAAAAAGCCTCTCATTTCTGAGAGGCTTTTCTGTTGGTCTACTAGGACTCGAACCTAGAAAGACGGCACCAAAAACCGTAGTGTTACCATTACACCATAGACCAGCAGTGCGGTTAAGCGGGTGCAAAATTAAAACTTTATTTAATTTATGCAAATTTTAAAGCAAACTTTTTTAAATAAAAAAAAGTCTCTCATTTCTGAGAGACTTTTCTGTTGGTCTACTAGGACTCGAACCTAGAAAGACGGCACCAAAAACCGTAGTGTTACCATTACACCATAGACCAGCAGTGCTGTAAAGCGAGTGCAAATTTAAGTCTTTATTTAGTTTGTGCAAACTTTTTGATCAAAAAAAATCATTTTTTTTGATTTTTTTTACATTAAAAAACGCTTCAACTTCAAAAACTCCTCACAGCCAACATATTACTTTACACTTATAGAATTATAGAATTTTTTGTTAATGCTCGTTTCTTTAAGTAAAAAAACATTTTCTTTGTAGGATAGAAAAACATTCAAATTTTTAACACCTAAATATGGCACAATTCAATTTCAATAAATGGAATACAATTATTGGTTGGTTTGCATTTGCAATCGCTTTAATAACTTACACCTTAACAGTAGAACCTACAATGAGCTTTTGGGATTGCGGAGAATATATTGCTACCGCAGCTAAACTTGAAGTAGGTCACCCGCCGGGAGCTCCGCTTTTCCAGATGATGGGTGCATTTTTTGCCATGTTTGCAATAGATGCTCAGCATGTGGCTCTTATGGTTAACATGATGTCTGTTTTCTCTAGTGCATTTACCATATTATTTATGTTCTGGTCATCGTCTATGATTTTGAAAAAGATTGTAGCTCGTTTTGCTGAGATTGACCAAAACAATTCGATTGTTATTTTAGGAAGTTCTTTTGTAGGCGCCTTAGCATATACATTTTCTGACAGTTTTTGGTTTAATGCTGTAGAAGCCGAAGTTTACGCAATGGCTTCTTTATTAATTGCATTGCTTTTCTGGCTTGGTTTACGTTGGGAGCAAGACATGGACAAACCAAAAGGAAACAAATGGCTTTTAATTATTTCGTTGGTTATTGGTCTTTCA
Source organism: Flavobacterium luteolum (assembly GCF_027111275.1). NCBI lineage: Bacteria > Pseudomonadati > Bacteroidota > Flavobacteriia > Flavobacteriales > Flavobacteriaceae > Flavobacterium > Flavobacterium luteolum. Next base: position 2,810,794 of record NZ_CP114286.1, on the reverse strand, counting down.
TTTGGAGTTCACTTTATGGCACTTTTAACTATTCCTTCTATTGGATTCTTATACTATTTCAAACACTACGAAAAAGTTACGATTAAGAATTTCCTTATTGCCAATGTAGTTGTTATTGGAATTTTATTATTCATTTTCAAGTTATTGCTTCCATTGACTATGGCATTTTTCGGAAAAACCGAAATCTTCATGGTAAATAGTATGGGACTTCCATTCAATTCAGGAACTATCTTTGTTGCATTAGTATTTATTGCGTTTTTCTATTTTGGATTAAAATACACCAGACAAAAAGGCTTAATATTCTACAACACTATTATATTGTGTGTTTTATTCATCCTAATTGGTTTCTCAACTTGGTTGATGTTGCCTGTTCGTGCAAACGCTAACACAGTTATTAACGAAAATAAACCATCTGATGCTACTGAGGTTTTAGCTTATTATAATCGTGAGCAATATGGAGTGAATCCTTTGTTTTACGGACCTCAATACACTGAACTTTTCGCTGGTCTTGATGCTAAAACCCCTTATTTAGATAAAAAACCAAACTACGAAAGAGATTATAAAACAGGTAAATACATTATTACCAATAATTATAAAAATGCTGAACAAAATTCTGATGACAATCAGAAAGCAATTCTGCCTAGAATGTGGAGTACAGAAACAGGTCATATTCAAAATTATATCAACTTTACAAATCCTCCAAAGTTCCGAATCAATCCTAATTATAATTATGATGAAGATTTGGCAAAATATGGAATCGATGCAAGCCAATTAAGCGAAGACGAATACAATAAGGCTACAGCTCAATTGCGTAATGAAGTTGAAAAAACAGTTTCTGAGTTTAGAAAAGCTTACGCTCAAAAACAAATTGATAACGAAGGTTACGTAAAATTCTTAAGAAGCTACGGCGAATATTTACTTATCGAAAAACCATCTACAGCAGACAACTTCAGTTTTATGTTTGAGTATCAATTTGGATACATGTATTGGAGGTATTTAATGTGGAATTTCGTTGGGCGCCAAAATGATCAGCAAGGTAAATATGATAATTTGGATGGAAACTGGATCAGCGGAATCAAAGCTTTAGACTCTGTTCATTTAGGTTCTCAAGACAATCTGCCAACAGATGTTTTAAACAACAAAGGACGTAATGCTTATTATTTCCTTCCGTTTATCTTAGGTTTAATTGGTATCATGTACCATGCTAACAAAGATTTAAAGAGCTTCTACGTTCTTTTAGCTTTGTTTTTATTCACAGGAATTGCACTAAAAATATATTTAAATGAAAGACCATTTGAGCCTCGTGAAAGAGATTATGCTCTTGTAGGCTCCTTCTATGTCTTTGCCATCTGGATCGGATTTGGTGTTTATTCGCTTTATGAAAGCTTATACAAATATCTGGCTCCAAAAATTGCTGGACCAGTAGTCATTGCCGGAAGTTTATTGGCTGCACCAATTTTAATGGCTTCTCAAAACTGGGATGATCACGATAGATCTGGAAGATATACAGCAGTTGCAATGGCAAAAGCTTATTTAAGTTCTTGCGATAAAGATGCTATTTTATTTACGATTGGAGATAACGACACTTTCCCACTTTGGTATGCTCAAGAAATCGAGCATTTTAGAACCGATGTTAAAATTGTAAACACGAGTTTATTTATGACAGACTGGTACATTGATCAAATGAAAGCGAAGTCTTATGAATCAAATCCGTTGCCAATTTCTTTTGTACATAGTCAATATGTAGGGGATAATTTAGATTACACGGCGTATATCCAGAAAATTGATACACGTTGGAACATTAAAGATTTTATCGATTTCATCAAAAACCCTAAATCGACTGTTGGTTTACAAAATGGACAAACTATCCATTTCTATCCAACAAATAAGATTAGAGTTAATGTGGATAAAAACACTATTATTCAGAACAAAGTAGTTAATCCTAAATATTACGATTCTATTGTTCCTTACTTAGACATTGATATCAAAGGAAGCGCATTATACAAAAACCGTTTAATGATGTTTGATATTTTAGCAAATAACAACTGGAAGAGACCTATTTACTTTAGTGGTGGAGCTTTTGATGATGAAGATTATTTATGGTTAAAAGATTATCTGCAATTGGACGGAATGGTTTATAAATTAGTTCCAGTAAAAAATACTCCTTCTAAAGATGGCGGACCATTAGATATGGGACAAATTGATGCAGATAAAATGTACGATATTGTAATGAAATGGGATTGGGGAAATAGCAATGGAAACATTTATCATGATCCTGAAACTAGAAGAAACAGTATTACTTACCGTACTAATCTTTCGAGATTAATGAATCAGCTTATTGAAGAAGGCAAAATTGACAAGGCTAAAAATGTAATCAATTTAGCGATGACTAAAATGCCTTTGGACAAATATGGGTATTATTCATTAGTTGAAGCTTTTGCTGATGGCTATTACAAAGTTGGAGAAAAAGTCAAAGCACAAGATCTTTTAAATAAATTAGTTCAGAAATACAAAGAGAATCTAAACTATTACAGTACATTGACTCCTTCTGACCAAACTGATTTAGCTGTAGATATTATTACAGATATTGAGCGTTACAGAAGCTTGCTGCATGTAATGGATAATAATAAAGACACTGCTTTTTACAACCAACACAAAACTACATTTAACACTTACGTAAATGTTTTTGAGCGCTTTGGACGTGAAAAAGAATAAATAATATACGAAAATCTTACTTATTAAAAAAATGCAGCGCTGTTTGATAAATAGCGCTGCATTTTTTAATTTTATACATACTAATACAATTTTAATTCAAAATGAGCTTCTATTGGGTAAAAACTAACGCATTTATAAAAAAGGTGTTTTCTAAATATTGCTGGGACATTCCTAACAACGAAAAGAAAATATACCTCACTTTTGATGATGGCCCAACTCCAGAAATTACAGACTGGGTTTTATCTGAATTAAGAAAATTTGATGCAAAAGCTACCTTTTTCTGCATCGGAAAAAATATTAAAGCGAATCTGGCTTTATTTGAAAAGTTAATTACCGACGGACATTCAATTGGCAATCACACCATGAATCATGTGAATGGATGGAAAATCCATACGAATGATTATATTGAAAATGTAAAAAACTGTGCTGCTGTTTTAGATGAGCAAGAGAAAGCTCCTCATCGCTTATTGTTCCGTCCACCTTATGGAAAGATCAAAAAAGCACAATCTAAAATCCTAAGAAGTTTAGGCTATAAAATAGTAATGTGGGATGTTTTAAGCGCAGACTTTGATCAAAGCATCACCCCAGAAAAATGCCTTGAAAATGTAACTAAAAATGTAAAATCTGGCAGCGTAATTGTTTTTCATGACAGTATTAAAGCTTCTCCAAATCTAAGATTTGCTTTGCCTCGAACACTGCATTTTTTAAAAGAAAATGGATATAAGTTTGACATTATTCACTAAATAACATCAAAAAAGAGAAGTTATTTAGACGTTAAATTGTTCCTGAACAATTCCAATTATAGTATTGGCATCAAGTTCTCCAGATTGCCTCCAGATCATTTGCCCTTCTTTGTAAATCATTAAAGTTGGAAGCCCTTTAATACGAAGTGCTTCTGCTAGTTCCTGATTTTTATCTACATCAATTTTGATTACTTTGGCCTTATCGCCAAGCGCAGCGGCTACGTCCTTAATAACAGGATGCATAGAAACTGAAGATTCATTCCAATCTGTGTAAAAATCAATTAACACTGGAACTTGAGCATTTATTAGTTCTCCAAATTTTGACATAAAACCAAAAAATTAAGTTTTTTAAATCTCTTAAAAGAAATAAATATTATACAAATGTAGCATTTTTAACGAATTAACCGACATTACGGCCTTTTTTTAGTTCAATTACTGTTATTTCAGGCATAATTCCAACTCGTCCTGGATAGGCGTGAAAACCAAATCCACGGTTAACATAAACGTATCTTCCGACGTTTTCGTACAATCCCGCCCATTGTTTATAAATGTATTGCGCTAGACTCCATTTAAAATAGCCTGGAATCTCAATTCCAAATTGCATACCGTGCGTGTGGCCTGCGAAAGTCAAATGAAAATTCTTTGGATGATCTTTAATTTCGGCATCCCAATGGCTTGGATCATGGCTCATTAAAACTTTAAAATCGTCCTGATGCACATCTTTTGAAGCTTTATTTAAATCACCTGCTTTCTTAAAATTCACTCCCCAATTTTCTACTCCAATCAAAGCGATTTTATCATCGCCTTTTTGAATATAAGTATGTTCGTTCAGCATTAATTTAAAACCAATTTGGCCATATAAATTTTTAATTGCCTTAAAATTTTCGTCTTTTTCTTTTTCAGAAGGCCAAGTCACATATTCGCCGTAATCGTGATTTCCTAAAACTGCAAACTTCCCATATTTATAATCTTTAATACGGCTAAAAGTTTCCAGCCAAGGGTGCATTTCTTTAGCATGCGTATTGACAATATCTCCAGTAAACAAAATCAAGTCTGATTCTTGTGCATTGATCAGATCAATGGCATAATTTATTTTCTCTGGATTATCAAAACTTCCGCTGTGAACATCAGAAATCTGTGTGATTTTAAAACCGTCAAAAGCATCTGGAAGATCAGGAAAAAACACAGTTTGTTTGATTACTTTGAAATTGTACTTCCCTTCAAAAATTCCGTAAATAATAGATAGAAACGGAATTGCAGCCAACCCTAATGCAATCTGGCTAACAAACTTTCGCCTGTCGGGCATCATTTCTTTTCGAGGAGTATTATAAACAAAATAATTTAAGATGCTTGCTCCTATCCTAAAAATATCCTCACCAAACATTATTAATGTAAGCACAATTTTAGGCACATATACCGTCAGCATCAAACCTGTGGTAAACATAAATTGCCTAGTCTGACCAACAGAGCGATCAACTTGTGAAAAAGAATAGATAATAAAGACTAAGACCAGTAAACTTATAACTTGATAGCTAATCAAAATCCAACGTGTTTTGATTAAAGTTCGAAAAGCCTGATATGAATAGAACTCAATAAATAATAAAAGAGCGCATAGAATTACAAAACGAAAGATCATTTAATATATAGTTTTAAACAAAGTAACAAAGAATGAAAATTCTATTTCTTTTTATTATAAAAAATTTAACGCTGCAAAACATAAAAAAGCTGAAAGATGTCTCTTCCAGCTTTAACCTACCAACCTTTAAAACTATTTAATCTTAAGACTTAAGAATCTTATATTATTTTGCTTTTGGAGTTTCTGTTTTTGCAGCTTCTGCTTTTTTCTCTCCTTTAGCTTTTTTGTTTGCTTTTTTATCTTGCTTTTCAGTTTTCACCTCTTTTGTTTTTGCTGGTGCTGGAGTTGTTTGTGCACTTGCCATTGCAACTGTTCCTAAAACTGCTACTGCTAAAATTGCTAATTTTTTCATGACTTTAAATTTTTTGATTGTTATTTTCATTATTTATAAGTCAAAGGTATAACCACAAAATGAAGAAAAAATGAAGAAAAAGTCTTATAGAGAATTTTAACTTTTAATTGTGTTTTTGAAACCATAATTTAAAAGAAGTACCCTGCTCCAATTGAGATTCTACAGTAACTTCTATATGATGAAAAGAGGCAATACTCTTAGCAATTGCAAGACCTAAGCCCTGCCCTTCCTGATCATAACTTATTCTGGTAAAACGGCTGAATATTTTTTCTAGTTGCGATTCATCCATTCCAATGCCAGAATCTTTTACCAAAATAAAATAGTGATTATCATCATAACCGTCTTCAATGACAATCTTTCCTTGTGGTTTATTATATTTTATGGCATTGGTTACTAAATTATAAATCAGAATATGAATTAAAGTTTTGTTTCCAATGAAAACAAAAGTGTTTTGCATCCTATTTTGAAACTGAATTTCTTTATAATCGATACGATCTTGAAGGTCTTCCTGTAAATCAGAAACGATTTCGCGAAGATTAATCTCTTCATTCAACTCATATTGGTTATTATCTATTCTGGAAATCAGCAATAAATTATTGATAATTTTTTTCAGCATATCCAGCGTCTTTAGAGATCCCGCAATTTTATCAACCGCATTATCATCTAAAGATTCATTCTGTAGCAAGTTTTCAAGTTTATTTTTAAGCAATGCGATCGGAGTTAAAAGCTCGTGCGAAACATTCGAAATAAACTGCTTTTCTTTTTTAAAAACTTCGGCAATACGATCCATCATTTGATTCAAAACAAAATCCAATTCCCTAAAGTCTCTTGAAGCCGCTTTTATCGGAGTATGATCAAACATTTCAGGTTCGTTTACACGCCTAATCTTGGTATCAATAATTTTATAGAATGGTTTTAAAAGATATTCAATGTAAAAAGTATCAGCCAAAAAAGTAATAAATAGAATGATAACAAAAACAATGATAATAAAAAGCTTTATTACAAAAGTCAAATCGTTTACCTCGCTTAAACTACTTCCAATTTCAAGCTGATAATCTTGCCCTTCGTATGTAAAATGATGCTGTAATATTCTGTATTCGCTTTCTTCATTTTCAATCTTGCGATATTCATTGGTAAAAGTTGTTTTCTTCTGATGCTGTTTTATCGGCATTCTGGAAAGCACTAAAAACTCGCTATGAAGTGTCGAAAATTCAGAAAAGGTCTCTGTCGTATCATCTGGATTCTCTATAAAATCATTGATTTCCTCTTGATTAAGATGCTCAATAAACTTTTTCTTTTTCTCCAGCAGACTATTATTAATATGATGATACACCACATTTTCTACCAAAATAGGAAGCATCAGCCATAAAATCAAAATGACCAGCAACCTGGTCATAGCATTAAAAATGGCTAATTGATGTTTTATTTTCACAAGAATAATTTTATTCGTTTATACGATAACCCACATTACGAACGGTCTCAAACCAATCTATAGTCGTATGTTTATCTAATTTCTTTCTCAGATTTCGAACATGAACATCTATAAAATTAGAATCTGAATTCACTTCCAGAATATCGCCCCAAATATGTTCGGTCAATTGTAACCTTGTAATAACTCGATTTTTATTGAGAACTAGATACTGAAAAATATCAAATTCTTTTTTGGTAAGACTTAACGGAGTTTCATTAAAGCTCACTTTATAATCCTGAAGCTGCAGCAGAAAACCATGAATGCTTAAATTGTTTAAAGTAAAACCATGAATCCTGCGAATTACAGCAAACAGCCTTGCAGCCAATTCTGTCAAAGCAAAAGGTTTTGTCAAATAATCGTCGGCTCCAAGATGAAGTCCATTAATCCTGTCATCCAATTCTCCGCGTGCTGTAAGTACAATTACCGCAATCTTTGATTTTGTTTTTCGAATCGTCTGTAAAACCTCAAAACCGTCTCCATCAGGCAAACCCAAATCCAATAGCATGGCATCGTAATCATTGCTTCCAAATTCTTCCAAAGCTTCAGCACAGTTATTTGCAATTTTACAGATATAACCTGCATTGCACAAAAAATCGTAAACTTCTACAGCAAGTTCTTTATTATCTTCAACAATTAAAATATTCATACACATGGCATTTAAGCATTACTAAAATTAATCAATTCTCAAAAGTTCAGCTACACATTATTAAAAAATTAACTAATGAAAAAAGCTGATAAATTTCTTCATCAGCTTCTTCAATCGCATTCTCATAATCATTATTCCTGTTTTGCCTTCGTTCATTACAATGCTTCGAAAACAAAACGAGAGCAATTCTTATTTTGCAGGCGTTACTTCTTCTTTTGGAGCTTCAGCTTTTGCTTTTTTATTTCCTTTGTGATGATGTTTTGTAGCTTTTACCTCTTTCGTTGGTGCTGCTTGAGATGGAGTTGTTTGAGCGCTTACCATTACACTTGTTCCTAAAACTGCTGCCAATACAATAAATAAATTTTTCATGATTTCTATTTTTTTAATTATTTGTTATTTTTTCATTTTTGCAGTTTCTGGTTTAGCCGCCTCTGTTTTTGGTGCTTCACTTTTCACTGATTTTGTTTTTTGATCTGATTTGCTTTTTTTAGGATGTTTTGTTGCTTTTACTTCTTTCGCCGGAGCTTCTTTTCCATCTTTTGCAGGAAATGCGTGAACCATTGCACTTGTTCCTAAAACTGCTACTAGTAACATTAATAAATTTCTCATGATTTCTAAGATTTAAGAATTAATAACCTTTTATTTTACAGATCAAAATTACTTTCGCAACATGAAGAGAAAATGAAGAAATCACTGAATAAAAAAATTTAACTTGATATTAACGCTTGGTAACTTTTTTTTTTCCATGAGCCATATGGGGTCATTTAAATAATCGTTTTCAGCTTTATTCAAGTCACCGAGGAGACGCACTGCGGTGCGTCTCTACTAAAATAGACTTATATTACTTATATGGTGAAACAAAATTAATTTTCAAGAACTGAATCGTTTTTTAAAACCCAATTGTTTATTTTTACAGACTAATATTTTTAATATGTCAACTCAAAAACGCCTTTTTCTTCTAGATGCTTATGCACTAATTTTTCGTGGTTATTACGCTTTTATTAAAAACCCGAGAATCAACTCAAAAGGAATGGATACATCTGCAATTATGGGTTTTATGAACTCACTTTTGGATGTTATTAAAAGAGAAAAACCAGATCACTTGGCTGTTGCTTTTGATAAAGGCGGAAGTCATGTAAGAACTGAAATGTTTGTTGATTACAAAGCCAATCGAGATGCAACTCCAGAAGCAATTAAAATTGCTGTTCCATATATTCAGGAATTATTAAAAGCTATGCACATTCCAATTATTGAACTTGAAGGTTGTGAAGCCGATGATTTAATTGGAACAATTGCGAAACAGGCAGAAAAACAAAACTACAAAGTCTACATGGTAACTCCAGATAAGGATTTTGCCCAATTAGTTTCTGAAAACATTTTTATGTATAAACCTGCCCGTATGGGTAACGGAATCGAAATTTGGGGAGTTCCTGAAGTTTTGGCAAAATTTGAAATCGAAAGGCCTGAACAGGTAATCGATTTTCTTGGAATGATGGGTGATGCAATTGATAACATTCCAGGATTACCAGGTGTTGGAGAAGTGACGGCTAAAAAGTTCCTAAAAGAATTTGGAACAATGGAAAACCTTTTAGAAAATACACATTTACTAAAAGGTAAAATGAAAGAAAATATCGAAGCGAATAAAGAAAAAGGTATTCTTTCTAAAAAACTGGCCGCAATTATCACAGATTGTGATGTGGCTTTTAATGAAGAAGATTACGAACTTTCTCGCCCAGATATCGAAAAAACAGATGCTATTTTTCAAGAATTAGAGTTTAGAAGAATGGCAGAGCAGTTTGACAATTTGTTTAAAACTGATGGCGCGCAAACTGCTGCTCCAGCTCCTGATGCCAAATTGTACAAAAAAGCACAACCTAAAAACGAAGACCAATTTGATCTTTTTGGAGGCGGAAATACGAATGGGGAAAATGCTGAAATCGAAAGAACTTCGTTTTATAATACTTTAGAAAACACAGAGCATTTTTACCAAACCATTCAAGGCGATTTAGGCATTAAAATGCTTTTGCAGAATTTACAAAAACAGACTTCAGTTTGTTTTGATACTGAAACCACAGGAATCGATGCTTTACATGCAGAATTGGTTGGAATGTCTTTCTCTTACGAAAAAGGAAAAGCATTTTATGTGCCGTTTCCAGAAAGTCAGGAAGAAGCAAAAACTTTGGTAGATAAATTTGTTCCGTTTTTTGAAAATGAAAACATCGAGAAAATTGGACAAAACTTAAAATACGATTTAAAAATTCTTGCTAATTACGGCGTTACTGTAAAAGGAAAACTTTTTGACACCATGATTGCGCATTATTTGATTAATCCAGATATGCGTCATAATATGGATATTTTAGCCGAAACATATTTAAAATATTCTCCAAAATCTATTGAAACTTTAATTGGAAAAAAAGGGAAAAATCAGCTTAACATGCGCGATGTTCCTTTAGAAGACATTAAAGAATATGCTGCAGAAGATGCCGATATTACATTACAATTAAAAGAAATCTTTACAACAGAATTAGATAAAACAGAAACTAAAAAGTTATTTGACGAAATCGAAATTCCATTAGTAAGCGTATTGGCCGATATGGAAACGGAAGGAATTCGTTTGGATGTAGATTTCTTAAAAGCAATGTCTTCTGAAATGGAAGTTGAAATCAAAGCTTTAGAAGAAAAAATATATGAAACCGCTGGTGAAAAATTCAACTTGGCTTCTCCAAAACAATTAGGAGATATTTTGTTTGACAAACTAAAAATTGGCGGCGCTAAGCAAAAGAAAACCAAAACGGGACAGTATGCAACTGGCGAAGAAGTTTTGACTGATTTGGCCAATGACAACCCAATTGTAAAACAAATTTTGGATTGGCGTCAAATGGTAAAATTACAGAGTACATACATTCTAGCTTTACCAGAACAGGTAGACAAAAAAACGTTACGCGTTCATACCGATTATATGCAGACTGTTGCGGCAACTGGACGTTTGAGCTCTAATAATCCGAACTTGCAAAATATTCCGATTCGTACCGAAAGAGGCCGTCAGATTCGTAAAGCTTTCGTGGCACGCGATGAAAACCATACTTTAATCTCTGCCGATTACTCTCAAATCGAATTGAGAATTATTGCCGCTTTGAGTGGTGAAGAAAATATGATTAAAGCTTTCCAAAACGGAGAAGACATTCACAGAGCTACCGCAGCAAAAGTTTTTGATGTTGCTCTTGAAGAAGTTTCTCGCGAACAAAGAAGCAATGCCAAAACCGTAAACTTCGGAATTATTTATGGTGTTTCTGCTTTTGGTTTGAGTAATCAAACTTCGCTATCAAGAAGCGAAAGCGCTGCATTGATTGATGCTTATTATAAAACATATCCTCGTCTTAAATCTTATATCTCAGAACAAGTCGAATTTGCACGTGAAAAAGGTTATGTACAAACCATTTTAGGTCGTCGCCGTTATTTAAAAGATATTAATTCGGCCAACGCCGTTGTAAGAAGCGCTGCAGAACGAAATGCTGTAAATGCACCAATTCAAGGAAGCGCAGCCGATGTGATTAAAATTGCAATGATTAATATTCACAAAAAACTTCGTGACGAAAACTGGAAATCAAAAATGTTACTACAAGTACATGATGAGCTTGTGTTCGATGTTCACAACGACGAACTCGAAAAAATTCAGCCTATGATTAAACACGAAATGGAAAATGCTTTCAAATTGTCAGTCCCTTTAGAAGTTGAACTCGGAATGGGTAAAGATTGGCTAGAAGCGCACTAAAAAAATTATTCTTCATACTTAAAAAACCGTTCAAAATTGAACGGTTTTTTTATTCATTAAAAACAACATTGTAAGAATTTTACTTTTACTACATTTACAACTTTTATAACAACCTTTAAAGATTTAAAAGAAAGTAAAATGAAGAAATATTTCTTATACCTATTTCTGCTTTATTCAACAATTGCAATTTGTCAGAGCAAAATTTATTATCTAGAAGGAACTTTAGGCAAAAGCACTATTTTCATGACTGTTCAAGTCTACAACTCAGATAACGAGAATAATCTCAATGCTGTATATTTCTATAAAAGTTCATTAAAAGATATTAAGCTCGAAGGAAAATTAAAGGACAATAATAATTTTACGTTCTATTTTAAACCTGGCGATAATGTTACTGAAAAATTCTACCTAAAAAAATCGGGTAATAATTTTGATGGATTCTGGTATGATGCTAAAGAAAAACAATTGGCTGTTCATCTTGAACCAGTAAATTTTGATAATTACAAATCAAATCTCAAAATTAGGTTTGACGACGAACGTCTTAATCTCGTGAAATATAAATTTCTTGAATTTAAAAAACAGAAAACCACAACTTACAACAATAAAGAATTTGTCTGGTATACTGAAAAACATTGTGATTCTGATTTTTTTAGATTAGGAGCTAATTTTTCGGAGAAAAACAAGGCTTTGATTAATCCGATCTTAGAAAGCATACATATTGAAAATACATTATCTCAGCTTAATTGCGCTTCTAGTTTTGAATACAGCCAAGGAAAAGGCATTGAAGGAAATACGACAATCAACTTTCTGAATAATGATTTATTAGGTTTCCAAGTTTCGATGTTTTGGGACTGCGGAGGCGCTCATCCCGATTTTGGAAGTAGCGGTTATCTTATTGATTTAAACAACGGAAAACAATATGGAATTGATGATATTCTAGCTTTTGACAAAAGCGTAACTGGCGACAAAGAGAATAATTTTGATGCTTTTTCAAAATATCGAAATGATTATTTTGCACCGAAATTACTTGCTGTAATTAATTCTCAGGAACATTTTGAAAAACCAAAAAATGAAGATGATTATTGTGATTATACCAACGAAGAATATTGGGATTTTCCTTCTTGGAATTACACAGAAAAAGGAATTGAATTTACTCCTATTTTTTATAGAGCAGCAAGATCTTGTGAAGAATCTTTTTTAGTTCCTTTTGAGAAATTAAAAAAGTATAAGAACCCAAAATTTCCTTATTCATTATAATAAAAAAGCCATCCGTTGCGGATGGCTTTTATTATTTTATACTTTTCTTGTAGATTCTCTTTCTTTCAATTTTGTTTTGATGACAATCGTTTCATATTCAGAAACTGTTCCTTCCGGCTCTTCCAATCTTTCAATTAATCTTTTTGCGGCAACTTCTCCAATTTCAACACCATGCTGACTTACCGTAGTCAAACTTGGCGATAAACGTCTTGAAGCCAAAATACCATCTGCAAAACCAATAATCGAAATATCTTCTGGAACTCTATATCCTTTTTTCAAACTTACTCGCAAAGCTGCAACTGAATCATTTTCATCCAAGGCAAAAATTCCGTCAATTTTATTGTCAAAAATTGCATCAATTTTACTTTTCATATCATCTTCAGAATCGGTACGAAGAATGATTTTTTCATTAACCGGAATATTATTGTCTTTTAAAGCTTTCAAATATCCGTCGGCTCTTAATTTTCCAACACTTAAATTATCTACAGAAGATATTAAAGCGATATTTTTACATCCAAGATTAATTAAATGCTGTGTCGAATTTAATGCTGAATCGAAATCATCTACAACAACCTTATCACAGTCTACTTCATCAGCAATACGGTCAAACATCACAATTGGCGTCCCATCATTAATAATTTCCGAAAAGTGATTGTAATCCTGAAGCTTTTGAGCTTCTTCAGAAACCGAAAGAATAAATCCGTCAATAGTTCCGTTGCTTAACATTTCAAGCGTGTGGATTTCTTTTTCTAAAGATTCGTTAGAGATACAGGTAATTACATTATATCCTTTTTTATCGGCAACTTTCTCAATACCGCTAAAAACTTTCGCAAAGAAAGAATTTAGAATATTTGGAATAATTACTCCAATCGTTTTTGTTTTACGATTCTTTAGATTCAAACCAATGACATTCGGCTTATAGTTTTTGAGTTTGGCATACTCCTTAATCTTCACCTTCGTTTGTTCACTAATTTCTGGACTGTCATTCAACGCTTTAGATACAGTCGAAACAGAAACACCAAGTTCTTTCGCAATTTGTTTTAGAGTTGCTTTAGCTTTCATCCAATTGAATTTTATGTAATTAATACAAATATAGTAGAATTACCTAAAATAAAACAAAAACAAGCTATTAGTATTTAAAAATATAAGTCATTTCGAAATAATATTTAATTAAACCGAGATTTTAAAACCGCTCTTACTAAAATTTCGTTAATAACTAAATACCAGTTAACTGAAAAACCAATGTTGTTAACCTAATAAAAAACTTGATTATGAAAAACGAAGTTAAAATTCATAAAGTTAACCCTTCACTGAATAGCAGAAGGAGCTTTCTTAAGCTCAGCGGATTAACATTAATGACCACAGGTCTGGTTTTGGCTGGCTGTAGCGATAATGATAACAACAATGATATGCCAGACACTTCTTTGCCAGGAGTAAGAAATGGTGTTTTTGATTTAGGCTCCGGAGATTTTGGAGTATTATCGTATGCTTATGCTCTAGAACAATTAGAAGCCGACTTTTATACTAAAGTTGTTAATGCAAGTAGTTTTAACACTGTATTTAGCAGTCTTGAACGCGAAGTTTTGACTGATTTATACCATCACGAAGTGGTTCACAGAGATTTCTTCAAAGCTGCATTAAATGGAGCACTTCCCGATCCAAGTTCACAATTACTTCCTTCTTTAGCCTTTAATTATGGTTCTTTAAATTTCAACAGCCGCACCGAAGTTCTAGCTACTGCAAAAGCACTAGAAGATACTGGCGTTGCTGCTTATAACGGAGCAGGAAGATTAATTAAAACAGCAGACTACTTATTATTAGCCGGAAAAATTGTTTCAGTTGAAGCCAGACACGCGGCCGCAATAAGAAGTTTAATCAATCCGAATTCGAAAGATTTTGCCGGAGACGATATTGTAAATATGTCAACAGGTTTAGATGACGCAAAAGATCCATCTAAAATCCTACCGATTGCTGCTGGTTTTATTACCACAAAATTTACAGCTAAATACTTGCCTTAATCTTAACCGCTAAAACTTAGAAATTATGAACATTTTAAAATTTATAGAATCCTTTACTGATGATAATTTGATGAATAGCACTGGTTCTCGAAGAGACAGTTTTACACAGTTTGGGAATATTGGAAAAAATTTAGCTTTAGCATCAATTCCATTCGGATTGTCAGCTCTCACCAATAAAGCTTTCGCAAAAGACATTACAGCAACACCGGCAACACCTATTGGAGCTTTGCAATTTGCGCTGACCTTAGAATATCTTGAAAACGAATTTTACGCCATGGCTTTAGATTCTGGCGTAATTCCGGCTTCTGAAAATGGCGGGCGTGATTTAAAAGTATTTCAGCAAATAGCGGCACACGAATCTGATCATGTTAAATTTTTAATTGCAGGTTTAGGCGGTACAGCAAGTGCCAATTTCGTTCCTAAACCTACTTTTGACTTTACGGTTGGCGGTGCTTTTGATCCTTTTCATGATTACCCAACATTTTTGGCTTTAGCACAAGCATTTGAAGATACTGGAGTTCGAGCCTACAAAGGACAAGCTGCTAACTTAATTACTACACCCGATTTATTGACTGCAGCATTGCAGATTCATTCTGTTGAAGCACGTCATGCTTCTGAAGTTAGACGACTAAGAGGTTTAAAAGGATGGATCTCTAATGCCGAACGAGGTGCTGGCATGCCTGCAGCAACACAAGCAGTTTATGATGGCGAAGGCGTAACCATGCAAGCAGGATTTAATACAGCAACTGCTTTTGGACCTGCAGCAGGCTCAGAAGCTTATGATGAGCCACTTACAACTCAGCAGGTTGTAGACATCGCTAATATATTTATCGTATAATTACTTTTTTCTCTAAATATTTAACCGTCTTGACATTATTGTAGAGACGGTTTTTTTATTCATTAATTAATTAAAAAACTGAACCCCTGATTTTCAGGATATAAAATATTCTTTTCAGGTATTTGGTTTTAAAATAATTAATTGTACTTTTGCATCCCCTTTATTGGGGATGGAATGTTTAATTAAAATAATATTATGGACGCATTAAGCTACAAAACAGTTTCAGCTAGCAAAGCCACTGTAACTAAAGAGTGGATTGTTGTTGACGCTGAAGGTCATAACTTAGGACGTCTTGCTTCTAAAGTTGCAATGATTTTAAGAGGTAAGTACAAGCCTAGTTACACACCGCACGTTGACTGTGGAGATAACGTAATTGTTATCAACTCAGAAAAAATTAACCTTACAGGTACAAAAATGAATGACAAAATTTACATGCGTCATACAGGTTACCCAGGAGGACAAAGAACTTTAACTGCTAAAGTATTGCAAGCTAAAAATCCAGCTGCATTAGTAGAAAAAGCTGTAAAAGGTATGTTACCTAAGAACAAATTAGGAGCTGAACTTTTTAGAAATCTAAATGTTGTTGTAGGAGCTGAGCACAAACATGGAGCTCAAAAACCTAGAACTGTTAACCTAAATGATCTTAAGTAATGGGAGTTATTCACAAAATCGGTAGAAGAAAAACCGCTGTTGCACGTGTATATGTTTCTGAAGGAACTGGAAACATCACTGTAAACAAAAAAGAATTCGCAACTTACTTTCCAACTGCAACTTTACAATACAAAGTTTTACAGCCGCTTTCTATGACAGAAAACGCTGGTAACTTTGACGTTAAAGTAAACGTTTACGGAGGTGGTACAACTGGTCAGGCAGAAGCTGTAAGAATGGCATTAGCACGCGTAATGTGTGAAGTTAACGCTGAAAACAGAGGAATCCTTAAACCAGAAGGTTTATTAACAAGAGACCCAAGAATGGTTGAACGTAAGAAATTCGGTCAGAAGAAAGCTCGTAAGAGATTCCAGTTCTCTAAACGTTAATATTACCTGTCTTGTTCAAATGGGACAAGACATTATCAATTATTTATTGAAATTAAAAAACACAGTTATTGTTGCTCTCCTATCGAGGTAGGATATAGTTTAGCATCTAAATGTATAAAGCCAGAGAAATCGCCATTTATACATTGCTAATCAACAGAACGTAAACTAGTACAAAAATGGCAAACAAAATAGAAGTAAAAGAATTACTAGAAGCAGGTGTTCACTTCGGACACATGACTAGAAAATGGGATCCAAATATGGCTCCTTACATTTATATGGAGCGTAATGGTATTCACATTATCAATCTATATAAAACTGCAGCTAAAATTGAAGAGGCTAACGAAGCTTTGAAAAAAATCGCTGCATCAGGTAGAAAAATCTTATTCGTAGCTACCAAAAAACAAGCAAAAGACATCGTTGCTGATAAAGCAAAAGCTGCAAACATGCCTTACATCACTGAAAGATGGCCAGGTGGAATGTTGACTAACTTCGTAACTATCAGAAAGGCAGTTAAAAAAATGTCTTCTATTGATAAAATGAAGAAAGATGGTACTTTCAACACTTTATCTAAAAAAGAGCGTTTACAAGTTGATCGTCTACGTGCTAAATTAGAGAAAAACTTAGGTTCAATTGCTGATATGTCTAGATTACCTGCAGCATTGTTCGTAGTAGATATCAAAGCTGAACACATCGCAATAAAAGAAGCTCAAAAATTAAACATTCCAGTTTTCGCAATGGTTGATACGAATTCTGACCCAAGAGAGGTTGATTACGTGATTCCTGCAAATGATGATGCTTCTAAATCAATTGACAAAATTTTATCTTTAGTAACTACTGCAGTAATCGAAGGTCTTTCTGACAGAGGTGCTGAAAAAGAAGTTGAAGCTACTGAAGAAGCTCCTGCTGTTGAGGCTGAAGCTGCTGCTCCTGCAACTGAAGAATAAATCAAAATTTAAATTCCAAATTTTAAATTCCAAAATCCAACCAGAATTAAAAACGTTATGTTGATAATTTATTAAAATTGGAGTTTGGGATTTAAAAGCTGGAATTTTTTACTTTTAAAAACATATTAAAACTTAAAATATTATGGCAACAATTACTGCTGCAGACGTAAATAAATTAAGACAATCTACAGGTGCCGGAATGATGGACTGTAAAAAGGCTTTAGTTGAAGCTGAAGGTGATTTCGATAAAGCTATCCAAATCCTTAGAGAAAAAGGACAAAAAGTTGCTGCTAACCGTTCTGACCGTGAGTCTTCTGAAGGAGCTGCTGTTTCTTTTATCAATGCTGACCAAACTAAAGGAGCTATCATCACTTTAAACTGCGAAACTGACTTCGTAGGTAAAAATGAAGCTTTCGTAACTTTAGCTAAAGATTTAGTTGAAAGAGCTATCAACTTCTCTAATAAAGAAGAATTTTTAGCTTCTGATTTCAACGGAATCACTGTTGCTGAAAAATTAATCGAGCAAACTGGTGTTATCGGTGAGAAAATCGAAATCGGTGGTTTCGAAATTTTAGAAGGTGCTTACGTTGGATCTTATGTTCACGTTAATAAAATTGCTGCTTTAACTGCAATTTCTGCTCCAGTTGCTAACGCTGAAGCTTTAACAAAAGACGTTTCTATGCAAGTTGCTTCTATGGGAGCTGATACATTATCTTACAAAGATTTTGATCCTGCTTTCGTTGAATCTGAACTTGCTGCTCGTATTGCTGTAATCGAAAAGGACAATGAAGAAGCTGCACGTTTAGGAAAAACTTTAAAAAATGTTCCTAAATACATCTCTTTCTCTCAATTAACTCCTGAGGTTATCAAACAAGCTGAAGAAGATGCAAAAGCTGAATTAAAAGCTGAAGGTAAACCAGAGCAAATCTGGGATAAAATTCTTCCAGGTAAAGTTCAACGTTTTATCTCTGACAACACTACTTTAGATCAAGAGAAAGCTCTTTTAGATCAAAACTTCATCAAAGATGACAGTAAAAAAGTTGGTGATTACGTAAAAGGATTCAATGTTGAAATTACAGGTTTCAAAAGAGTTACTTTAGGTTAATATATTATTTTCAATATTAAAAAGCCCGAATATCTATTTATTCGGGCTTTTTTATTTTTAGCTTTCAATTGGAAAATTCCTTGCTCTCATCAATGCATCAGATTGTGGCGCATGACCCCTGAAATTTTCATACATTTCTTCATTATCAATAGTATTTCCAACGCTTAAAACGGTTTTGTAAAGACGTTTAGAAATCACTTTGTCAAAAGGACCGTTTCCTTCCAAAAATGCCTCATATGCATCTGCATTAATCACATCTGCCCATAAATAACTGTAATATCCCGCTGCATACCCATCGCTCGAAAAAATATGAGCAAACTGCGGAATTCTGTGCCTCATTACAATTTCTGACGGCATACTAATTTCACTTAAGATTTTCTTCTCAAAAGCATGCGGATCGACTGTTTCGGTTGTTAAATGCAGTTCCATGTCCACAAACGAACTTGAAATTGTCTCAACTGTTGCGAAACCTTCGTTAAAATTGGCCGCCTTTCCTATTCTTTCTACCAATGATTGCGATAAAGGCTCTTTAGTTTTATAATGAAGCGCAAATTTATTCAAAACCTCAGGCGTTGCTAACCAATGTTCTAATAATTGCGAAGGAAACTCTACATAATCTCTCGCAACTGAAGTCCCAGAAAGGCTCGGATAAGTTACATTCGAACATAATCCGTGTAAAGCATGTCCAAATTCATGAAATAAAGTAGTTGCATCATCCCACGAGATTAAAACGGGTTCATCACTGTTTCCTCTAATAAAATTGCAATTGTTTGACACAATAGGAAGCACGTTACCTTTTATTTTCTGCTGGTCTCTATGCGAATTCATCCACGCCCCTGAACGTTTTCCAGTACGAGCATAAGGATCAAAATACCATAAGCCAATTGGTTCTTCCGTATTTTTATTATTCACTTCCCAAACACGAACATCTGGATGATAAACAGGAAGGTCAAATAATTGTTTAAAACCTAAATCGAACAATTCGCTAGCTGTCCAGAACATTCCTTCTCGTAAATTTTCCAGTTGCAAATATTGCTTGATTTCATTTTGATCTAAATCATATTTTGCTTTTCGTACTTTTTCTGCATAATAGCGGTAATCCCAAGGCTGAATTTTAAAATTCCCCCCTTCTCTATTCGCCATTTCCTGCATATCCGAAACATCGTTTTTTACTTTCTCTACTGCAGGCTTCCATACCGAATGCATCAGATCTAATGTTTTCTGAGGATCTTTAGCCATTTTGTTTGACAAACTCCACTCAGCAAAGTTTTTAAAGCCTAAAATCTTCGCTTTTTCGGATCTTAATCTCAGAATCGACACAAGTGTTTCATTGGTGTCATTTTCGTTCTTATTATCGCCACGTTTTACGAAAATATCAAAAGCTTTTTCTCTTAAATTTCTTCTGTTCGAGAAAGTCAGAAAAGGCTCAATTGAAGATCTTGTATTTCCAATACATCCTAAAATCTTTAGATTTCTTTCTTTCGCTTCTGCAATTGCTGCATTCTTAAATTCCTCCGGCAAACCATCAAAATCAGCTTCTGTCTCTAACTCTATATATTGATCGTTTTCTTCTGCCAATAACTTTTGACTAAAAGCGGTAAAAAGCGTTGCTAATTCCTGATTGATCTTAGCCACTTTATCTTTATCCTTTTCTTCTAGCTCCGCTCCTTCTCTAACAAAGTCCCTGTAATAAAGCCAAAGCACGCGTTGCTGTTCCTTAGTTAAATCCTTCTTTTCATCCGATTTATACAAGGCTTCAATTCTAGAAAATAGTTTGTTATTTTGATATAGTTTATCATTAATCTCTGCCAATTTTGGCGACATTTCAGTATCAACAACATTAAATTCTGAAGTACTTAGATTAGATCTATAAATACCATAAACCGCATGAATTCGATCTAATTTTGTACCCGAAAGCTCTAAAGCTTCAATGGTGTTTTCAAATGTAGGCTTTTGTGGATTATTCGCAATTGCATCAATCTCTTCTAATTTTTCTTTGATCGCAAATTCTATTGCGGGTTTAAAATCTGAAATTTTATATGCCGTAAAATCTGGAATACCTCCATATGGACCAGACCAATCTTTTAGCAATGAATTATCTAACTCTATTGGTGTTTTCATAAAAAATACATTAATTAAATTTGTGCAAAATTTCAATCAGAAAAAGAGCAACAGAATCTCAAAATTAACCAATCGAAAGCAAACTTCATACGCCAATAGATTATAAAAATTAATCTGCTTCTAAGATTTAAAAAGAAATAGTTTATTTTTGAAATACCAATTTAAAAATAACATGTTTAAAACCAGAAAAGAAATTGTTTTTGTAATTTTAGCAGGAATATTTATTACCAATGCCGTTGTGGCTGAGTTAATTGGAGGAAAGCTAATTCAAATTGGTCCTTTTGTAATGAGTATCGGAATTTTGCCTTGGCCAGTTGTATTTCTAACTACCGATTTGATTAATGAATATTTTGGCGAAAAAGGTGTAAAAAAACTTTCTTTCATTACAGCTTGTTTGATTGCTTATGCTTTTCTGATACTTTTTATGGCAATTGTTATTCCCGCCGCAAAAGGAATCAGCCCAGTAAACGACAGTCAGTTTGAAGCTGTTTTTGGCCAAAGTATGTGGATTATCATCGGAAGTTTAATTGCCTTCATGGCTTCTCAGCTGATTGATGTATGGATTTTTTGGTTTTTTAAAAACAGAACTGGCGAGAAAAAAATATGGCTAAGAACTACTGGTTCTACTGTTATTTCGCAATTGTTTGATTCGTTTATTGTTCTAGGAATTGCTTTTTGGCTTCCAGGAAAAATTGATTTTGACACATTTATATCTTCGGGATTAATAGGATATACTTTTAAATTAGCAATTGCTATTTTATTAACTCCAGCAATTTATTTAGGACATCATCTGATTAAAAAATATTTGGACGAAGATCCTGCACACAAAGGATAAAAAACAATAACATATTTAGGTCATGAAAAAAAATTACTTGCTTATTTTATTCTCTGTTACCTATTTCTTTTTAAGCTGTGGTAATGACGAAAAAAAACAGCCTAAAAAAGCCATTCAATCTGTTAATAAATTAACACCTGCACCTATAAAAAAGAATCCTAAAATTTCATCCAAAAGCATTACTGCTTCAAGAGAGATTGAATCTCAAAAAAACAGTTTACAAAATACTTTTGCTGTGAAAAACAAAATTGAAATTAAAACTGCTTCACCAGAATTATTAAACAAAACAGAAAAACCTGTTGATATAAAAAAAGAGGCAAATGATAAACTAGTTAATTTTGTTAACCTTCGCAAGATATTCGACAAATGCAAACTAGGCCAAACCTTAAGCCAAAAGCAATTGACCGAAAATTTTGAAATCCCGAAAGAAGCTGTTAAACTCGTAAAAAGCGTCACAAGAACAGCCGAAAACGAATTGGCCGTAAAATGGCAGTCTACTTGGTTTGTCGAAAAAGTATCTGACGCAGAACTTGAAGACGGTAAAATGAGAGTGGTTTTTAAGGCCAATAAAATGTACACTTCTGGCAATGCAATTGGTATTAAATACAACAAAAAAGTGTACAACAACCTAGTTATAATTGGACGTTCGGCTTACATTCCGAGTGTAAAAGGATATAGCTGGCAAATTGGAAGATAAATTAGAATTACAAAAAATGGAACCAATAAGATGCGGCTGGTGTTCTGCCAGCGATTTATATAAAAAATATCATGATGAAGAATGGGGAACTCCTGTTTACGACGACCCAACTATTTTTGAATTTTTAATTCTAGAAACTTTTCAAGCTGGATTAAGCTGGATTACCATTTTAAACAAAAGAGAAAACTTTAAAACAGCTTTTGATAATTTTGATTATAAAAAGATTGCCAATTATTCTGAGGATAAAATCGAAGAATTAATGCAGGATACAGGAATTATTCGCAATAAACTTAAAATCAACTCTGCTGTCACAAACGCTCAGGCTTTTATGAAAATCCAGGAAGAATTTGGAACATTTTCTGATTATATCTGGAAATTTACCGACGGAAAACCAATTGACAATAATCCAAAGACTTTGAAAGACGTTCCAGCAACCACTCCAATTTCTGACGCCATTAGCAAAGATTTAAAAAAACGCGGATTCAAATTTGTTGGCTCAACTGTTATTTATGCTCACATGCAAGCAACCGGAATGGTCAATGATCATGTAGAAGATTGCTTTACTCGAAAAGGCAAATAACAGCAGTTTTCAGTCACAGTTTTCAGTTTTTTTGAACTTGAAACCTGAAACTTGGAACTTTCAAACAAAATTTTATTACATTTGCTTCACACTTTAGGGGTGTCTGCATCGCGCAGGCTGAGATTTTACCCTCTGAACCTGATCTAGTTCATACTAGCGTAGGGAAAAGTAAGATGACTTCTTGAACGCATTTCTATGCGTCATTGTAGCCATTCCTAAGGTGTATCTATACACTAAACTCAAAAGGAATGGAACTAAAAATCAATCAACAAACCAAACAATTCAATGCTGAATCGCTAAGCGTTCAATCATTGCTCGATCTCGAAATTCCGCACAAACAAAACGGAATTGCTGTTGCTGTTAACAATACCGTTGTTCCAAAACTCAAATGGAACGAATTCTTCGTACAAGAAACTGACGAAATTCTGATTATTTCTGCTACGCAGGGAGGATAGAATAAAATTCCAATTATATACCGGGCGTAGACGCACTGCAGTGCGTCTCTACAATTCACATCTTACATTTTACAATATACAAGCTATGACAAACGAAGAACAAATATCAAGAACCCCATTTCCGAATTCTAAAAAAGTTTATATCGATGGAGAAATTCATCCTATAAAAGTAGCAATGCGTGAGATAACTTTAAGCGACACTAAACTTTCGAATGGCGGAATAGAAAAAAATCCTCCTGTAACGGTTTATGACACTTCTGGAGCTTATACAGATCCAAATATCGAAATTGATATTAGAAAAGGATTACCACGCTTACGCGAAAGTTGGATCCTTGACCGAAATGATGTCGAAGTTTTAAATGAAATCACCTCAGATTATGGCTTAAGCCGATTAAAAGATGAAAGTCTGAATCACCTTCGTTTTGAATATTTGCATCAGCCAAAACGTGCTAAACAAGGCGCAAATGTAACACAGTTATACTACGCTAAACAAGGCATTATTACTCCAGAAATGGAATATATCGCTATTCGCGAAAATCAACGTATTGAACTTTTAAACGAACAAACTAAAGCCATGCAATGCCAACACAGTGGTCATAGTTTTGGCGCCAATACTCCAAAAAATAAAATCACTCCAGAATTTGTGCGCTCTGAAGTTGCTTGCGGAAGAGCTATTATTCCAAACAATATCAATCATCCAGAAAGCGAACCTATGATTGTAGGCCGTAATTTCTTGGTGAAAATTAATGCTAATATTGGAAACAGTGCTGTGACTTCAAGCATTGAAGAAGAAGTTGAAAAAGCCGTTTGGGCTTGTCGTTGGGGGGCTGATACGATTATGGATTTATCAACGGGAAAAAATATTCATGAAACCAGAGAATGGATTATCCGTAATTCTCCTGTTCCAATCGGAACCGTTCCGATTTATCAGGCATTAGAAAAAGTAAAAGGAATTGCAGAAGATTTGACTTGGGAAATTTTCCGCGATACTTTAATTGAACAAGCAGAGCAAGGTGTTTCATACTTCACAATTCATGCTGGAGTTTTGCTTCGCTATATTCATTTAACAGCCAATCGCGTTACAGGAATTGTATCTCGAGGGGGATCAATTATGGCAAAATGGTGCTTATTTCATCATAAAGAAAACTTCTTGTACACGCATTTTGAAGAAATCTGCGAAATCATGAAACAATATGATGTTGCATTTTCTCTTGGAGATGGTTTACGTCCTGGCTCGATTGCAGATGCCAATGACGCAGCTCAATTTGCTGAATTAGAAACTTTAGGCGAACTGACAAAAATTGCTTGGAAACACGATGTTCAGGTTTTTATTGAAGGGCCAGGACACGTACCAATGCACATGATTAAAGAAAACATGGACAAGCAATTGGAGCACTGTCATGAAGCGCCATTTTACACTTTAGGCCCTTTAACAACTGATATTGCGCCAGGTTACGATCACATCACATCGGCAATTGGAGCTGCTATGATTGGCTGGTATGGCTGTGCAATGTTGTGTTATGTAACACCAAAAGAGCATTTAGGGTTACCGAATAAAAAAGACGTAAAAGATGGTGTGATTACCTATAAAATTTCTGCTCATGCTGCCGATTTGGCAAAAGGTCATCCAGGAGCGCAATATAGAGACAATGCTTTAAGTAAAGCTCGTTTTGAATTCCGTTGGGAAGATCAATTTAATTTGGCACTTGATCCAGATACAGCACGAGAATTTCACGATGAAACACTTCCTGCTGATGGTGCAAAAGTCGCACACTTCTGTTCGATGTGCGGACCGAAATTCTGTTCTATGAAAATATCTCAGGAAATTAGGGATGTCGCTGCTGCAGAAAAAGGAATGCAGGAGAAATCAGAGGAATTTATTGAGCAAGGGAAAGAGATTTATATTTAAGTGAAAAGATAATAGAATCAAGAAGAAAGAGATGATTGTGATCACAAATCCTTTTTTTATTGAAGATGAAATTCAAATGCTGAATTCTTTATTGGAAGAAGGATTGTCTTTGCTTCATATTCGAAAACCTGATTTTTCAGAATTAGAAATGGCTCAGTTTATTGATCAGATAAAATTAGAATTTCGGTCGAATCTTATTTTGCACAATCACCATCGGTTAGCCGAAGATCTTGGTATTGACCGATTTCATTTTTCTGAGAAAGAGAGAAAAGAATTTCCTGCAAAGTTTCCAAAACCTTGCAGGATTAAATCAGAATCATTTTCAACTTCAACACATTCAATTGAAGATTTTAATTCTCTTGAAAATTTTGATTACGCGTTTTTAAGTCCCGTTTTCAAAAGTATTTCTAAAGAAAATTATTATCCTGAAAAAGATCTTTTTGAAGAATTAAAATCACGCAGAAATCAACATACAAAAATCATTGCTTTAGGCGGAATTGATGCAGAAAACATTCAAAAAACCCTAGAAAATGGTTTTGACGATGTGGCACTTTTAGGAAGCATTTGGAATAACAAAAATCCGTTAAAACAATTTAAATTATGTCAGCAGATCGCCCTTTCGTACTCACAATCGCAGGTTTAGATCCATCTGGAGGTGCTGGAATTTTGGCTGATATCAAGACATTTGAACAGCATAAAGTGACTGGTTTCGCTATTTCGACAGCCAATACAATTCAGACTGAAAATCAGTTTTATGAAATTCAATGGACCGATCTGAGTTTTGTAATTCGTTCAATTGAAACACTATTTGCAAACTATAAAATCAGTGCGGTAAAAATAGGAATTGTTGCTTCTTTGTTTGACTTAAATCAGATTCTTTCGACAATAAAAAAGCTTTCTCCTTCAACAAAAATCGTTTGGGATCCAGTTTTAAAATCGACTACTAAATTTGAATTTATGAATATCGAAAGCCATATGAATTTACATAACATACTTTCAAAAATCGATTTGATCACACCAAATTATGATGAAATGGCAATATTATTCCCTTATACTGATTTGAAAAGTTATTGGAAAGAAAACCAAATCCCAACTCGTATTCTACTTAAAGGAGGTCACAACAAAACAGCATTGGGAACTGATCTTTTATTTCTAGAAAATGAAATCTTAGAATTAACTCCGTCAAATAAAAATTGCTTCGAAAAACATGGTTCAGGCTGTGTTCTTTCATCTGCAATTGCATCAAACTTAGCTCTAAATCAACCCTTATTTGAAGCCTGCAAAAACGCTAAAATCTATATTGAAAACTATCTAAGCTCAACTACAACTTTAATTGGATATCATTATGTATAACAAATTACAATATATCTCTCAAGGCGAAACAGTCGAAAAACAATTGTACAACATTCAGCAAGCACTTGACACTGGTTGCAGATGGGTACAAATGCGATTTAAAAACCAAAACCAAAAAGATGTTTTCACTTTAGCGGAAGCGGTAAAACCTTTGTGCGAAGAATATCTTGCGAATTTTATTGTAAACGACGATTTGCATCTCGCAAAACAAATTGCCGCTGACGGAGTCCACTTAGGATTAACCGATACAAAAATCGACGAAGCAAGAGCAATTTTAGGTTCAACCAAAATTATCGGAGGAACTGCCAATACTTTTGAAGATATTGAAAATCATGTAAAAAACGGTTGTGATTATATTGGATTGGGGCCTTTTAGATTTACCGCAACAAAAGAAAAACTGAGTCCGATTTTGGGTTTATCAGGTTACTATGAGATTCTTCAAAAACTAAAAAAAAATAAAATCGATATTCCTGTTTATGCCATTGGGGGCATTACACTACGTGATGTAAATCCGTTAATGGAAACTGGAATTTTCGGAATTGCCGTGTCTGGAATCATTACTGAAAGTGATGAAAAGGAAAAATTAATTCAACAATTAAACGAAAAATTATATGCAGACATCATTGTTTAATATAGGAGATAAAACCTTTAAATCCCGCTTGTTCCTCGGAACTGGGAAATTTGGTTCTAATGAGGAAATGGAAGATGCTGTTTTAGCTTCAGAAAGCGAATTGGTTACTGTAGCATTAAAACGTATCGATCTTGAAACCGACACAGATGCTATTTTATCACATTTAAATCATTCAAATATCAATTTGTTACCCAATACTTCGGGAGCAAGAAATGCCAAAGAAGCTGTTTTCGCTGCACAACTGGCACGTGAAGCTCTAGAAACCAATTGGGTAAAACTAGAAATTCATCCTGATCCGAAATATTTAATGCCAGATCCGATTGAAACTTTAAAAGCAACAGAAGAATTGGCTAAACTCGGTTTTATTGTACTTCCGTACATTCACGCCGATCCTGTTTTGTGCAAACATTTAGAAAGCGTGGGAACTGCTGCAGTAATGCCTTTGGGTTCACCAATTGGAAGCAATAAAGGTCTAAAAACAATAGATTTCCTAGAAATTATCATTGAACAAAGTACTGTTCCTGTTATTGTAGATGCTGGAATTGGAGCACCTTCTGATGCTGCAAAAGCAATGGAAATTGGTGCTGATGCAGTTTTGGTGAATACCGCAATTGCCGTTGCTGGAAATCCGAAATTAATGGCTGAGGCTTTTAGAGAAGCTGTAATTGCAGGAAGAAAAGCTTTTGAGGCGAAGATTGCTAATCAGCAGAATTATGCTTCGGCTTCTAGTCCTTTGACTTCTTTTCTTTATGAATAAAAATTTAACCGCAAAGTTCGCAAAGAAAAGCGCTAAGAACGCAAAGCTTTGCGAACCTTGCGTAAATCTCCGCGCACTTTGCGGTTAATAACCATGAAAACATTTAAATCTATTTTTGAGCAATACAATTGGGATAAAATCCAATCTAGAATATATAAAACTACATCAAAAGATGTCGAACGCACTTTGGCAAAAACCAAATACAACCTCGATGATTTTTTGATTCTAATTTCTCCTATTGCTCAAAATTATTTAGAGCAAATGGCCCAAAAATGCCATGAAATTACCAAGAAACGTTTCGGAAAAACGATCCAAATGTACGCTCCATTATATCTAAGCAACGAATGCCAAAATATTTGCACCTATTGCGGATTTAGCTTAGACAATAAAATCAAAAGAAAAACCCTTTCTGATGCTGAAATAAAACTAGAAGTTGAAGCCTTAAAAAAAACTGGTTTTGATCATGTTTTATTGGTTACAGGCGAAGCAAATTATACGGTAAACATTAATTATTTTCTAAATGCAATTGATTTAATTAGAAAAGATTTTTCTATTATTTCTGTCGAAGTACAGCCACTTTCTACAGAAGATTATCAGCGTTTGCATGATGCGGGAGTCTATTCGGTTTTAGTTTATCAGGAAACATATCATCAGGAAGTTTATAAAAAGTATCATACCAAAGGTAAAAAGTCAAACTTCGATTATCGACTGGAAACTCCTGATAGAATTGGAACTGCGGGTATTCATAAAATTGGTTTAGGCGTTTTATTAGGTTTGGAAGACTGGCGAACAGATAGTTTTTTTAATGCTCTGCATTTAGATTATCTTCAGAAGAAATATTGGCAGACAAAATATTCTGTTTCCTTTCCGCGTCTGCGTCCTGCTGAAGGTATTATCGAACCAAATTTTATTATGGATGATAAGGATTTGACACAATTAATCTGCGCTTATCGTTTATGGAATGAAGATTTAGAAATTTCGATTTCTACTCGCGAAAATGAAAAATTTAGAAACCATATTATTCCGATTGGCGTTACAAGTATGAGTGCTGGTTCTAAAACAAATCCTGGTGGTTATGTTGTCGATCCGCAATCTTTGGAACAATTCGAAATCAGCGATGAACGTTCTGCAGAAGAAATTTCAAAAATTATAAAAAATGCAGGTTATGAACCAGTTTGGAAAGATTGGAACAAGGCTTATAGTTGAAATGTTTCAAGTTTCAAGTTTCAAGTTTGAAAATTTAACATTTTACAATTCACAATTCACAATTAAAAAAATGAGTGTTATACAAGAATTTTTACGTTACAACAGACAAACTATTCTGCCTGAAATTGGCGATGAAGGGCAAGAAAAATTAAAAAAAGCTAGAGTTTTAGTAATTGGCGCAGGCGGTTTGGGCTGTCCAATTTTACAATATATTGCAACTGCAGGAGTTGGTTTTATCGGAATCATGGATTTTGATACGATTGAAATTCACAATCTTCACAGACAGATTTTGTATACCGAAAATGAAATTGGTCAGCACAAATCAATTGTCGCAAAAGATGTGGTTTCAAAACTAAATCCGCTTATTGAAGCTGTTGCGATTAATGAAAAATTAACTGCTGAAAATGCATCGGAAATCATTCAGCAATATGATATTGTTGTCGATGGTTCCGATAATTTTTCTACTCGTTATTTAGTCAATGATACTTGTGTTCAGCTTAATAAACCTTTAGTTTACGGAAGCATTTTAAAATTTGAAGGTCAGATTGCAGTTTTTAATCATAACGGAAGTAAAAATCTTAGAGATTTATTTCCTGAAATGCCCGATCCAAAAGATGTTCCGAACTGCAATTTGAATGGTGTTTTGGGAACTCTGCCAGGAATTATAGGCAACATGATGGCGCACGAAACCTTAAAATTGATTTTAGAATTACCAACTTTAAAAAATGAATTGGTTATTTTTAATACCTTAAACTGGAACTTTATAAAACTGAATTTCTAGAAAACAACCTCATCGCCTACTCTGATAATTCCAGAATTCAAACTCACAATATTGGTTCCAAATAAAACAGAATTATCTACATTTCTGTATTTGCTTAAAGTTTTTAAAGGTTCTTTTTTCAAACGTCCATTCTCCGGATCATTGTTTACCATAACACATCTTCCGCAGGGTTTTATGTTTTTAAATTGAACATCTCCTATCGCAAAAGTCTTAAAATCATCTTCTTCATGAGGATTTTCGGTACTTACGACAATGTTTGGGCGAAATCTTTTGATGGTAATTTTTTCATCCAATTTGTCATTCAAAAAATCCAAACTTTTGGATCCAATTAATAAGTATGGATAACCATCTGCCAAGCTCACATTGAATGTTTCTTTTAATTTGGAACTTTCATGTTTACGAGCTCCATTTTTAAGTATTTTAACCAATTTACAATCAAAACCTAAATGCTGACTAAACCATTTTGAAGTTTCAAGATTCACCTCAACCACTTCACTTTTATCATCCCAAACATTAACTTCTATTACATTTTCTAAATGCTCAGCAACAGAAAATTCATGCCTTTGATCCTGAAAAGTAATGCTAATTCTTCCTTGTGAGATCTGCGGATAAAACTGACTCATAATGCGATGTTCTCTTTGTGTAAGCATTTGATTTTCTGCATCAATGAGCATCCAGCGGCGATCGTTTTCAAATCCCATTTCTTCAGCTTTTGCAGATTCAAGACTAATTCCTGCCAAACTTTTTATCGGATAAATATAAATTTCTTTTACACTGTAAATTGCACTCATTTTCTATTTACTTTTTAAAATAGACATAAACTCTTCACGATCAATTTCTCGGCAGCCTAAGCTCTCCAAATGCGGATTGTAAACCTGGCAATCCAATAATTTATAATTTTCTTTCTTCAAATATAAAGCTAAAGCAATAAAAGCTGTTTTTGAAGCATTTGAAACTTTAGAGAACATACTTTCTCCACAAAAAACATCTCCCAAATCAATTCCATACAAACCGCCAACCAAAACATCATCTTGCCAGACCTCAACAGATTTAGCGACTCCTTCCTCATTCAATTTGCAGTACGCATTTATCATTTCATCAGAAATCCAAGTCCCATTTTGGCCTTCACGTTTTATCTGCTGGCAATTTGAAATTACTTCTCTGAAATTTTTGTTATAAGTGACCTTAAACATTTTTTTGTTGAGAATCTTTTTCATGCTTTTGGATATCACCAATTCATCAAAAAACAATACCATTCTAGGATCTGGTGCCCACCAAAGAATTGGTTCTCCCTCATTAAACCAAGGAAAAATACCGCTTTTGTAAGCTAATAGCAAACGTTCTGAACTCAGATCGCCTCCAATTGCCAAAACACCTTCTTCATCTGCTTCTGTAACTGGCGGAAAAAATAAATCGTTGAATAAATAGTACATTTTTAAAAATAATCAATTTTTGAATTCCAATAATAAAATTCCAAATACCAATGTTTCATAATCTTATTATTTCCGTATGAAAAACAAATCTTTGTGGAGTTACTTGCGAAGATTTCTCCTTCGTCGAAATGACAAAACTATGAGTAAGTTTTTTTTATTCTTTAATCAAAAATAAAATTCCAAATTCCAAATTCACGAGAATGAATTGGAATTTGGAATTTAGTAAATTGAATTTTAAACGCTTAGAACGGTAAATCGTCTGGTTCGTCTTCGTTTAAATTTGTTGCTGGAGCAAAAGTTTCTGCTGCTGGCATTGGAGCTCCTTGTGCAGGTCCTTCTGCTGCTAATCTTTCGATTCTCCAACCTTGAATACTATTGAAATATCTAGTTTCTCCTTGCGGATTAACCCATTCTCTTCCTCTTAAATTGATAGAAACTTTTACTGCATCTCCTTGTTTATAGCTACTCAACAAATCGCATTTATCTTGTGTAAATTCGATTAAAATATGTTGTGGATACTGCTCCTCAGTAGTAACAACTAACTCTCTTTTTTTGAATGAGGCACTAACTTGCTGCTCTGGGTTAACCACTTTTACTTTTCCTGTAACTTCCATCTTCGTCTATATTAATTATTGTTTCTATTTTTTTATTTTTTAGCTAAAAGCACTTTCCAAGCCGATTCTACATCGCCACTATCCAAGTATTTTTTGGCTTCTAAATGTACTTTTTTCTGGTCGTCTGAGCTTAAAACTCCTTTGACTGCAAAATTTGCTTTCACAAATATACTAACTTCTTCTTTTGTAGGCAAGGTTTCAACATTTCCTAATTTTCCTAAATCATTCCCATCAAAAACAGGGCTTTCTTTTACAAAATCTGGTATCGCATCTACGCCTACTCCCAATGTTGTCAGGGGTTTTGCTACTTCAAAAAGCCCTTGATTAGATCTTGAATACCAATTATTTCCAAGTCTTGAAACCAAGTCAATTTTATGCTGATCAATCGCTCCATTTTCATCTAAAATCGATTCGTCAATATGAATTTTGACAACTTCACATAAAATCAAATTTCCTGCTCCTCCTTCTGTTCCTAACGGAATAATCTGCGTAATCTTGCATTCAAACTGAACTGGAGATTCTTTTACGCGATATGGTTTTACTAAATCAGAAGGAATTTGAGTTAATCCAGCTTTAATAAATTCGTTTACTCCGTCTCCATATTCTGTACTTGCTAAAGAAGTTTGCTGCACAATATCGTAGTTAACGACATTTATTACCACTTCTCGTGTTGCTTCAGCGTTGATTAAAGTATGTTTAATGGTATTATCACGAACACGCCTTGATGGCGAAAAAACCAAAATTGGCGGATTGGCACTAAACACATTAAAGAAACTAAACGGAGATAAATTTGGAACTCCAGCTTCGCTAATTGTGCTTGCAAAAGCAATAGGTCTAGGTCCGATTGAACTCTGCAGATAGCCTTGCAATTTGGCTGTTGGAATCTCTTTTGGGTTAACGCTGATCATACTTTAAAATTTAGACAGAATCTCATTTTAGCAGCTACAAAAGTATTGAAATGGTTTAATTCGAAGAAATAGTTTTGCAGATAAAAACGAAAAAATCTTTCTATATCGGCAAAATATAAAATGTGTATATTTCGTTATATTTATACCTCAAAAAAAACTGATATGTCTTTTTCTGAAAGAACAAATACAACCCGCTGGATTATTATTTCGGTATGTTTTATAATCATTTCTCTAATTCTTTGGAACACTTACACTTTCTTCCAAATTTTTAAAAACGAGGAACGTTTGAAAATGAACCTTTTTGTGAAGGCACAAATTACAATCGTTAACGCCGATGAGAATACTGATGTAGAACTTCCTCTCCAGATTTTCAACAATAATACTTCGATTCCAGGTATAATAATGTTGTATGATAAAGTAGTAAGTGCAGTAAATGTTCCTGATGAAATTCTTAATGATAAGAAAAAACTAACTGCTTTCTTGAATAAGTTAAAAAATGAAAACGAGCCTATTACTTTTGAATATGCTCCAGGGAAATATCAGACGTTATATTACGGAAACTCTTCATTACTAAACAAACTTAAATACTACCCGATTGCGCTGCTTCTGATTATATTTTTATGCATTGCTTTAATTTACAACTTCTATAAAAGTACCAAAATGGCAACCCAAAACAAACTTTGGGCAGGAATGGCAAAAGAAACAGCACATCAGATTGGAACACCGCTATCTTCATTAATTGGCTGGGTCGAAATATTAAAAACCGAAGATATTGATCCATCAATTAGTACTGAAATCGAAAAAGATATTGAACGTTTGCAAACTATTACTGATCGTTTTTCTAAAATTGGTTCTGTACCCGTTTTAGAACTTCATGATATTGTAGAAGAAACAAAAACGGCTTATGAGTATTTGCAATCTCGTTTTTCCAAGCAGGTCGCGTTTTCGTTTCAAGCTCCAAACGAACCTATTCTAGCTATGATAAATCCAACGCTGCATAGCTGGACTATCGAAAATTTAGTTAAAAATGCCATTGATGCCATGAAAGGAAAAGGAACCTTAGATCTTTATATCGAACAGGATGCAAATCATGTAAAGATTAACATTAAAGATTCTGGAACTGGAATTCCAAAAAAACAATTTAAAACCATTTTTGAAACTGGTTTTACGACTAAAAAACGCGGTTGGGGACTTGGACTTTCTTTAACTAAAAGAATTGTCGAGGAATATCACAACGGAAAAATAAAAGTACTGAATTCTGAAATTGGGAAAGGAACTACTTTTCAGATTTCATTAAATAAAAAAGTGCAATAATAATTTTTACTGCACTTTAGTCATCTTTTTTGTTAGACTGATCGAAGTCGAAGTCTTATAAATTTGATTGAATATCTTTTGCCAAAGCTTCAAATTCTTCTTTTGAAAGTGAAACTTTATCAATAAAACGCATTTCGTCCATGTGTTTTAACGGAATCAAATGTACGTGTGCATGAGGCACTTCAAGTCCAACAACTGCTATTCCGATTCTTTTGCATGGAACTGTTTTTTCTAAAGCTGCTGCCACTTTTTTAGAAAATTTCATTAAACCTAAATACAGTTCTTCGTCCATATCAAAAATCTTATCGATTTCTTGTTTCGGAATACAAAGCGTGTGTCCTTTAGCATTAG
This sequence comes from Flavobacterium luteolum, assembly GCF_027111275.1. NCBI lineage: Bacteria > Pseudomonadati > Bacteroidota > Flavobacteriia > Flavobacteriales > Flavobacteriaceae > Flavobacterium > Flavobacterium luteolum. The sequence continues at coordinate 2,776,318 of NZ_CP114286.1, read as the reverse complement.
GATTTACATCCAAAAATGCTAAATAGTTTTCGTCTTCAGCGATTTTGTATGCCGGAATTTCTCCGTTTACTATTTTAGTGAATATTGATGCCATTGTTTATTTGTGTAATCGGTTAAACGAATAAACGATTAACCAGTTAAACTAAGATTTAGTCTCTTGAGATTTCTAGAATTTCAAATTTTAAAACCCCATTAGGAACTGTAATTTCAGCTACTTCTCCAACAGATTTCCCTAACAATCCTTTTCCGATAGGAGAAGTTACAGAGATTTTTCCTGTTTTTAAATCTGCCTCACTTTCTGCAACAAGAGTATATTTCATCTCCATTCCGTTACTTTGGTTTTTGATTTTTACATTCGATAAAACCAAAACTTTAGAAACATCTAATTGAGATTCGTCTATTAATCTTGCATTTGCATAAACTTCTTCAAGTTTAGAAATTCTCATTTCTAATAAACCTTGCGCTTCTTTTGCTGCATCATATTCTGCATTTTCAGACAAGTCACCTTTATCTCTTGCATCTGCAATATCTTGAGATGCTTTTGGACGCATTACACTTTTTAAATGCTCCAATTCATCTTTTAATTTTTTTAATCCTTCTGCTGTATAATAAGATACTTTACTCATAACTTCATCGTTTATATAAATACAAAAAATCCCATCGCGACGGGATTTTCTTACCACAAATATACTATAATTTTTAATAGTACATAATTATATGTTAATCATATAGATTTCAAATCTAAATAAATTATTTTTGTTTTAACTAATTCTTATTCAAATAATGAAAAAAATCTGGTTCTTTATAGCGTTTACAGCTGTTTTATTCTCTTGCAGTGACAATAATAGAAGTAATAACAATCCGTACATTCCTAACTATTCGATAAACGCGTATCTGGACACTAATCTTCCAACTTATAATAAATTAATATATCCGAGTAATCCAGTTTACGTTGCCAATTTTGGTGCAAAAGGTATCATTGTAATGAAAACTGGAGAAGGAACTTACACCGCTTTTGATGCAGCTTGTCCGAATCAAGCCTTAACTTCGTGCACTGCAATGACAATTGACGGAATTTATGCTGTATGTTCTTGCGATAAAACTCAATATAATTTATTTACAGGACTTGGCGGAAAAGAATATCCGATGAAACAATATCGTGTCGAATCTTCTGGGACTGTAATTCACGTATACAATTAAAAACAAAAAAGCCTGAAAATATTTTCAGGCTTTTTTTGTGTCTTAACTTCATTAGAATTTCAAACTCAAACCAATTAAGAAGTTTGTTCCCGCTTGCGGATAATAGTATGGGTAAACGTCCCACATTGCTCCGTTTGAAACATATTTCTTGTCGAAAATATTATTTACCAAAGCTGTAATCGTTATCGATTGGAAAATCGTTTTTGGCTTTATTTCGTAAGATGCATTAAAATCGTTTACGAAGTAATCTGCCAGTTTAGCTGCTGGAAGTTCAATATTGTTCATGTATTGTTCTCCAACATATTTTTGCAGTAACGAAAGATACAATCTCTCCATAGGTTTATACACAATAACGTTTCCTGCAATTACTTCTGGAGAATAGGCAATTTTTGTTGTTCCGTAAAATTCACCATCAACAGCCAAATCTACGTTTTTATTGCTGCTCAACGTAAAGTTTGGTCTTAAAGTAAATTTTTCAGAAAGTGCAATTGTGGCATCGAACTCAAATCCTAAACGGTAGCTTTTCTCTGTATTGGCACGAATCGGGTTTCCAACATCGTCTAATCTTCCCGTTAAAATCAATTGATCTCTATATCCCATATAATAAAGATTCGAATTCAATTGAAATTTCTCTGAATTGAATCTCCATCCTAACTCAAAATCATTCAGTTTTTCCGGTTTTACATTTCCGCCTTCGTAATCTGTTCTATTTGGCTCACGATTTGCTCGAGCATAAGAAAAATACAAAGTGTTTTTTTCATTAAAAGCATAGTTCAAACCAGCTTTCGGATTAAAGAAATTAAAATTATCATCTACCAAACCAGTTTCTTTACTATTTGCTTTATATTTCACATTTCTGTATTGCAAATCTCCGTAGAAACTTAATTTTTCTGTGAATTGATAATTTGCTTTCGCGAAAACATTACCATCCGTTTTTGACGAATAATCATCGTAATAATGAGCTCCTAACGCTGACTGATCTGAATATTGCGCCCAGATTACTTTTCCAAAATGGTCACCTTCGTATTTATTCCAACCGCCACCTAAAATAACATTTAGTTTTTCTGTTACATATTTAGCAGAAAAAGTAGTTCCGTAGAAATCATTATCCAACCATTTTTGACGAATCAAATCGGTTACTGGAACTAAATTTCCATTGTCGTCTTCAACTGTTTTTGTTGGCTTAATTGGTCCATAGCCTTCAACAGGTTCATCTTCTTTATAATTTTCGTAATACCCCTTTCCTTTTGTATAATGAAATGCCAGATTTGTGCTCCATTTATCAGAAATCGATTCACTCCAATGCAATTGATAATGATCCTGATTGTAATTATCGGTTTCGTTATCATAGAAGTGTACATTTCCAGCATCGTCTGTATACATTCCGGCAGAATTAAAAGTACGATCTGTATTAAGAGTTTCTGCATCGATTCCGTTCCAAGATTGATATGTTTTTTGAGTTCCTCCAAAAACTAATGCTTTAATCAAAGTTGTTTTGCCAACATAAGTCCCTTGCAAGAAATATGATTTTAAATCGGCGCTTCCGCGATCAATATATCCGTGTGTTTTTATTGTAGACAAACGTCCAGCAATTTCAAAATGATCATTTAATAAACCTGTACTAAACTTAACAGTATTTTTAATTGTATTGAATGATCCTGCAGAACTTGAAATCTCACCTGTCGCTTTTCTTGCATAACTATCTGTAAGCATATTTAAACTGGCACCAAAAGCACCTGCTCCATTTGTTGATGTTCCAACTCCGCGCTGTAATTGAAGACTTTCTACAGAAGAAGCAAAATCGGGCATATTAACCCAAAACGTTCCTTGGCTTTCAGCATCATTGTACGGAATTCCGTTTATGGTTACGTTAACACGTGTTGCGTCACTTCCACGAACTCGAATTCCAGTGTAACCAACACCATTTCCTGCATCTGAAGTTGTTACAACCGAAGGAAGATAATTCATTAAAACAGGAATGTCCTGACCTAGATTTCTATACTTAATTTCCTTTTTATCCATATTACTGAAACTCACGGGAGTTTTTGAAGTAACACGAACCGCTGAAACCAATACATCATCAAGCTGATTCACTTTGGAAGAATCTTGCTGTTGTGCAAAAGAAATTAGAGAATAGAAGAAAGAAAATAGAAGAAAGAAAATAGATTTGGTTCTGCTCATTTTTTGAACCTCAGAACCTTTGTATCTTAGCACCTTAGTACCTTCAAAAATAGTTTTCATTCGTAAAGAATTACGAATAAAAGGGGGAATTATTCTTTTGTTAAATTAATAAATGTGTTTCACGACAAAATAAAGTGTGCACGCTCGATAGTGTCGTTTTCCCTTAGCAACATTACTCGCTCAGGTTCTTTGGGTATGATCTCAGCTCGTTATTTGGAGCACCCCTTTGAGACAGTGCAAATTTAGTGTTAAAATATTTAAAACTCCAAAAAAGAAATTCCAAATTCCAAAAACTTATTTTTAATTAGTTTACTGGAATTTGGAACTTTAAAAATTGATATTTAATCTAAGTTAGGTTTTCTTCTAGATTGTTTTAGATCAGAAATATTCTTTTTGTCTTTGATTCTTTTCTTAATTACTGCTTTTGGAACTTTCGTAGCTTTTCTAATTTTAGGAACATAAAGTCCTTTTTTAATAATTTCCAAAAATCGTTTGGTTACAATTTCTTTGTTTTTAAGCTGACTTCGGTCTTCATCGCAATTTAAAATCAAGATGTTTTCAGAAGTTAATCTTGCTGCTATATTTTCCTGTAAAAGTAATTTTTCGTCTTCAGATAAAGCTTGCGAAGTATTCAGATCAAAACTCAAAACTACTTTAGATGAAACTTTATTCACGTTTTGTCCACCTGCTCCACTGCTTCGAACAGCTTTGAAATTTAACTCTGATATGATTTTGTCTGCATCCATATTATTGTGGCTGATGAGCCGCTTTCAACAAATCGTTTACTGTTTTTACTGGATTAAAAGTAATCAAAGGAACAGCAACAAAAACAGTTAGCCAATTGGCCATTGATCCATTCCATAAACCTGGCAATTCGTAATTTTTAACCGATTTTCCTTCAACGCTTTTTTCTACAATAAATCCCGCTTTTTGATCTACATATTGCAACAGATCAAACTTTTCGTTTTTATAGTTTTTTATACCGCAAACTAAATCTACTGGATTAAAATGTGTTGCCTCAGCTAAAATTCTTTCTTGTTTTTTGTCTTCTAAATCAACTTGCGAAGTTTCTACAATTTGAAGTGATTTTATTCCTTTTTTGTTCATAACCCAAAAAGGTCCGCCTCCTGGTTCTCCTTCATTCTTAACCATTCCGCAAACACGAGTTGGTCTATCTAAAAGTTCTTTAAGCTTACTTATTTTATTTTCAAAAGTAAATTTATTGAAATCAGCAGTCATTTCAACATTAAAGCCATTCTCTAAAAAAAGAAGGATTTCTTTAATATTATCTTCTTTTATTTTCTCTTGGTCAATTAGTCTTAAATATTCAAAAACTTTCTGCTGCATCTCCACTAAAATACCTGCTAAAGCTTTTTTATATAATGTAATTTGATCAATATGATTCTGAATTACATTGTCTATATTTTTAATAAAAATTACATCTGCATCCAGATTATTTAAATTTTCAATCAAAGCCCCATGTCCGCCTGGTCTGAAAATTAAATTATCATCTTTATCTTTTACCAGCTTATTTTTTCCATCTAATGTAATCGAATCAGTACGTTTGCTTTGATAGGAATATCCAATATCAATCTTAATACCTGAAGGTTTTTCAATCTTCCCTTTAATTTCATCAACCGCTATTTCAAATAAATTTTGGTGTATTTCTGAAACTGTAAAATGCAAATTAGATACATTTTTTGATGACGCATAATGTACACATTCATTCAAATGTTCTTCAATCGGATTGGCAATATGCGTATCATATTGATGAAATGGTAAAACAGCTTTTGGTTTGTTTGCTGAATTAAAATAGTCTGGAGACAACAGTAATTTTATAAAATAATAATTTTTATAATCTCTTTCTAAAGACTCAAATTCAGGATAAATTTCTCTTAACTTTTTATCGACAGTTTCAAAGAAGGGAAACTTCTCCATACCAACAATAAAAATAGCCAGTTCTTTATCGTTTTTCCTGTTGATATAGGCATTTATCGTTTCCTTTTCAATATCAAAATCATTCAGAAATGCTATTAAGAATTTGTACATTCTTGTCGCCGCACCAGATGCTGGAACAAACTTTTTAATTTTAAATTTATCCTTCTCTTGGTCAAAAAACAAAGCTTTTTGGTGAAATTCGTTTTCTGATAAATTTAAAATCCCATCATTGATTGTAGCGGGTCTAATTAAATTACTTTTTGCGATTCCTTTTTTAAAGCTTTTTAATTGTTTTAAAATAGTTTCAAAAGAAATTCCTCTATTATATATCTGCACAAAATCATTAGACGAAAAATCATTTTCTTTAGCCAAAGTCAAATCATGAATAATACCTGTTGCTTTTGCCAAACGTGTTTCTTTGTCTCCTGATAATGTTATAAAAGGCTTTTTTGTATCTATTAATGTCTGCTTAAAAACAGAAAATACCGTTTCTCTTCCTTCTGGAGTATCACGAATATCGTCCTTTTCCCAAGGAACATCAATATCGGTCAGGAAAAACAAATCGTATTCATGTTTTAGCGCCGCTTCGTTTAAAAGCGGATCACAAAAACCATAATACATTTCAGAAAACACTTTGGTTACCATCAAATTGGTATCGCAAAACAAGTATTTATTTGCACTAGCCAATTTTTCATTTTCCAATGCAGTCTGACCATAAGCAATTGGCATCATATCATCAGCTACACAAATATGCTTATTCTCTTCCCATTTTTCTTGCAAATAATCACGTGCAAATTCAGGAACCCATTCGGTTTCATAGTAATCTGCAAGCTGTTTTGCTAAGGTTGTTTTTCCTGTACTTTCAGGTCCAAACAAAGCAATTTTTATGATATTTGTTTTTTGCTGTTTAAGATCTTTCTCCATTCTAAATAAGCTGAAATAGCCAAAATTGTAAAAATTATGTATTGAAGCGACAACATTCCTAAGCCACGATAAGCATAGAGAGGCACAACAATAATATCACCAATAATCCAAAGTGTCCAGTTTTCTATTTTTTTTCTGGCCATATACCACATTCCTGCGAAAAATATTCCAGACGAAATCATATCGACATAATTGTCTTTATGAATTTCGTATCCAAAATATTTATAAATCCCGAAAACTACAAAAACAGTCACAATAAACAGTAAGATTCCGATTATTTTTTCATTAAAACTTGTACGGGTAATTGGCAGATTATCTTCTGCAGTTCCTCCTTTTGCCCAGACGTACCATCCATAAATACTCATAACTGAAAAATAAGCATTTATGATCATATCTCCCATATAACCCGCAATATAAAGCAGGTAAACCGATATTGCAGTAGCGATTAATCCTGTTGGATATACCCAGATGTTTTCTTTTTTAGCAAACCACACACTTAAAATTCCGCAGACAAATACCAGAAACTCCAAAGCAATGTGCCAAAGCGGTGCATTTTTATAACTTTCTAAAAAAAAATCTATCATGAAAATGTGGTATTTGACATTTATAATTCAAAAAAACGACTGTTATTTTCAAAGGCAGTTCCAATAACAACCAAATCTGCACCAGCTTGATAGGCTTTTTGAATTCCGTGCAAATCTACAATTCCTCCGCCAACAATAACAGGAATTTCAATATTTTGAGAAATCAGTTCAATCATTTCTGCTGGAACAGGTTGTTTAGCACCACTTCCCGCTTCTAAATAAATAAGTTGATTTCCTAACATTTCACCTGCTTGAGCCGTCGCCAAAACCAAATCAAGATTTTCGCGGCTTAGAGGTTTTGTTTTACTTACACGAGCAACGGCAGTTTCATTACCGCTTTCAATTAAAATATATCCTGTAGAAATAACTTCTAAATTTGTTTTTTTAAGAATTGGAGCAGCCTGAACTTGATATTCTATCAAATAATCGGGATTTCGGCCAGACAATAACGATAGGAACAGAATTGCATCGGCTTGCGGCGAAATCTGCGAAGGATCGCCAGGAAACAAAATAACAGGTAAATTTGTTTTTTGCTTTAACTCCGAAATCAATTCTTCCAAAATGTTATTCTGAACAATACTTCCTCCTACAAAAATGTGAGTTGCAGGCGAACCATTAATTTTTTCAATTAAATGATTGACATTTTCCAATACAATTTTATCAGGATCCAAAAGCACTGCCAGTAATTTTTGGCCATTGCTTTTAGCTTCTAAAATCTGTTGTTTAATAGTAAGTATTTGTTCTTGCATACGGGGTGTAAAAGTAAAAGATTTTTAATGTAGAAGAACTATTTTGAATAAATTATATTTGTTCAATGTCTTTTGGTAACGTAAACAATACATTATGATTACAGTAGAATTACTAGAAAAGTACGGTGTCGTAAAAAAATCATTTGATAAAAATGATATTATTTTTGAAGAAGGAAATCTGCCATCACACTATTATCAGATTATTTCTGGTGAAGTAAAGATGAGCAATTATAATGATGATGGCCGTGAATTTATTCAAGGTATTTTTTATAACGGACAATCTTTTGGCGAACCACCACTATTTTTAAACCAAAAATATCCAGCAAATGCTATTGCTGTAGAAAATACCGAGCTTTTTACTCTTCCAAAAGAAAACTTCATGAGGCTTTTAGAAGAAAATCCAAAAGTGAGTATTCAAATAATCGAAAATCTAGCGCAGAGATTGTATTACAAATCGGTTATGGCTGCCGAAATTTCTACACATGAACCAGAACATCGTGTGTTGAAATTAATAGATCACGGAATTGCTTATTTCAATTTTCAGAAAGATAAAAACGGTTATCTCATTAATTTTACCAGACAGCAGATTGGAGATTTAACTGGTTTACGGGTAGAAACTGTAATTAGAACAATAAAAGCATTGGAAAAAAAAGGTGAATTGAAGATTATCAACCGAAAAGTATACAGATAAAAAAAATCTCGTTTTATGATTTTAATCATAAAATTGAGCGCCATTGTGGATGTAATTTTGTTGATATAAAAAACTGAATACCATGACACTATATCAAACAACATTCGACATTTTCAATAGAAACTATATGGGTTCTGCTGCAATGGCAGTAATTGGACAAAGCTGTTTAGGAGGCGCTGCAGCTATGTACGTTTTATCAAACGGAACTTCAATTCCACAGATGATTCAGCTAGGAATTATTGTTTTAGCTTGTGTTTTCGCAAATACATCTATCTTAGCACAAATGAAACATAAAGTAGTTTTCAACCTGATTATGGTAAGCACACTTTTAAGCGTATTTTTTATATTCTTGAATAGTTTTATTCTATGAAAAAACAAATAGAAAATAGAGCTGATGTATCATTTTTAGTACATCAATTTTATGTTAAAATAAGAGCCGATCGAGAAATCGGCTTTTATTTTAATGAAATGATTTCTGATTGGGATGCACACCTCGAAAAGCTGACTGATTTTTGGGAAACAAACCTATTTGGCGTTCGCAAATACAAAGGAAATCCTCACGCTGTACACAATGAAGTTGATGCCCATTTTGATGAAAAAATCACTATAAACGAATTCGGAATCTGGCTCAATCATTGGTCTCAAACCATTGATGAACATTTTGAAGGCGAAAACGCCGAAACATTAAAAAGACGCGCCCGAAAAATGAGTACTTTTTTATATATGAGTATATTTCAGCATAGACAAAAAGAAAGCGAAGTTTAAATATCTAAATCTTAGAATTTTTAAATTGACATTTTATTTCTCAAAAGCATAAACCAAAGTAAAGGTTCCCTCAAAATTATCTGATTTGATTTCTTCGTAGTGCACATCAAAATCCTTTATGAGATCATCAAAATGAAGACTTGCCTGCGTTTGGGTTTCTCCTAAAGAGAAGTTGTTTACATTAATATGATCTTTAAAACTTATACCTTTTTCATTTCTTATTTTAAAGATCGCCTCTTTGGCTCCCCAAATAACGGTAAGTTTTTTTATGTATTCTTCTATAGAATTCGGTTCTAAATACCTGCATTCATAATCGGTAAATTTATCTGCTATTCTTTGAATTTTCTCACGTTGCAATTCCATGTCAATTCCAACCTTTTCTTTGCTTATAATGATGGCTGCAAAATGGTAAGAATGTGTAATTGAGATATGATGATCACAATCAAAATATGGTTTTCCAAATTCATCATAATGCAGATCTTTATCTGTAAAACCCATTTCCTGAATCAGCATTCGAACACTTAAAAAAGCACGCTGATGCATTTGTGATTTCATTCCCTCCAGTCTGCGCTGTGTTTTTTCTTTCAACGTTACTCTGCTGTACAATTCATCAAAAGATTCGGTTATTTCCCAAATTAAAATTTTAGTCGTTTCATTGAATTGTATGGTCTGAAATAAAGGCATTACTTTTTAATTATAAATTGTAAATGATTAATTATAAATTTTTGGTGGTAAATTTTAAACCATATAAGTCATTTAAGAAAACATAACTGTTGGTTTAAAGAATGCATTAGTAAATATAAGCAATTCGCGACAAAGGTAATAGTTTCAGAATCTTTTTTAAATGAACTTATATCACTTATATGGTTTAAATCGTTTTATAAACTAATGTTCTAAAGATTAAGAAATTAAAGATTTCACAAATCTGACAGAAATTAGTAAAATTCAAAAGCTATTCCTTAAATTTGCAAAAATTTTACAATTATACAAATATAATATAAATGAGTACATCGACTACGCCTTATGTGGCTTTCAAAGTAAAAGACATTTCTCTAGCGGCTTGGGGAAGAAAAGAAATTGAACTAGCTGAAGCTGAAATGCCAGGTTTAATGGCACTTCGCGCTGAATATAAAGACGAACAACCATTAAAAGGAGCTCGTATTGCTGGATGTTTACACATGACGATTCAAACTGCTGTTTTGATCGAAACTTTAATTGCTCTTGGTGCAGAAGTTACTTGGTCTTCTTGTAACATTTTCTCTACTCAGGATCAGGCTGCTGCTGCGATTGCTGCTGCAGGAATTTCAGTTTACGCTTGGAAAGGTCTTGACGAAGAATCATTTGACTGGTGTATTGAGCAAACTTTATTCTTTGGTGAAGACAGAAAACCATTGAACATGATCTTAGATGATGGTGGAGATTTAACTAATATGGTTATCGATCGTTACCCAGAATTAGTTGCTGGAATTAAAGGTCTTTCTGAAGAAACTACAACTGGTGTTCACAGACTTTACGAAAGAGTAAAAGCTGGAACTCTTCCAATGCCTGCAATCAACATTAACGATTCTGTTACTAAATCTAAATTTGATAACAAATACGGATGTAAAGAATCTGCTGTAGATGCTGTACGTCGTGCAACCGACTTAATGTTAGCTGGAAAAAGAGTTGTTGTTTGTGGATATGGTGACGTTGGAAAAGGAACTGCTGCTTCTTTCAGAGGTGCTGGTTCTATTGTAACTGTTACTGAAATCGATCCAATTTGTGCTTTACAAGCTGCAATGGACGGTTATGAAGTTAAAAAATTAAACACTGTAATTGCTAATGCTGATATCATCATTACAACTACAGGAAATAAAGATATCGTTCTTGGAGAGCACTTCGAGCAAATGAAAGACAAAACTGTTGTTTGTAACATTGGTCACTTCGATAACGAAATTGACATGGCTTGGTTAAACAAAAACCACGGTGCATCTAAAATCGAAATCAAACCTCAGGTTGACAAATACAACATCAACGGTAAAGATATCATTATCTTGGCTGAAGGTCGTTTAGTAAACCTTGGTTGTGCTACAGGTCACCCAAGTTTTGTAATGAGTAACTCATTTACAAACCAAACTTTAGCTCAAATCGAATTATGGAACAACAGCGCAGCTTACAAAAATGAAGTTTACATGTTACCAAAACATTTAGATGAAAAAGTTGCTGCTTTACACTTAGCTAAATTAGGCGTTGAACTTGAAGTTTTAAGAGAAGATCAAGCTGCTTACATTGGTGTTGAAGTTCAAGGTCCATTCAAACCAGAGTACTACAGATATTAATTGATTTTAGTCCCGATAGCTATCGGGATTAGATTTCTTTATGTATATATTCAAACCCGACAGGTTTTAAAAATCTGTCGGGTTTTCTGTTTTTATGTTTCAGGTAAAACATTTCTATCAAAAAATTGTACTTTTATAAATATCTGCTTACTTTTAACAACCAGAATAAGAATCTATTTATCAAATACTTAAATAGTAAAAAATTGAAAAAAACATCTTATTTACTCGTCTTCTTATTTTTACTAAGTCTCCCGCAAATTATTTTTTCTCAGGAAAAAAAGCCTAAAGTTGTGTTAGTACTAAGCGGTGGCGGTGCAAAAGGAATTGCACATATTCCGCTTTTGCAAAAATTAGATTCACTTCACATCGTTCCAGATCTTATTGTTGGAAACAGTATGGGAAGCATTATTGGTGGGTTATATGCAATGGGATATTCGGGTGATAGCATAGAAAAAATCACGAAAGATATTTATTGGGATAAACTCTTAGGCGGAGGTCAATCATTACGAGCTGTAAGTGCCGAAGAAAAAAGAGAATTTCAACGATATTTAGTCGGAATAGGTGTTAAAGACGGAAAACTTAACAGCATTGGTTCTCTGTTAAATGATCAAAATCTAAGAGAATACCTTTCTGAATTAACTTTCCCTGTATACAATGTCAAAGATTTTGACAGTCTCCCGATTCCTTTCAGAGCTATGGCCACAGACTTGGTTGAAGGAAAAGAAGTTATTTTAAGCAAAGGAAGTTTATCTTATGCTATGCGAGCCAGTATGTCGTTACCTGCTATCTTCAAACCAATGCCTTACGGAAAAACGGTTTTGGTAGACGGTGGAGTATTAAATAATTTCCCTACTGATGTTGCCAAACAAATGGGTGCCGATATTATTATTGGAAGTGATGTCGGAGGCGGAATGGAACCTGCCGATAAGCTAAATAATCTTATGACCATATTAATGCAGACCAGTATGTTCCCGAGCAACATTAAAAATCCTGCAAACCGCGATTTATGCAACATATTGGTTGATCACCTACCCAATCTTCGTTTCTCTACTGCAGATTTTGCAGATAGCAATGAAATCTACAAAGATGGAAAAATTGCCACAAATCAAAATCTTCCGGCCTTAATTGCTCTGTCAGAAAAGCTAAAAGGATTTCAGCAGCGAACTCATAAATTGCCCGATATGCCAAATGAGTTTATTCTAGACACAATTGTTTACAAAAAAATAAGTCCCGAAAATATGCCGTTGGTTGTCGGAAGGGCAAATCTAAAAACCCATGTAAAATACACTACCAAAGATTTAATAGCGGGCATCAACAGAGCAATGGGAACCAATCTTTTTGACGAGATTACGTATAGTTATTTCATTAAAGACGAAGATAAACTAGGCATTACATTGTTCGGATTTGAACGTGCAAAAAACCAGCTAAACACATCAGTGCATTATGACACTTACAGAGGTGTCGGAATAATTTTTAACTACACAGGAAGAAATGTTCTTGCCGATGCCTCTCGTCTTCTTTTAACGGTAGATATTGCCGAACAGCCAAAAGCAAGAATCAATTATCAGAAAAATTTTGGAAAGCATAGAGAATGGTGGTGGATATCTGAAGCTTACGGAGCCTTTCTTCGCCAAGAAATCTATATAAACGGAAAAGCATCAGACAACATACTTTACAACGCTTTTGAACTCAACAATGAGGTAAACAGAAATATAAATTCTTTAAAAAGTTATTTAGGCTTTGGTTTAAATTATAGCTACACCAATCTAAAACCTAAATATGATCGAGAATACAATCCAAACTCTGTAAGCATCAACAATTACAACTTCAATAATATAGAATTCAACCTGCATTATTCTTATAATGACATGGATCGAGTTTTCTTTGCCACAGAAGGGACAATTATAAAATCGAATGTAGCACGATCATTTCTTACCGATATCGACGCTGCTTTTTCTGATCCAGACCAAACACGCGTTTCTGGCTCAACAAATGGCTACACCAAATTTGGTTTAACTTACGAGAAGAGATTAGCTATAAAAAAGAAAATTACAGGAATCATAGGATTTGACTCTTATTTTATTTTTCAGGATAAACTCAAACATGATGATATTCCGTTTTCAGGATTTGGTTACGCGGCAAAATATTTCATAGGCGGTATTATTCCAAGTTCAGGAAGCAATCGCTTCTCGTTTGCAGGACTTCATGAAGACGAACTTAATGTTACACAATATATGGGCCTCAAACTTGGGTCTCAAATAAACTTAATCGGAAAAATTTACCTGACTCCCCACTTCAATATCGCTTCTGTTGGTTTTGACACCTTCAACGATTATATAAAGCATGCCTTCAATCCAAAAGGAAATTGGGATAACAACATCGATACCAGCCTAGTAATATCAGGAGGTGCAGCGATTTCCTATCAATCCATTTTAGGCCCAATTCATTTTGATACTTCATGGATAAACAATATCGACAAAGTAAGATTATTTTTCAGCGTAGGATTATCATTCAATCCTTAAAAGAGATATCTAAAATCTAAAATTAATCAGGGCGTGCCATAATTTTAAAAAAGGCCCAATATGCTTTGCGTACATTGGGCCTTTTCTTAAATTATGTCGGGCTATCCGCGCTACTTTGGTAGCTAGCTCCTATCCCTCACGCAAACGTAAACCAAGAACCATAAATATTACCATACTATTCACAACTCTAAAATTTAAAGTTTAATTTTGAAGCTCCAGAACTCATAATAAAGCAAAAAAATTATGATCGAAAAAGTTTTATGCGAAATACATGGCACAAAAGAAATGACTTTTGGCTGCATTCATATTGCAATGGCAACAGACTCTAAAGAAAAAATTGGTTTCTACTATTCAGAAGCCAAGGAAGATCTTCCTCAAATTGCTTGGTGCGGAGATTGTGAACAATGGCTTCTTGATAATGGCGAAGAATGGACAGAAGTTTTTCAAGCCAGAGCAGATTTTAAAATGCTATGCATTGATTGTTTTGACGAAGTAAAAAATAATGAAACAGAAATTCATATTCGATAAATAAATTCCTGTCCGTTTCAAACAAAGCTTAACTTTGTAAAAAACGACAATCATGATGAATTTTTTATTTTTATTTATCGCTATAGTTTTTGAAATCATTGCAACATCGGCATTAAAAAAGTCTGAAGAATTTACCAAACTTATTCCAAGTATCATAACAATTATTGGCTATTGTGGTGCCTTTTATTGTTTGAGTTTTGCCATCAGAACCATTCCCGTCGGATTTGCTTATGCCATCTGGTCTGGAGTCGGAATTGTATTAATTACAGCAATTGGCGCCATTTTCTTCAAAGAAATCCCAGATTTACCCGCTATAATTGGATTGAGTTTAATTATAATTGGCGTAATTGTAATCAATGTTTTTTCTAAAACTACAGCACACTAATTTTTAAATTTCAGAAAATGACTTTCAGGCAAGCAGTAATTTCAGATTTAGAAGAAATGCAGCAATTGTATATCGAAACCATACAATCTGTCTGCAAAAACGATTATAATACAGCTCAAATAGAAGCCTGGATTTCTGGCGTAAAAAATAAAGAACGCTGGATTGAAGTTATTGAAAAACAATTTGTTTTATTAGCCATTATTGAAAACAAAATTGCGGGTTTTGGAACCTTAAAAGACGATAATTATATTGATTTCTTCTACATTCATAAAGATTTTCAGCGACAAGGAATTGCAGACAAAATTCTAAACGAATTAGAAACCGAAGCTAGAAAACATCATTCAAAAATAATAACTTCAGATATCAGCATAACAGCAAAACCATTTTTTGAAAAGAAAGGATTTGTTGTAAAAGCCGAACAGAAAAATATTCGCTTGGGCGTTGAATTAATTAACTTTAAGATGGAAAAAGAACTGTAAAATTTTGTTTCAAGTTTCAGGTTCCAAGTTAAGTTGGAACCTGAAACTTGAAACCCGAAACAAAAAAACAAAGCAAGTTTCGGATTTTATACCTGCCAAAACCAATCGATCTTTGCCTTATAAAATGGAAGAAAAATGAACACACAAGAAACCATTAATTATAACCGCATTGCAGAAGCGATCGATTACATCAAAGCAAATTTTAAAGATCAGCCCAATCTTGATGAAGTTGCAGAAAAAGTACATTTAAGTCCGTTTCACTTTCAGAGACTTTTTAGTGAATGGGCAGGAACGAGTCCGAAGAAATTTTTGCAATTTACAAGTATCGAACACGCCAAAAAATTACTCAAAGAAAATCAGGCAACAATTTCTGAAACGGCTTACGAAACTGGACTCTCTGGCACTAGCCGACTGCATGATCTATTTGTTAATATTGAAGGAATGACGCCTGCAGAATATAAAAATGGCGGAAAAAATCTGGCTATTAACTACAGTTTTGCCGAAAGTCCGTTTGGGAATATCATTGTTGCATCGACCTCAAAAGGCGTTTGTTTTATGGCTTTCGCCGAAGATGAAATCACAGGACTTGCTGCCTTAAAAGATAAATTTCCAAATGCTTCTTTTACCCAAAAACTAGACTTAGCACAGCAAAATGCGCTATTTATTTTTCAGAATGATTGGAGCAAATTATCAGAAATCAAACTGCATTTAAAAGGAACCGATTTTCAGCTGAAAGTATGGGAAACTTTACTAAAAATTCCAATGGGACAACTTTCTACTTACGGTTCTATTGCCCAACAGATTCACAAACCAAATGCATCGAGAGCAGTTGGAACAGCAATTGGCAGTAATCCTGTTGCGTTTCTTATTCCGTGTCATCGTGTTATCCAATCTTCGGGAACATTTGGTGGCTATATGTGGGGAAAAACCCGAAAAACAGCTATTATTGGCTGGGAAGGTGCGCAAATAAATCTATAAGTTTTTCTGCCACGACTCGAGCGATAGCGAACAGGCGAAGCAGTTCACGAATTTTCTTTTTAAAATCTTTGCGATTATTTATTCGAATTAATTCAAATAATATTAGATAAAATATTTAAAAAAGAAAATTCGTGAATTCGTGGCGAAAAAAACCTCAATCTAAAACTTCTTTATGCAAAATATACAATCCAAAATTGCTTCTCAAGACTGGGAAAGCATTACCGAATCTATGCACGAAAATGGATTTGCAATTATTCCAAAAGTGCTTAATAACGAACAATGCGAAGATCTAAAATTCGATTATGACAATCCATCCATATATCGAAAAACAGTTATAATGGAACGCTATCGGTTTGGTTTAGGTGAATACAAATATTTCAATTATCCACTACCCGATTTAATTCAAAATATACGTTCTTCGATTTATCCAAAATTAGCTCCAATTGCAAATGCTTGGATGAAAGCTTTAAATATTGATACTGTTTTTCCAGCAAAACATGAAGATTTGTTAAAACAATGTCATGACAATAATCAGCTGAAGGCTACAGTTTTAATTTTAAAATACGGCAAAAGCGGCTTTAATACTTTACACCAGGATTTGTATGGCGATGTTTATTTCCCCATTCAAATTGTACTTTTTCTAAATGAACCTGATGAAGATTTTACTGGCGGTGAATTTATTCTAACGCAGCAAACTCCAAGAGCACAATCTAAAGCGATTGTTTTGAAACCTAAAAAAGGAGATATTCTGGTTTTTACAACCAATTTCAGGCCTGTAAAAGGTACAAAAGGGTATTATCGTGTAAATATGAAACATGGTGTAAGCGAAGTACATTCGGGTGAAAGATATACGTTGGGAATTATTTTTCATGATGCGCTTTCGTGATTTTTGCTCGCGAAGTCGCGAAGTCGCAAAGTTTTTTGACAAAGTTCCTAAAGAGTTTGTCATTTCGACGAAGGAGAAATCTTCGCGAGAAGCTCTACAAAGATTGGACTATTGTTGCGGAGTTATTTGCGAAGATTTCTCCTTCGTCGAAATGACATAAAATGAGAAAAAATTTTGCGATTCTGCGACTTTGCGAGAAATAAATCTTTAACAATTTAATTATGATCAAGCATAGTAAAATTTCAGATTCAGACCTTCGAAATAAAATTAAAAAAGGCGAAATTTGTTTCGGTGGCAACCAGAAATTAAAGATCTACGGAACACTAAAATGTTCTTCGGGAAAAAGAATGAAACGGGAGAATCGGGTTTTCTTTTCTTCTGAAAAAGATGCCATCCAAAATGGTTTCAGACCTTGCGGTCACTGCATGAAATCAGAATATCAAAAATGGAAAAATGGACTTATTTAATCCTCAAACAGACGAAACAACGAATCTGCTTCCAAAAGATGGAACGGTGAATTATTATGGAAAATTATTTTCGAGAACAGAAGCCGACTTCTACCGTGATATTTTATTAAATACAATTGAATGGAAAAATGATGAAGCGATAATCTTTGGAAAATTAATTTTGACCAAAAGAAAAGTGGCATGGTACGGCGATCAGGAATTTGAATATACGTATTCGAATACAACAAAAAAAGCTTTGCCTTGGACGCCCGAGCTTTTGAAACTAAAAAAAATCATTGAAGAAAAAACAGGAGAAACTTTCAATTCTTGCTTGCTTAATCTTTATCATTCTGGAGAAGAAGGAATGGCTTGGCACAGCGATGCCGAAAAAGATTTAAAGAAAAATGGCGCAATCGGATCTGTCAGTTTTGGTGCCGAACGTAAATTTGCTTTCAAACATAAAGAGTCAAAAGAAACGGTTTCTATGATTCTGGAACACGGAAGTTTATTGGTCATGAAAGATGAAACGCAAACGTATTGGCTTCACAGACTTCCTCCAACAAAAACTACACAAAAACCGAGGGTTAATTTGACTTTTAGAACGATTGTGAGATAGCAATTTTATCTCTTTTGTGAAGCCACAGTTTCATAAGATCGTATCAAGGCATCTTCAAACATTTCGGGCCTTACTCTTGAAAGTTCGACGATTGTCCAACCTTGTTTTCCCCATTTATTTGGAATTGGATAGAAAATCTTTTCGCTTGACGCACAAAAAACCGACTGGTCTATTTCGGTTAATTTTAAAACGGCATGATTATTTTTTTCGTCAAAAGTGGCAAAAATCTTCTTTTTGATTCGAAAAGAAGTCTTCTCAAAATGAGGTTCCTCTGTTGCATTTGGAAATGATAACGCTAATTTTCTAAAGGTTTCAATTGAAATCATAACCGTGCATTTTAAATTATTATTTCTTACCAGCCTTGATTCAGTCCGTTTTTAAGAACCTCATCGTATTTTTCTTTATCAAAAGAATATAAGTTTGGGGCTTTATGCGCTACATTGCTTTTCTTTTCATCGAGTTTCGTAAGGATTCCGATATTGGTTATTTTTCGTAAAAAATTTCGGCGGTCGAGTTTTTTATCCAAAATCGTTTCGTATAATTTTTGTAATTCTGGAATTGTAAATTTCTCTGGCAATAAATTATAACCTATTGGCATTAAATTCAATTCGATTCTTAGAGTATTTAGGGCTTTATCTAGAATTTCACGATGATCTAAAATAAGTTCAGGAACTTCTTTATGGTCAATCCATTCTACAATTTCGTGTCTGTTTGCTGGATTTGGAAGAATTTTCGAAAAATCGACCAAAGCATAATATCCAATCGTAACAAAACGACGCATGAGCCATTTCCCTTTTGCTTCTTCAATTTTCAAGTATTTCAACGTTTTTTTATCAAAGTGCTGTTTGTTGCGATCTACCTTTCCAAAAGTTGCAAATTGTCTTAAAAAAACTCCATCAACACCAGTTCTGTTATTCAATACCGTGATGGCAGCCGTATCTATATCCTGATCAACAGGAATAAATCCGCCGGGTAACGCCCATTTATTGACTCTTTCCACTTTAATCAATAAAACTTTTAACTGATTATCATGAAAACCAAAAATGACACAATCTATAGAAAGCCCAGGCTGGTAGTTTTCGTTATTATCTATAATGTCTTTTAACATCAAAAATCTTTATAAATTCTTTCTTTTTAATAACGCTGCAATTTACTTCATTTTTATAAAACTCAAGTGTTTTTCTAAAGAGATGATTTTCAATCAAAATAGAAGTGTTCAAACCACAATTTTAACGAAAATTTAAAATCAAATTTAAAAAAAATAAGTACATTGCGTCATAATAACACATTAATGATTTTAACTGTTATAATTCATACAAAAAACAAAGAAAAATAATACAAAAACTACCATTTATCTTCAAAGTGAGTGTAGAAATTAAATGTAGAAAATTATGAATGCCAGTCCTTTAAAAAATTTTAATCAAAAGATTAGAAGTAAAATTCTAAATTCTTTTGGATTTGTTTCTAAAACATATCTTTTAGAAGCTTCGTTAAAATATAGTGCAGAACAAGAAAGAATTTTCAACGAGATGATTGTTGAAACTGATGCAAAAAATAAAAAAGCAAAACAAGAAGCATTTGACAAAGCTTTGTATGCTTCTTATAAAGGAATTGGCGCCATGGATTTTGTAAATACTGTTATAAAATAACCTTGTCCCTGTTTATAATTTATAATGCGGCCTCACTTTTAGTGAGGCTTTTTTTTATCATAAATTTCACACGATTATAATAAAAATGGTTATTTATTAGTTATTTTAGCCTTTTTTAAAAGTAAGAATATCCCCTATAAAAAGAATCATGGAAAATATCATTGAATCAGAAAGTTACAAAATCCAAAAACCAGAAAACTGGGCTCCCACAATTAATGACGATCAGCTTATTGAATATATAAAAGAATCCGATTTCTCAAATAAACAAGTTGACGAAGGACGTGATTTCTGCTATTTTTTAGACAAAGTTTATTATACAAGCGATACTGAAAACAGCGAGTATGCCTGCGTAGCCTATACACTTAACGAACCAGGAAATCTTGAAAGTGCATCAGTAAGAGATGTTGTTGTAGAAGAAAACGAAACTTATGTTATACACAGAATCAGTGTTTTGAGAGATGGTGTTTTGATTGATAAAATTGCAGATACCAAAATTAAAGTTTTGGACAGCGAAAATCAAAGTGAAGGCGGTATTTTGAGCAGTAACAAAAAAGTAAATATTACGATTAAAGATTTACGTCTTTATGATGTTTTAATTACCGAAGATTCTCGTACAAAGGTTTTTACAGATCGTGATTTTATGCGAAAAGAATTTCTTAAGTATGTGTATGTAACGCCAAGTACTTATTGGGCTTACGGAAAGTATAAATTTTCTTTTATCAATGATAGAAAAGAAACAATCGCCTACAAAAAGACATTCTATAGAGATGAAGAAGGAAATGTTTTGGAACCCGAAATCAATCACCTGAAAAAAGGAGAGCGTTTTGTTATTGACAAAGTAAATTACATTAACTCGTTTGACGTTAATAGAGAAATTGCTCCTTTTATAGATTTTGCGACAGATCGTAACTGGATTGATTTGTCTAATTACATTTCTCCGCTTTATGAAGAAATATACAGTAAAGCCTCTTTAAAAGAATTTGCTCCAAACCTTGTTGAAAAACTCGATGCTATTGCAGATCAAGACGAGAAGTTACAATTTGCGATTGATTATGTACAAAATCATGTGTATTATGTTTTTAATGCTGATGAAATGAACGGCCACAAACCGCAAGAACCATCAGTAACTTATGAAAATAAACAGGGTGACTGTAAGGCAAAATCGGTTTTACTGAAAGTGGTTTTGGATTATATTAATGTTGATTCTTCTGTAGTATTGGTAAACTTTAATTCGGATCATTACATTAAATATTATCTTCCTTCATTATTGACTTTTAATCACGTTATTGTAAAAATCAATTACAAAGGCCAAACTTATTTTGTTGATGCTACTTCTAGAGATGAATTTGGATTTATTGAAAACCGCGGTTATATCTACTTTCTGCATTATTTGGAAGTAAAACCAAATCAGGAATTAGCGATTAAAGAACCGTATAAATTTCCTTATTATGGAATAACTGAAAAAGCAGATTTCAGTGCTCAAAATAATATAGGTCAGTTAAAATTGGTTTCGACCTACAAAGGAAATCGTGCCAATTATATGCGCAAATATTTTAAAAACACGAATAAAAGAGAAATCATTGACAGCTGGAATAATTTCTTGTTCTATGCCTTAAATTATTCTAACGACAGAAACGGAACTGATGTCAGAACTATTTTTAAAGATGCGTCTATTGAAATTGTAAGCGATGATAAAAAGCTAAATGAATTTACGATTATGTACAACACGTCAATTGAAAATCCATATTTTACTGATGCTGAGAAGAACCGTTTCTTAATGTATTTTGATCGAAATGTGGTTAAAAACTCGGCACGCGATTTTATACACAGCGATCTTTCGTTCTGGCATAATTTTGACAACGAAAAATACGAAATCAACTTATCGACAGATCAGAAAATAGATACTCAAGAAAAATATACTATTCAAGAAAGTACTATTGCAAATCCTTATTTTGATTATACAAGCCGCAAAAAAGTAAACAAAAATGGCGCGTCTATTTATGTCGATTTTAAACCATTGATCAATTTAGAAATACCAAGTGAAGATTTTGAAGATTTTAGAAATGCACATCATGAAATCGCCGACAGCAATTATGGAATTGGAATCGATATTATCGAACAAGGTTTAATGAATATGCTAAAATATAGTTTTAAGAAACGACTAAAATAATTTTGATAAAAAAAACGGGGCTCAAAAAGAAGCCCCGTTTTTAATTTAATTTACTAATTCAAAATCAGATTTTAATTTAATATCTGCTGATGAAGCTCCAATCATAACTTCGAAATCTCCTGGTTCAGCAACCCATTCTACTTTATCATTATAGAAAGAAAGCTTTTCCTTATCGATTGTGAATTCGATTGTTTTAGATTCTCCTGCATTTAATTTCACTTTTTGGAAATCTTTCAATTCTAAAACTGGTCTTACTACAGAACCAAATTTATCTTTCAAATACAATTGCACCACTTCTTCTCCAGCTACTTTTCCGTTGTTTTTCAATTGGAAAGAAACTTTAATTGTTTCATTGCTTTTTATTTTAGTCGAAGATAATTTCAAACCAGAATAATCAAACGTTGTATAGCTTAAACCATATCCAAAAGGATATTTTGGAGAGTTTTTCAAATCGATGTAAGCTGAAACATAGTTTGTTGAGTTTTCATCTTTAGCTGGTCTTCCTGTACTAAAATGATTGTAATAGATTGGCACCTGTCCTACTTCTCTAGGGAAAGTCATTGGCAGTTTTCCTGATGGATTGTAATCTCCAAATAAAACATTTGCAATTGCATTTCCAGCTTCAGTTCCTAACCACCAAGTGTAAACAATTGCAGGAACGTTATCTGCTGTCCAGTTAAAAACTAAAGGTCTTCCAGCATTTATTAAAACTACAACTGGTTTTCCTGTTGCTTGAATTGCTTTTACTAAATCTTCTTGAACACCTGGCAAATGCAAGTCGCTTCTACTTTTTGCTTCACCACTCATGTCGCGTCTTTCTCCAATACTCAAGATTACAACATCTGCTTGTTTCGCTGTTGCAACAGCTTCTGCAAAACCATCTTTGTTTGTCCCTTCGATCTCACAACCTTTTGCGTACAATAATTTAGTGTTTTTACCCACTTTATTTTGTAAACCATCCCATTGCGAAACGATCCATTTATTGTAATCAACTTCTGGAAGTTCTACAGACCAAAAGCCCATATTTTCTTTGTATTCTTTAACCATTGGTCCAATAAATGCAATTGTTTTTACATTTTTAGAAATTGGCAAAGTCTGATTTTCATTCTTTAATAAAACAATACTTTTCTCCGCAACTTCAAGAGCCGCTTTTCTATGTTCAGGATTGTTTAATGCTTTTTCTGCACGTTTTTCATCAGAATATCTGTAAGGATCATCAAATAATCCTAATTCGAATTTCTTGCGAAGAATACGTCTTACGGCATCATCAACCAAATCAATAGAAACTCTGCCTTCTTTTACTAACTCTGCTAAATTCTTACGGTATGCATTACTTTCCATATCCATATCGCTTCCTGCAGTAATGGCCGAATAAGCAGCTTCTTTAAGATCTTTAGAGTAACCGTGTGCCACCATTTCTCCAATTGATCCCCAGTCTGAAACTACGAAACCTTGAAAGTTCCATTTTCCTTTTAAGATATCTCTCTGCAAATGCGCATTTCCAGTTGCTGGAATTCCGTTAATATCATTAAATGAATTCATAAATGTTGCTGCACCAGCGTCTAAAGCCGCTTTAAATGGTGGCAAATAGGTTTCCCATAACATTCTTTCGCTCATATCTACAGAGTTATAATCTCTTCCTCCAACTCCGGCTCCATAAGCTGCAAAGTGTTTAACGCAGGCCATAACTGAGTTTAAATCGCCTAGTTTATTTCCTTGAAAACCTTTTACTCTTGCATAAGCAATTTTAGAACCTAGATAAGTATCTTCTCCTGCTCCTTCCATTACACGTCCCCAACGAGGATCGCGGCTAATATCGACCATTGGTGCAAATGTCCAGTGAATTCCGCTTGCCGCAGCTTCTGTTGCTGCAACTCTTGCTGCTAATTCAATTGCTTGCAAATCCCAACTTGCCGCTTCAGCTAACGGAAGTGGAAAAGTAGTTTTGTAACCATGAATAACATCCTGACCAAATAACAACGGAATTTTAAGTCTTGACTGCATCGCCAATTCCTGATATCCTCTGGTATATTTTGTTCCGATTACGTTTAGCATCGAACCAATTAAACCTGCTTTTATTTCAGCTTGTTTGTTTGGGTTTATTGTAATTGGACCCGTTGCCTGATTATCGCCAGTATATTGATTTAACTGACCAATTTTTTCTTCGATTGTCATTTTCTTCAACAGATCATTGACTTTCTGATCTATTGTCTGCTGTTGTGCCGACGCTAAAAGCGAAAGCATAAACAGCATAATTGTTGTTGTTTTTTTCATGTGTTTAAGTTGTTTACCAAACGTAAGTTGCTACTGCACCCGCGTTTAAAGTGGTTGTGGTTTGTTTTTGGTTGTATTTAATATTAAATGTTGCAGCCGAAGCTCCGTCATTTTCTACAATTAAAACGGTCTGTCCAGATGGAGTTTTGAAAGCTACATTGTATAAGTTTCCTGCAATATTACTTGCAATTCTTACCGACCCTTCTGGAACAAATTTAGAAGCATGTCCGATAATATAATATCCTACTTCTCTTTTGATATTTTGGTTCTGATCGATCATCAAAGCTCCTTTGCAAGTTGAACATCCTCCTGGCGTAAAAGGCTTATAGAATTCATCATTTGCCAATCCCCAAGAAAGTGCATTTTTACTCCAGTTTCTCATAGAACCAATTACTACATTTTTCACACTCCATTTTAAGTCTGTTTCAAAATTAGTTCCCGATCCTGTATATTGTTCTGTAAAATACAAATCTTTATTTGGAAATTCATTATGAACAGTAGTCAAAGCGCTAATATCTCCTTCGTATAAGTGAAAAGCTGATCCTGCCACAAACGGATTTGCTTTTGGATCTCTTAAAATCGTCAAAGGATATTCTGGTTTGTTACAGTTGTGATCGTAAACAATAATTTTGGTTTTGATTCCTGCTTTCGCGAAAGCGGGACCTAAATGATTTCCAATAAAGTCAGCTTGCTGTTCTGCCAACATTAACAAACTTGGATTGTTTCCTGGGTGCAATGGTTCGTTTTGAGGCGTAATGGCATCAATAACAATTCCGTGAGATTTCATTGCTTGAATGTATTTTACAAAATACTGTGCATAAACTCCATAGTATTTTGGCTGTAAGCTTCCGCCTTTTGAGCTTCCGTTATCTTTCATCCAAACTGGAGGAGACCATGGAGAACCCATTATTTTAATTTTAGGATTTATGGCTAAAATCTCTTTTAAAACCGGAATTACATCGTCTAAATCTGGGCCAAGATTAAAGTGCTCCAAATTCATATCTGTTTGTCCTTCTGGCATATCATCATACGAAAAAACTTTTTCATTCAAATCTGATGCTCCAATGCTGATTCTTAAATAACTTAAACCGATTGCGTCATTTTTTCTAGAAAACAATTCCTGAAGCAAGGCCTCTCTTTTTGATTTATCCAGTTTTTTAATGGCCTGAGCACTTCCGCCCGTTAATGAAAATCCGAAACCTTCGATGGTTTGAAATTTCTCAGCTGGATTAATCTCGATTGTCTGATTTGAATTTGTTTCTGAACCAAAAACTAAATCAGTTTGTTTTTTAAGTTTTGAAGTTTCATCTGTAGTAGTAATCCAAGATTCTACTTTTCCAGAATTGGAAGTAACACTTTTTGAAGATCCGCAATTGAACTGCATCGCAATTAAAGGCAGTAAAACTAGGATTTGAAGTTTTTTGTTGATGTTTTTCATTTTTAATCTATTTCTATTAAGACAGGCAAATGATCCGACGGATATTTTAAATCTTTAGAATCACTTAACACTGCGTGTTTTTGAACAGTTAAACCACTATTTTTTGAGATAAAAATGTAGTCTAATAATAATGTTACGGGTTCGTTATGTTTGAAATCGTTGAAAGTTCCTGAAGGCCCGAAAGGTTTTTCTTTTGAAACATCTCTAGTATCATTCATTACTTTTTTGATTTCGGCAATCTGTTTTGTATCTGGTTCTGAGTTAAAATCACCCATTAAAAAAGCTGGATAATTTTTAGTATTAAGTGCCGCTATTTTAGAAAGCACAAGCTGTACGCCTTTTACTCTTGCTTCTTCACCAATATGATCTAAGTGCAGATTGAAAACCCAGAATAATTTTTTAGTTTTTAAATCTTTAAAAAGTCCGTAAGTGCAAACCCTGTTATAGGCTGCATCCCATCCTTTTGAAACTACGTTTGGAGTTTCAGATAACCAGAACGTATTAGACTGTTCTACTTTAAAACGATCTTTTTTATAGTAAATCGTACAAGCCTCTCCTAGTCCTCCTGCGTCTCTTCCTACTCCAAATCTGTTATAATTTGGCAGAGCCGATGCAATATCTAAAACTTGGTTTGGTGTTGCTTCCTGAACTCCAAAAATATCTGGACTATAAAACCCGATTTGAGATGTAAAATAGTCCTTTCGTTTTGGCCATGCATTTTCTCCATCTGAGGCAACATCCAGACGAATGTTATAGGTCATTATTTTTAAATTTTGACCAAAAAATGAGTTCACGGTTAAAAGCAGCATTACTGCAAAAACAAGTTTGTTTATCTTTTTCATGTTAAAAAATTTTAATCTTGTAAAGCTAGTGTTTACATGACTTTAAAGAAAAAAATCTATTAAAAAGTTATGTTAATTATATACTCTTACATAATCAATTTCATAGGTTGCATTTTTGAAATTTGGATCTACTGTTCCTCCAAAATTTCCTCCCATTGCTAAATTTAGAATCACAAAGAATTTGGCATTAAATGGAGTTGTACTTGAGTTTATATAAGTGTAAAATAAATTATCGTCTACAAAAAATTTGATGCTTTCGGCATCCCATTCGGCAGCATAAATATGAAACTCGGTTGTTGAGTTTGGAGCTGTTGTTGTTTTGGTGTCTGGCGTATTACCTGAACGTCCCGGAGAATGCAATGATGAGTGAATCACATTTGGATTATTTCCAACTGATTCTAAAATATCAATTTCTCCACACAAAGGCCATCCTGCTGTTTCTATATTATCTCCCAATAACCAGAAAGCTGGCCATGTCCCACCGCCAACCGGCAGTTTTGCACGAACTTCTGCTCTTCCATACTTAAAAGAAAATTTTCCTTTTGTCAGCATTCTTGTAGAAGTATATTGGCTTCCTTGATAACTTTCTTTGATTGCTGTAATCTTTAAAAGTCCATTTTCGATTTTTACATTTTCAGAGCGGTTTGTGTAATACTGTAATTCGTTATTCCCAAAACCGTTTCCATTTCCTAAATCATAACCCCATTTTGAAGTATCTGGCGCTCCATCTGTATTAAATTCGTCTGACCAGATTAATTTTCTGGCTACGAAAATATTTACGGTTGTAGAAGTATTAGTGTATTTTATTCCATTAAATGCCGTAACATCAATCGTATAGCTTTTTGTTCCTGGCTGTGTAAACTCATATGAAAAATTGTTGGTTGTAAGCTCTTTTGTTTCATTGTTTACCACAACTTTATATGACTTTGCATTAAGAGCGTCGATCTTTAAATTAATTTTTCCGCTTCCGTCTCCATTTGGCATTTCGGCAGTTTTTCCAACTACATCAACTTGAACAGAAATTTTATCGGGAGTTACCTCTACAGGAGTTTCTCCTCTATCATTATTGCTACTGCAAGACTGAAATACAAATAATAGTAATAAAGTAAATACTCCTGCTCTATTTGCGAGATTGATTATTTTCATCTTTTTATTATTTAAATGGTTTAGTTAATAAATTGAATATCAAGATAAATATTATTTTCTGCTATTTTTTTGTTTTGTTCAAAACAAAGTCAAAATAGTTCAAATTAAAACCTCCTTTTTCAAATACAGCTTTCACTTTATTTGAACCTGATTTCAATGCAACATTCGATAAAACAATTGTTTTCCACTTATCATTTCCTCCCGTAGCAGGAAGAGTAATTTCTTTTGATTTTACTCCATCTATTTCTAAGTGTAATTTCCCTCCTGCTTTTTCGCTAGAATAACGAATCGCAACATTGTAAGTTCCTTCTTTTGCATCAACAGTATATTGAGTCCATTCTCCATCTTCGATAAATGAAACTTGGTAACCATTTGAATCTTTGTCTTTGCATGGCAAAATATCAACTCCATCATTTCTCATGCTGTTGCCACGATTCCATTGATCGTCTTTTCCAGTTACCGATCTATAATTTACAAAATCAGTATCTGAATATGCTTTTCCGTTGGTTCCTAAATCGTAATGAGTTGCCGCAATTTTACCAGGAACTGCATTCTTCTTATAAGGTTTTGTATCATCTGTCTGTACTTGTCTGAACATGGCATCTACCACATCTGGCTTAACAGTTACGTTTTCCATTTTGTAATTGTCTGCCATTTTCATCAAGGTCTTTTTTGCAAATTCTGGAGATGGTTTCTGTCCGCCGTCTTTCCAATATTTCAACAGAACATCATATTCAGGAATTTTGGCAACAGAAGCTACTCCTGCGATATTGTCTATTTTTTTCATTGGCCAAAATGCCCAACCAATATTATGGCTTTCAACCAAAGTTAAAACATCCTTAAACCAGACATTAGAATTCTCTCCGCTTTCTCCCATCCAGATTGGCACATTGTATTTTTCTCTGTACTCAAGCATCTTTTCGATAGAAGCCTTGTCATTATAGTTCCAATATTTATGAAAACTTAAAGCCAGATTATCATCCCATAAAGGAAAAATTCCGTTGTAGTTATTTCCCCAGCAGTTTCCTTCTATAAAAATTAAATGATTGGTATCGACTTCACGAATGGCTTTTGTAACAGCAACCATTAAATCTCTTAAAGGTCCGTTTGAGTTTTCATCACAACCATTTTTGTTTGATCCTGTAAAATTCCAATTCGGTTCATTGATAATATCATAAGCCCCAATCCATGGATTATCACGGTAACGCGAAGCCAGTTTTTTCCACAACGCAATCATTTTTTTCTGATTGGCTTCGCTCTGCCAAAGTGCTGGTTTTGTTGTGTCAAAATCCGAAATTGCAGCATCATTTCCTTGTCCGCCTGGGGCTGCGTGCAAATCTAAAATCAGATATATTTTATTTTCTGCACACCATTTCAGTAGATTATCGGTCATGGTAAAACCTTCTTCTATCCAAGTGATTTCACCATTTTTTTCCTGCTCGATTGGCGGCGTATAAAGATTATAATGCATTGGAAGACGAATAGAATTAAATCCCCATTTTGCTAGAGAATCTATATCTCGTTTTGTAATTCCGTTTGCTTTATAGGCTGCGTAGAATTCTTTTGTTCCTTCTTCGCCAATTACATCTTGAATTTTCTGTTTAATTTGATATTGCGGACTTGCAAATGGCTGTGTCTTTAACATATAACCTTCCTGCACCATCCATCCGCCAAGGCCTAAACCTCTTAAAAGAACATTTTTGCCATTACCATCAACAATTTTTTGTCCATCTCTGTGCAAGAAACCTTGTCCAAAAGAAGCTATCGAAACTAGAAGCTGTAGTGTTAAAATTATTTTTTTCATATCGAATTGTCTCTAAATTTATTTCCAAGTATAAGTTCCAACTGATCCCGCTTCTAGCGAAGTTGTTACCCATTTCCCGTTAAATTTAATATTGAAAGTTTCTGTTGCAGAACCATCATTTTCAACAATCAACACTTTAGAACCTGAAGGTGTAATAAACGCCACGTTTTGCAAACTACCACCAGAATTGCTTTCAATTCTTATAGATCCCATCGGAACAAATTTTGAAGCATGTGCAATAATGTAATATGCTACATTACGCTCAAAACTATCACCCGACGTTATAGTAATAGCCCCTTTACACATGTTGCAGCCTCCATCTGTGTGAGGTCCAAAATTTGCATTGTTTGCGACATTCCATTCTAAGGCATTTTTGCTGTAATTTCTCATCGATCCGATAATTACATTTCGAAGATGCCATTTTAGATCGCCTTCAAATTTCCCATCAGAAGAAGTCCATTGCTCTGTAAAATATACATTTTTGGTTGGGTAAGAATTGAAAACGTTGGTTAGCGCACTAATATCTCCAGCATATAAATGGAACGCCGATCCGTCTACAAAAGAAAAAGCATCTGCATCTGCCAAGATTGCTTTTGGATAATTTGGATTATCGCAATTGTGATCGTAAGCAATAATCTTTACACTTAGATTTGCATTTTTAAATGCAGGTCCTAAACTACTTTTAATAAAATTGGCCTGATCTGTTGCAGACATATACATACTCGGGTTGTTTCCGTCATGCAAAGGCTCGTTTTGAGGAGTTACTGCATCGATTGTAATTCCTTCAGCTTTCATCTTCTGAATATATTTTACAAAATATTTAGCGTAAACATCGTAATACTCTGTTTTCAGTTTTCCTCCTTTAAAGCTAGCGACATCTTTCATCCAAATAGGCGCAGACCAAGGAGTTGCCAAGATTAAAATTTTAGGATTAATTGCTAGAATTTCTTTTAGCATAGCAATTAGATTTTTATCTTTTTCTAAACTAAATTTATCTAGATTTAAATCTGTTTCTCCAGCCGCAAGATCATTATAAGTAAAAGGAGTTGCATTTAAATCTGAAGCACCGATACTGATTCTAATATAACTTACTCCAATTGAGTTGTCTCCATTTCCAAATAATTCCTGTAAAAGAGCAGTTCTTTTTGTTGGGTTTAATTGGTTTATAACGTCTACACTTCCTCCTGTTAAGGTATATCCAAAACCATCAATAGTCTGATATTTTTGAGTAGCATTAACTTCAATATTAGCATAGGCATTTGTCGTTGTGCCAAATCCTAAAGTTCCCGATTGTTTTGCCAATAAAACGCTCTGATTTCCTTTGGTCAACCAGAAATCAACATCGTTTGTAACCACTACTGGCGGATTTACCACGGGTGGATCTACGGGTGGGTTTTCTACCGGATCACTTGAAGAAGAGCATTTTACTTGAGCCAATACAGCTGCCAAAAAGAAAAACGCTTTTATGGTATTCTTTAGATTAAATTTCATTTTATGTGGTTTTTTAGTTAGTATGGCAATTAATATACAATGGTTTGTATAGCATGTGCCGGAATTGTAATGGTTGTTTTTTCTTTCTGATTTTCTAAAGAATAAACAACTGCATTTTCAGATTGATTCATTACGATTGTAATCAATTGTCCGTCAGAATTTTTAAAAGAAGTACTTAATAAAGATTCTCCGTTTACGGTTTCTAGTACTCTTTTTGCATTTGGTCTGATGAATTTTGAGAAATGCCCAATATAATAATACATTGGAGTATAGATTAATTCATCTTTTCTAGTATCGGCATGAATTGGAGCAAAACAGAAATTACCCACATGATTAGGTCCTCCATTTTGGTCTAAAAGAATATTCCAGTCTGTCCAGCCGACAGTTCCGTTATTAAAATCATGAATCATATTGATTCCGTAACGTTCTGCATTTCCCCAAAACTGATATTTTGAAGCATCAAATTTTTCGATGCAGCCTTCTGTAAAAAGCAGATTTTTATTTGGAAATGCTTCGTGAACTTTTGCCACAGACTCGAATTGAGGTGGCCCACCATTCCAAGTTTCATACCAGTGAAATCCAATTCCCCAAGCATATTTTGAAACTTCAGGATCTGAGAAAACAAGATTTGCTCTCTTTTCCAACATATCACCTCTATTATGATCCCAAATAATTACATTTTTAGAACCCAGTCCCTCTTTTTCTAAAGTTGGTCCAAGATGATTTTTAAGAAAATCTCTTTCTGCCTCTGGGGTATAAATACAAGATTCCCATCTTTGTTTTGCCATTGGTTCGTTCTGAACCGTTAATCCCCAGATTGGAATTCCTTCTTTTTCGTATTCTTTTATGAATTTGGTATAATACAATGCCCAAGCAGGAGCAAATTCAGGCAACAAAACGCCGCCGTGCAAAATATCGTTATTGTCTTTCATGAAAGCTGGGGGACTCCAAGGGCTGACAAATAAAGTTAGTTTCCCGCCGGCTGTTTTAATTGCTTTTTTGATTAATGGAATTCTATATTTACGATCGTGGTCAATATTGAAAGTCTTTAGGTCTTTGTCTCCTTCAGAAACATAAGTATAGCTGTCACTGCTGAAATCACAGCTGTGAATGTTTGTTCTTGCCAAAGTATAACCAATACCTTTATTTTTATCGTAATAAGCAGTTAAGAATTCCTGCTGTTTTTTAGGCGATAATTTTGCAAAAACTTCTGCGCTTGCATCTGTAATTGCGCCTCCAATTCCGAGGAAAGTTTGGTCTGTTTTTTCAGTATTTACTAAAATAGATACTGTTGATGTTTTTTGTTGTGTAGTGTTGTTCTTTGAAATTAAATCATTTGATAGAGACAATTTCAAATTGGTATTTTCGGCAGTAGTATAAACCTTTATTTTATTATTTTTTTGAGCTGTCATTTTTGAGGTAAAACAGCTTAATTGCATTAAGATAAAGGCTGATAAAAATATTTGAGAGGTAACTTTCATGTTGCTTAAATAATCGTTTTAAAATTAAAAGCAAGAGAAGACTAAGATGGATGATTCAAATTAGTCCTCTTCATTACTTTACTACAAAATATTAATAAACAAGTGTTTGTATAGCGTGCGGCGGAATTTTTACTTCTGCCTTTTGATCTCCAATAATCAAATTATAAGTAAGATCGTTTGCTGATTGGTTCATGACAATAGTTGCCATGGTTCCGTCAGCATTTAAAAAAGAGGTGCTCAATAAAGCGCTTTTGCTTACAGCAGTACTTACTCGCACAGCATCTAAACGGATAAACTTTGAAAAGTGCCCGATGTAATAATAAGATGGTGTGTAGATTAATTCTCCTGTCGTCGTATCTGCATGAATTGGTGCAAAACAGAAATTTCCAACATGATTAGGTCCTCCGAACTGGTCTAAAAGAATATTCCAGTCTGTCCAAGCAACTGTTCCGTTATTAAAATCATGAATCATGTTCGTTCCGTAACGTTCTGCATTACCCCAAAACTGATACTTTGATGCGTCAAATTTTTCGATGCAGCCTTCGGTAAACATCAATTTTTTATCTGGATAAGCTTCATTTACTTTTCCAACATTATCAAACATTGGTGCACCGCCCGACCAAGTTTCGTACCAGTGAAATCCCATTCCCCAAACATATTTTGATGCTTCAGGATCAGAATAAATTACGTTGGCACGATAATTCATCAAATCACGGTTGTGATCCCAAACAATAATTTTTTTATTGCCAAGGTTTTCTTTTTTCAACGTTGGTCCAAGATAATTTTTGATGAAATCTCTTTCAGCTTCAGCTGTGTAAATACAAGATTCCCAAGTCTGTACTGCCATTGGCTCATTTTGCGTAGAAGTTCCCCAAATTGGAATACCTTCTTTTTCATAAGCTTTAATAAACTTTACATAAAAATTTGCCCAAGTCTGATAGTATTCAGGAAGCAGCGTACCGCCTTTTAATACATTTTTATTGCTTTTCATAAAAGCATTTGGAGACCAAGGAGCAACGTATGTTGTCAATTTCCCTCCAGCTTTCTGTATCGCTTGCTTTATTAAAGGAATACGATATTGTCTATCATGATCAATAGAAAAAGTCTTCAGATCTTTATCTCCTTCTTCGATATAAGAATAGCTTCCACTGCTAAAATCAGAACTTTGAATTGTTGTTCTTAGCAAAGAATAGCCAATTCCTTTTTGCTGATCGTAGTAAGCGTCTAAGAATTCTGCTTGTTTTTCTTTTGAAAGTTTTGCAAATATTTCGGCACTCGCATCTGTAATAGCTCCGCCGATTCCCATAAAAGTCTGAAATTTTTTAGCTGGCTGTACAAAAACAGAAGTTTCTGTTTCTAAAGGCTGCTTTGCGGCAGAAAAAGTCAAATTATCTGTAGTGGTTAATCGCAATTTAGAGTTTTCTGCAGTAGTATAAACGGTTATTTTTTTTCCGTTGGTTGTAAACTCTTTTTTTGTTTTTGGCTGTTGTGCAAAAGCAGCAGCTGAAAACAAAAGGCATAAAATTTTTAGGCTATTTTTTTTCATTCGCTTCCAATTATTATGATTTTAAATTGAAGTTTAGAAGAAATCAAAATCGAGTTCTACCATTGAAGGATTTAAAAAATAGCCCATACTCATAATGATTATGGGCTATTTACAACCAAACTTAAACTTAAACTTAAACTTAACTTAACTTTTTATTTTCCTCTGAACTCAACTTTTTTGATTGTAATTGGCTCATTAGTGCTTTTATTACTTCCTGATCTAATTAAAAGATATATTTTTCCGCTTTCAGAGAATTTGACAACATTGGTAACTGTTCCTGTTACTTTATTTTTCTTACAGCCGATTGCAGACAATCTTCCCGCAAATTTAGATGTCCCACAGCCATCCCAAGTACTTATTCCCATTACTACGTTATCATTGTATTCAACACCTGGTTTTGGCGCTGATGTACCAGCATATACTTCAAACCAAGTCTCATCTAAACCGCTAGGGCAAGAAATTGTCATATCAATAGTATACTCTCTGTCTTTTACAACGTCGATTGCTTGATAAATACCTTCTTGAGCTCCTCCGCCTGGTAAATGAATGGTAGCACCATTAGTACCATAAGACCAAAAAGCTGCGCCTGATGGGCTTAATTGTGCACTAGTCCATTTAGCTACATCAGCAGCTGTTGCAAAATTTCCACCTTGCACCAAGTTTCCTTTTGCTGGATCTGTTTGTGCAACAACAATCTGTTGAGAAGAAGATGCCATTGCAGCTCCTGCTCCTACGGCTGTGTGTGTAATAGTATATGTTCCTGCATCAGGCAAAGAAATCACTTGATTCATTTTTCCATTACTCGCACCATCGCCTAGATCCCATTGCGAAAGAATTACTCCTTTAGGCTGTGCCGTAAGAAGATAAGTATTCATAGCACCTGCAACTGGTGTAATTGTAAACGAAGGATCTACATTTGTAGCTACAAGAGGGTTTTCATTAACTTCTTCGCTACAGCTGTTTAGTGTTCCTAATGCTAAAGCTAGCATTAGGTATACACTTTTTCTTAAATATATATTTAGGTTCATTTCTCTTTGTTTTGGTTAATTAGTAAGACTATTGATAGTTAGGATTTTGTTTCAATTTAGTACCATTAAGTTCTGTGTACGGAATTGGGAAAATCTCATCTGTTCCAGCATCAAAACCTCTATCAGATAATGCAGCCGCTGCATCTCCCCATCTTACTAAATCAAAGAATCTGTGTCCTTCACCTGCTAATTCCATTCTTCTTTCATTCTTGATAGCAGCTAATGTTACAGGAACTGAAGGTAATCCAACTCTTTCTCTAACTGCGTCAAGTAATGCTTGAGCTCTTGGGCCTGATCCTAAAGCTTCTGCTTCCATCAAATAAGTATCTGCAAGTCTGATTACATAAGAGTTTTGTTTGTAGTTCAACTCTGAGTTACCACCACCTGTACTAACATCTGATTGTCTTGGAAGATATTTGTTCAAGAAATATCCTGTGTCTTGATAAGCTGGAATATAATCTGCTTTTCCTGCTGCTTTTAATGCTTTTAAGTCAAGAATTGTAGCATCCTTACGTGGATCGCCTTGCATTGCATCATATAATTTTTGAGTTGCAACGTTAAAAGCCCATCCTGCTGGAAGATCTGGTGCATCTGAGCCTTTTGGTCTAGAATATCCTCTAGGTCCAACCATAATGTTTAAAGAGTTCCCTTCGTCTCTACCATTCCCCCAGAAAGTCCAATCAGAGTTTCCTGCACTACTGTGAGATACTTCGATTAATGACTCAGCATTAAATTTGTTTGATGTTACCCATAAATCGCTAAACTTATCTAGTAATTTATTACCATATTGGTTTGTCCCTCCTGGAGTACCATTTACTTCTGCTAAAATTGCTGCTGCTTGAGGTTTTTTACCTTCAAACAAAAGCACTTTTCCTAAAAGCGCCTGAGCTGCTCCTTTGTTAAATCTTCCTGATTCAGTATCTGCCACTACAGTATTTGGTAAATCTGCAATAGCTTCTGTTAAATCTTTTTCGATTTGAGCATAAATTACTTCTGGTGCAACTTGCTCTGGATTATAGATCGTTTCTGTAGTTAACGGCTCTAAAACTAAAGCAAGGTTTTTGAACATTCTTACTAAATTAAAATAGTAAAACGCACGTAATGTTTTAGCTTCTGCAGCAAATCTCTTTCTAACTCCATCGTTCATATTAGCTGCTGGCAATTTAAATAACAAAAGATTTGCTCTAGAAATACCTTGGTAATGATCGTTCCAGTAACTTGCTGGAATAGTAATTGAAGAAAGTGAGTGTGTAGAGAAATTTTGAATCCCAGTTCCATCTGTAGAACTACCTCCACCAGCATAAAAATCATCAGAGCCAGCATTTAGCATTGCTACTAAGTTTTCGAAACCACCTGTATTTTTTCTCAATGGATCGTAAACCCCCACTAAAGCAGCATAACATTGCTGCTCGTTAGAAAAATAAGTACTTGTATCAAATTTTCCTTCCGGATTAGTGGTCACAAAATCTTCAGAACAAGATCCTAGAACTGCCAGTGCCACAGCTATATAAATATATTTAAATTTTATCGTTTTCATGATTCTTTAATTTTTTTAAAATTGAACGTTAGCTCCAAACAGAATAGATCTTGCTTGCGGATAAACTCCTTTATCTATACCAAAAACTTGGCCTCCAATTTCTGGATCAAATCCAGTATATTTTGTAAAAGTGATTAAGTTCTCTCCTGTTAGGTAAAAACGTAATTTATCTGCTCCAATTTTAGATGATAAACTAACTGGCATTGTGTATCCAAGAGTTACCACTTTTAAACGTAAGTAGTTTCCATTTTCCAAGTAAAAATCAGACATGTTTGTGTAGTTTTTATTTGGGTCATTGTTTGTCAATCTTGGGTAATCGTTAGAAGTTCCTTCTCCAACCCAACGCTCTAAAGCTTTAGTTTGGTAGTTTGCATTAAGTACATCTAATCTTCTTAAACCTTGGAAAATTTTGCTTCCCGCAGCTCCTTGAGTAAATGCCATAAAATCGAAGTTTTTGTAGTCTAAGTTTACTGTGAAACCAAAAGTATATTTAGGAATATTTGTTCCTAAGAATTGTTTATCATCTTCAGTAATAGCTCCATCCCCATTAGAATCTACCCAACGGAAATCTCCAGGTCTAGCATTTGGCTGAATTAAACCTCCACTTGCATTTTTGTATGCTGCAACTTCAGCTTCATTTTGGAAAATTCCAGCTGTTTTAAATCCGTAGAATTCGTTAAATGAATGTCCAACTTGTGTTCTTGTTACAGGTCCCATAGATTGGAATGTAGCATCTCCAACAATGAAATTAGTAGATGATCCTACATAAGTAATTTCGTTTTTCAAGTAAGCAAAGTTTGCATTAACTCCTAAATTAAAGTCTCCAAGTCTTTTCTTGTACCCTAATTCAACCTCCAAACCGCTATTGTCCATATCTGCAATGTTAGCAGAAGGTGCATCAGTTGCTCCAACATATCCAGGAATTACAACGTTTCTTAAGATTCCTTTTGTTGATTTTTTGTAATAATCAAGTGTAAGAGAAAAATCATTGAATAATTTTGCGTCAAGGCCTACAGTAGTTTGAGATGTTTCTTCCCATCCTAAGTTTGCATTTGGCAAAGTAGAGTTTCCGTATCCAGTTGTAATACTTCCTGAATTTCCAATAGCATAATTGTAACCTCCTACAACCGTAGCTCTATATTTAAATTCTTCAATGTTATCATTACCTACCACTCCGTAACCTCCACGGAATTTCAAAGTGTTTACCACATTGTTTTCTTTCCAAAAACCTTCTTTAGAAACTACCCATCCTAAAGAGAATGAAGGGAAAACTCCAAATTTATTGTTTTCACCAAAACGAGTTGATCCATCACGACGAACGATACCAGTAAAAAGATATTTCTCCATGTAATCGTAGTTGGCACGTAAGAACAATGAAGCTAATTTGTGTTCTACTTTATCGCTTGTTCTTGTTGTTCTATCAGTTTGAGGAATATCAAAATTCCAAGAAGCATCTTTGTAGCTTGTAATTGGAAGACCAAACATTGTTGTTCCGATAGTACTACCAATATTTTCTACATAAGCACCTTGTCCAGCTAAAACACTTACATTATGATCTCCAAATTTGTTAGCATAAGACAACGTATTTTCCAAAGTCCAAGAAAGTGCTTTCTCATTATTTTGGTTGTAGTTGTTTCTGTCAGCTTTCATGTTTGGATTTAAGAAGTTAACCGGAGTAAACATTTCATTCCCCCAATAAGCTAACTTACCACCAAGTGTTGTTCTAAATTTTAAATGACTAGTGATGTTAGCCTCTAAATAAGCATTACCAACAAAATCGTCTGACCAGTCAAATCCTCCTAATCTAGTTTGAGTATAAGCTAGAGGATTTGTCATCTCTTGTTGTACTAGAGAAGAGATTCCGTAAGGATTTCCATTTGCATCTCTAACAACATTTGGGTTTGTGTAATAACCTGAGTTTGCTACAGCAGGATCAGTAACTACAAGTGGAGTAAGCGGATCTAAGTTAATTGCAGAGCTTAAAGGTCCACCAAACTCATTATTTACGTTACCAATTCCTTTTGTTTTTTGGTGTGTATATCCAAAAGTCTGTCCGAAAGTAAAGTAATCAGAAATTTTGTGTGTTGAGTTTAATCGGAAATTCTTCTTTGTATAGTTAGAAATATCTGTCACAACAATACCTTGCTGATCTTGAATTCCAAAAGAAGCATAGAAAGTAGATTTTTCGCCACCACCGCTAATGCTTAATTCATGAGTGTATCTGAATGCAGAATCGTTAAAAATTGCATCTTGCCAATTTGTTCCTTTACCGAAAGCAGCTGGATTTGGATATTTAATAGCACCACCATCATTCAAAGATTTTTCATTCATAAGAGTTGCATACTGAGTCGCATTCAACATATCTAATTTTTTAGCTGGAGCTGAAATACCTGCAAAACCATTATAGTTTACAGAAATTTTTCCTGATTTTCCTTTTTTAGTAGTTACTAAAATAACCCCAGTTGCAGCACGAGTACCATAGATTGCCGCAGAAGCAGCATCTTTAAGCACCTCGATAGACTCAATGTCAGATTGATTAATAAAACCAACTGCACCAGCATCTACAGCAATTCCATCAACTACCCATAAAGGATCATTTCCCCCTTCTCTAAAAGTAGTTATACCTCTAATACGAACTTTAGACGCTGCACCAGGACTTCCAGAAGTTGCAGCAACAGAAACCCCTGCTACTCTACCCTGTAAAGCTTGCTCAACTCTTCCGTTTGGTACTTTTTCAAGATCAGCTGATTTGACACTTGAGATTGCACCTGTTACAACAGATTTCTTTTGAGTTCCATATCCAACAACTACAACCTCATTTAAAGATTGTGATTCTGGTTTTAATTGAATTGTAATTTTTGTTCTTCCGTTTACTGCTTCTGTTACTGTAGAGTAACCAATAAAAGTAATTGTTAATGATCCGTTTGAAGGTGCCTGAATCTGGAATTTTCCGTCAAAGTCTGACGCAGTAGATTTAGTAGTACCTTTTAATAAAACTGTTGCACCTGGAACAGGCAAACCATTTTCATCATTGATTATTCCATTTACTGTGACATCCTGAGCCACAGCTATAACCGAGAATAATAAAGATGAAATACAAAAAACAAGTAATTTTGTTAATTTCATTTTTCTAAAAATTTTGGTTAATTAATTAGTAATTTGATGCAATACTAAAACTAAATTTTCACTTTTCATATCTAAAAATCATTACAAAAACACATCAAAAAGAAAAAATTAATATTATAAAAACACATCAAAAATTATATAAAACATTAATTAACAATGTTTTAAAAAAATAAAAAATAGTACTAAAGAAAAGTTAATATTAAAAAATAACACTACACTATTGTTTTGCCTCGATATCTTATTAAAAATTATTAAAACTACAACGTGGTAGTAGCAACAAACATCATATAAACAGCTATTTTACAAATAATTACAAGCTAAAAAACTCCTTTTTATACAAAATCTGGAAAATAGAGAATATGATATTTTTACCCTACTTTTTTTACATTATTAACAATAATTTTTAACAGAAGAAAAATCTTATTTTTTATATTGTTACAAGAAATAACTTACAAACCAATGTGTTATTAAGCATATTAAAGCCTACATTTTACCTTGTAAAATTGAAAAAAAGGTGCCTTTTTATGAAAATTGGCGAATTAACCCATTTTAGAGTGAAACATTCAAAACTTGAAACGTGGTTTTATCACAGGAAGTACTTCTAAAATTAACAAAAGGATTATTAAGACAGAATCAAAGAGAATCTTAAAACCAGCCAAAGAGTTTGATTTCAAGTTTTAAAACTCCAAAAAAAACGCTATAATTGAAACTAAAAAAGAATTTACAGAAAACTAGCTGAAAAATTAACCAACATCGAACTTCTTAATGTTTTTTAAGCCTATTTAATAACATATTAGTTATAGGAAATGAACTGCTCTGTAATAGCAAAAAAATAGCCCATAATCGAAATTATGGGCTACCCAGGCAATAAACTTAACTTAAACTAACCATAGTTTAAATCTTAAAATACGCTTGCGTTTATTTATAACGAAGCATAGGAGGTTTGAAATTCGAAAAAGGAATCTTTTAGTCTTCCTTTTTCGAAATAACTAACACAAAAAATATTATTCAGGTTTATAAACAAAAGTCCAACCTGTTGTTTTGTCTTTTAAACTTCTTGGTACATACAATATTAATTTGTCTTCTGTAAGTGTAATAATAGTATACTCATTAGCCGCATTTCCAGCTTCGTATCCTAAAATTTTCGAATTATTGATGAATAACTTTTTATTAGAAATATCCATAACAAAACTTCCCTTTTCAGCGGTTGCAGAAGCCGTTTCATAGTGATTATAGTTTGCTGCACCATTTAAGTCGAAGTGCATTTTACCACTTACATCCAACGGAGGACAGCAGTCGCCCGCATTCCACCACGCGCTCATAGCTGAATCTGGATTATCTGGAGGAGACATAAACCAGTACTGATCACCTGTACCTGCAACACCATCAAATATCCATGTCTTACCTGCTACAGTGTTGGTACTAACTAGGTCATACCAATCTTGATCTAATGGGGTATCAAGTTTATCAACTTGCACATCTATCGTTTTTGTAAAAAATTCGCCTCCTAAAGTTCCTACGAATGTAAAAGTTGATTTACCAGGAATCGGATACACAATAGTTGTTTCATTTGTAAGAGCTTTTCCTAAATTATAATCCCAGTACCCCGTAACACCAGGTGTATTCATACTTAAGGTAATTGTATTACCTTTTACAGAATTTTGCGAAGAAGTTAATTCAACTCCAGCAACGTCTGTCGAATTCTGTAAATGCTGTTCATCTACAATTGGGTCGCACGCCGAAAAGACCAGCGTAAAGGCAGCAATTAGTAAATATTTTATATTATGAATTTTCATCTTTCTAAGTATTAATAGTTATTAAATATTACCAACCCGGGTTCTGATTATAAACTCCATTTAGTAGTCTTATTTCAGTTTCAGGAATCGGAACTAAACCTTTGGTTTCAGATCTGTATTTTACACTATAATTAGCTGTAACTCCAGAGTTTCTAACCTGAATCACATCATTAAATGCTGTGTCAACATCTCCCCAACGAACTAAGTCAAACCAATGCAATCCTTCGAAAGCTAATTCGTGCAAACGCTCTGCTTTGATATTATCAAGAGAATATCCAAGTGGTCCTAAATGCGCTCTCAACCTTACCGCATTCATACCCTCTGGCGTTTTGGTAATTTCAGAATGCATTAATAATACGTCTGCAAAACGCATAAAAATAAAGTCTTGAGCATGCATTAACTGCATATCTGTAATTTTCCAATCATACATTTGAACAAACATACCAACATTTGATCCTTTACCATTATCGTGCTGTAATGAAACATATTTTTTATTAAAATAACCTGTTTCATGATCTCCTTTATCTGCCGCATAATTACCCGTTCCTTGTTCTGCTTTACCCACTTCAAGTATAGATCCTCTTTTTCTTGGGTCGGCATCATCCCATCCTGCAAATAATTTTGGATTTACAGTACACCATCCCCAACCTTCTCCAAAAGGCACTAATGAATTACCACGCAATGAATTAAATAGGGCAAGTCTATTGGTATAACTCTGACCATTTGTCCAATCCCAGTTACCAAAAGAATATCTTTGCATAAACATCGTTTCAAAGTTTCCTGTTCCAAATGTTGGTGCAGCACCATCTTGACCTACCCATGACAAACCTTCTGCTGCAGCCCAAGGCAGTACATTGTCATTTTTTGCACTTTTATTTACATAAGAATAAGGCCAAAGATTTCTAAAATCAGACGCTAACTTGTAACCACTATTATTGATACAATCGTCTAAATAAGCTGCAACTTGTGTTGCTGTTAAAGCACCGCCTTCAGCAAGAGGTAAATCTGCTGTTGCTTGCTTTTCGATATTACTCATATAACCTGTATAAAACAAAAACACACGTCCCATATATGCTTCTGCAACCCATTTATTAGCATGACCGTATCTTGCAGTCGGAATGCTTGGAAACGGTGTAGAAGGCATGGTTTCAATAGCTAGTTTTAAATCAGACGCAATTTGTGCGAATGTCTCACTATAAGTCGATCTAGCAACTAATCTATCTCCATCATATTTTATAACCAATGGCACTCCTCCAAAGAATTTTGCTAATCTGAAGTAAAAGAAAGCTCGCATAAACAAAGCTTCCCCAAGAGCTTGCTTTTTAAATTCCTCTGCTAGTTGTGGCGTATCAAAATACTTAGAAAAATCTGCATCTGGAACTTTTTCAATAATGGCATTTGCTCTCGAAATTCCGTTATATGATTGTCTCCACATATCGCGATAGGTATCTTCAGCAGGATCTTCAAAATTATCTACCCATTTTGCCGATTTATCATCAGGACCTCCCCCACCAAGCATCATATTATCCATCAAGTTTGCAGCTACTTGTTCTTCACTATGCACATTTGCTGTATAGATAGCATTGTAAATACCTGCCATTGCTTCGTCTATATCAGTAGGAGATTTATAAAAACTAGTTAAACTCTTTTCTGAAAGGTTCTCCGTATCCAGTTCATCATTACAGCCATACACTGCAAAAATTGCTGAAATTGCCACTATATATCTTAGTTTTTTCATTTTCAATGTTTTAATTATTAGAAATCTGCACTTAATCCAAACATTACTGTTCTAGATTGTGGATATAAACCTAAATCCACTCCAGAAGCCCATGAATAGTTTGTATTATCTCCTCCCCAACGCACTTCTGGATCCATACCATCATACTTTGTAAATGTGTATAAGTTATTTACAGCAACGTAGAATTTAAGATTTGAAATAAATTTAATGTCTTTCAATAACTCATTAAAATTATAACCCACTGTTAAATTGTTAATTCTTAAATAATCAGCATTGTGCATGTAGATATCCGAAATGTAATTTGTATTTCTATTTGACACAGAACTTAAACGAGGCATTTTGTTTGAAGTTCCCTCTCCATGCCAACGATCAAATACATCTGAAGTATAGTTTTGTTTTGGACTATCAGCAAATGATCTATACGACTGCATTACTTGCATACCATATTTCCCAGCCATTGTAGTGTTCAAATAAATATTTTTATACTCAAAGTTTAATTGGATTCCTAATTGGAAATTTGCATTTGGATCTCCAAGAATTACTTTATCTTTTTCATCAATAACACCATCATTATTCTGATCAACAAAACGAACATCTCCAGGACGTTGGTCACTAAAATACGGCTGACCTGTAGGTCCTACATAAGCATCTACTTCTTTTTGGTTCTGTAAAATTCCTGCTGTTTTAAAACCGTAGAAAGACCCAATTGGATAACCTACTTGCGCTCTAGAAATTTCTGATGTCCCTTGTGATAAAACGTGAGCCAAACCATTAATTATACCGTTTCCATTGTCAATCCTTGTAACTTCATTTTTGTTAAAAGCACCGCTTACAGTTATACCATATTTAAAATCTCCTGCTTTATCTTTCCAAGATAAAGAAAGTTCATAACCTTTGTTTTCAATATCCCCTCCATTTTTATAAGGATCATCGGCACCAGCAGTTCCTGGCAACTGCGCTTTAACCAACCAGTCTCTAGTTGTTTTCTTATACCAATCAAATGTTACCCCTAATCTTGATCTGAAAAAACTTGCATCTAATCCTAAATCTAATTGCTCAGATGTTTCCCAGCTAACTGTTGGATTAGGTACTGACGCAGGATATGCAGTCTGGCCAGAAACCGGTTTGGTATCTCCAAAGAAGTAACCAGGGAAAGCATATTTAATACTAGATGTATAATAGAAAGCATAATCTGTATATTGGTTACCATTTTGTCCCCAGCTTGCTCTCAACTTCAAGAAATCAAGGTATTTTGAAGTACCTGCCATAAAATCTTCCTTAGTTAAAACCCATCCAGCAGCCACTGATGGGAAGTTACCATACTGATAGCCTTTTGCAAAATTGGAAGATCCGTCACGACGTATAACGGCTGAAAGAAGATACTTTTCTTTATAATCATACTGTGCACGTGCAAAATAAGACATAATTGCACCTCCACCAGCAGCTTTATCAAAACCTGTGGTATTAATATCTGCTATAGAACTTGGGCTTTTCGTATTGTCTAAATAAGCATATTTTGGATCATTAGGGAACGACAAACCATTTCTTGAACCGTAAATATTATTTTCAACAATTCTTTTCCATAGCTCTGTACCAATT
Organism: Flavobacterium luteolum; assembly: GCF_027111275.1. Lineage (NCBI taxonomy): Bacteria > Pseudomonadati > Bacteroidota > Flavobacteriia > Flavobacteriales > Flavobacteriaceae > Flavobacterium > Flavobacterium luteolum. The sequence goes on along the minus strand of NZ_CP114286.1, from coordinate 2,731,463 downwards.
ACAGCGTTAATATTATGATTTCCAATTTGTTTTTGATATGCAAGAGTATTTGTCCAAGTTGAGTTTGCACCAAAATATTGAGATTGCGTAGCTCCATCAACTGCATCATCATAAAGCACTCCTAAATGGTATGTTGGATTCATTGTTCTGTTATATCCAAACCATGAATCAATTCCGTATACCGTTTTAAATCTTAGATTCGAAATTGGCTCAACTTCTAAAAATACATTACCTATGATTTTATGGTCTTTCGGGTAATTATAATTACTTCTATAGTACATTACCGCCAAAGGATTTGTCTGATTTGTATTTAAACCGTCTAATGTAGGTGTAAATCCGTATTCATTAATATTTCTATCAATTGCTGTCTGCCAATATGCAGGCTGTAATGGGTTTTGAGTTAGCGCATTGTGTAGATCATTACCATAAATATTTCCATTAGAAACGTCACGTTTTTGAATATTGGTATATGTTACATTTTCTCCAACAGTAATAATATTGTGGCTTTCATTCTTTTTCAAAACCATTTGCGTATTCAACCTTGTAGTTAATCTTTTAAATCCTGCGTCTACAATATTACCTCCCAATATACCATCTTGATCAAAGTACGAAACCCCCAATGAATAGGTAATATCTTCACTTCCTCCTGTAATATTAATAGAATGATTTACAACAGGAGCATCCTTTTTAGACATTTCGTTGATCCAATTAGTACCTGTCCATCCTTTTTGCAATTTATCCCATATCTCGTTTCCAAGTTGAGTTCCTGCTCCAGGATAATTTCGCTCCAGCCAATCGTTACTAGTTAACATTGCTTTCCAGTCATTTGGCGCAAGTCCGTCGTTAACCCTTCCTTCGTCTTGGATATACATATACTCTTGTGCGTTTAAAGGATCCAGATTTTTGTAGATGTTTTGAATTCCGAAATAAGAATCATACGAAATTCTAGCTGGTTTTCCTTTACGTCCTTTCACTGTAGTTACCAAAACAACTCCATTTGCTGCTCTAGAACCATAGATTGCTGCAGAAGCCGCATCTTTAAGAACGTCTATAGATTCGATATCTGAAGGGCTCAAGTAATCTATATCTCCTACAGCAACTCCATCTACAATATACAATGGATTAGAATTTCCGATTGTACCGATACCACGGATGACAACTTTAGTACCAGCTCCTGGTGAACCACTATTTCTTGTGATACTAATACCTGGCGCAATACCTTGAAGTGCTTCCATCGCAGATCCAGTGTTCAATTCTTGTAACGTTTCTCCTTTTAAGTTTGTAGAAGCACCGGTAATCAAAGCTTTCTTTTGTGTACCGTACCCGATTACCACAACTTCATTTAAACTTTGAGACACTGCCTTAAGTACAATCGTGAGCTTAGTTTTGCCACCAATTACCTCATTTACAGTTTCAAAACCAACGAAACTGATTATCAACGTTCCGTTAGAGGGAGCACTGATCTGAAATTTCCCATCAAAGTCAGATGCAGTTGCCTTATTCGTTCCCTTTACTAAAACCGTCGCACCTGGGACGGGTAATCCACTTTCGTCATTAATGATTCCATTTATGGTCACATCCTGAGCAAATGCGACTACAGAAAACAGTAAAGACGAAACACAAAAAATAAATAATTTTGTTAATTTCATTTTTCTAAAAATTTTGGTTAATTAATTAGTAATTTGATGCAATTATAATGTTAAATTTTAATAAGTATTATATTAAATTTCTTTACAAAAACACCTCAAACTAAATATTAACACACTACAAAAACATAACATTTATTTTACAATTAATTAATTTTCAGCGATTTAGTTTTGAAAAAAAAATGTTACAAAAATGTTAATTAAAAAAAACGTATATTACATTAGTTTAACAGCAACTATTGCGTTATAAATTAGAAATAATTTAAAAAACTGGATATATCCTGATTGATAAATCAACAATAGAAAATCAAAATAACCCATTTATATTAAAAATATATTTAAAATTTTATGAAATCCATAGTTAGACCTTTTGTACTAATTTTATTATTTTTCTTACAATTTAAAAGTTTTTCGCAGGTAAAAAATATTGGAATTCCAGATATAAAAAATTACAAAAGATCAGAGTATAAAGGTGGAACTCAAAACTGGAGTATTGATCAAGATAAAAATGGAAACATTTATTTTGCAAACAATAGTGGTTTAATTCAATTTGACGGTTCAAACTGGCATAAATATTCATTACCAAACAAATCTGAGATTAGAAGCTTAAAAATTGATGCTTTAGGAAGAATATTTGTAGGCGGAAATAATGAATTTGGGTATTTCAAAAATGATGAAAAAGGAATTTTAAAATATCATTCTCTCTACAATCTATTAAGCCCAATAGATAAAGAAAACATCAATCTTATTTGGAGAATCCATATTTTTAAAGGAGAGGTTATATTTCAATCTTTCAGCAAAGTATTTTTTCTAAAAAATGAAAAAGTTACAACTCTTACTGCTCCTCATAAATTTCAGTTTTCATTTTTGGTAAATAACCGCTTGTATTTTCAGGACAAAACTCTTGGTCTTCTTGAATACAAAAACAGAAAACTTACAGCAATAAAAGGTACTACTGTCTTTAATGACAAGGAAATCTGGTCCCTTTTTCCATTATCTAACAACAGATTATTGTATGCCACTTTAGAAAAGGGTCTTTTTGTCTCTGAAAATGATATTATCAAACCATGGGCAACAGAAGCCAATGAATTTATCAAGAAAAACACATCTCTAGGTGGGTCAATCATCAAAAACAAATTTATAATACTTAATTCTGTATTAGATGGAGCAATTATCTGTGATTTAAACGGAAAAATAATCCAACATCTGAACCGACAAAAAGGGATTCAGAACAATACAATCTTAGCTTCATTTGTTGACAAAAAAAACAATATCTGGCTTGGACTGGATAACGGTATAACTTTTATTAATGAAAATTCGCCTTTCTCTTATTTTGACTACAGCTACAATATAGGAACGGTCTATGCTTCGACAACTCATAATGGAAATCTTTATGTAGCTACAAATCAGGGATTATTTTATCATCCGTGGGGAAGTTCCTTTAAAGACAGTCCGTTTACAAGAGTCGAAGGGACGATCTCGCAAGTTTGGAATATTCAAGTTATAAGTAACGTATTAATTTGTGCCAGTAACAGCGGCGCATTGATTATTGAAAACAATAGAGTATCAAAAATCCTAGATAACAAAGGGTATTTTGGATTCAAAAAAATACCTGACCATGAAAACTATATAATAGGTGAAAGTTACAACGGATTCTCAGTTTTTAAACGATCTGCCAGTGGATATGATTATCTGCATCAAGTAAAAGGATTTGATGAAACCACCAATAATTTTTCTATAGAAATAGATGCCAATTATTTATGGCTAAAGAAAAACCCTTTCTTATATCAAGTAAAGTTATCAGAAGATTTACAAAGGTTTGACTTCATTAAAAAACACGTAAACATTTCAGATAAATTCAAAGGAATAAATAGCCTTCAAAGCATAAATAACAAAGTCTATTTTCAAGTAAAAAATCATTTTTACAGATATTCTGTAGAGCAAGAAACATTTTTTGAGGATAAAAAAATCACAAATCTATTCAACGGAATACCAACTATTAATACCTTAATTGAAGATTCTACAGGAAACTTATGGTACGCATTCAACGAGTCCCTTGGTGTATTAGTTAAAAATAAAAACGGAACTTTCACTAAGAAACAAGCCATATTTTCCAATTTAACCGGGAATTTGGTAAACAATTATATCTCGGTAAACGCGATAGATCCTCAAAACATTTTTATCGGATTAACAGATCGTTTGGCGCATTACAACTCGACTATTCCGAACACGTTTATGACAAAACCGAAAGCTTTTATTGAAAGTTTTACAAATCCTGGAGATACCATTTTAACTGGAAATCTGACGAGTAAGCTAGAATCATACAGCATACCTTATAAATACAATCGTGTCAAATTTACTTTTGCATCACCAACATATGAAAATCAGGAAAATGTAATGTACTCTTATAAACTAGAGCCTTTTGAAGAGAACTGGCGTGGCTGGTCATCAACCGCAATAAAAGAATACACCAATTTAAGAGAGGGCAACTATGTAATGAAATTAAAAGCCAGAAATAGTTATGGCATAGAATCAAACATTACTGAAGTTGAATTTACAGTATCTCCACCTTGGTACAGACACTTTTTGGCTTATTTATTTTACCTGATACTCATTTTGCTCGGCGCGTATCTAATCTCTGTTAGAATCAAACTTAAGATTAGAAAAAACAGGTATTATGAAACTATCGAACAAAGAAGATTGTATCTTGAAAAAGAATCCAAAATTAGACATGAACAGCATGATTTGGAAAAAGAAATTGAAAAGCTGAAAAATGATAAGCTTCAAATTAAAATCCTAGCAAAAGATAAAGAACTAGTAAACAACTCTTTGCAGGTTGTTAAAAAGAATAAAGTCTTAAACGGAATTATTCACAAACTGAAAGATATAGATACCGCCATATTAGATGATACTACTAAAGCAGAATTTAGCAAATTGCATAAAAGCATTGTAAAAGAAGTAAATACAGACAAGAGCTGGAAAGACTTAGAAAAACACATTAAAAACGTACATTTTGAGTTTTTAAAGCGATTAAAAGGGCAATATCCTACCATTTCTCCTAGAGAATTAGATTTGTCTACTTATTTGTTAATGAATATGTCAACGAAAGAAATAGCTGAAATTATGAACATTTCGACAGGAGGAGTCGAATTGGCACGTTATCGTCTAAGAAAGAAATTAGGCCTAAATAAGAAAGAAAATCTAATCGGGTTTTTAATGAGTATTTAAAAAAAGAAATCCATTCGTAACTGAATGGATTTCTTTTTTAAATTATCCTTTTTGTACAGGCTGTATAATAAGCTTTCCTTTCATTACCGTTACGGCAACAGGTTCATCGATTAAAAATCCAGCATCTTTGAGCCAATTACCGCACAATCGTATTTGCGGTACGATTATGGGCTGATTTTTATACATACCTATAGAGCGCGAAAGCCTGTAAAATGCATAAGCTTTCATTCTCCGAATTGATAATACTTTTGAAGGTTTTTTGATTGTAGAGCGTTTAATCTTTACCTCTTTACTGCTTGTTTTTTCTTTGAAGTTCATTTGAAGAAAAATTAAGTAGGCCAAAAAAATACGGTTTTAGCCTTTCCCGTTGAACTTCACCCTTGAGAGGCAGTGGGCGCATTAACGCACCACACGGAGGTACCAAAACCGCGTATCTATACTCACGAACATAAAAAATGCCCGAAACGAAATTGACGAGCAAACTCGCCTCTCAAAAATGAAGTTCACCGCAAATGTAGCGAAAAATCATTTTGTTTTGTAAGAAAAAAGTTAAAAAAAACTTTTAAGCTACGCAGGCAATAAACTAGTAATTTTCAAATTTAAACAAAATGAGTCCGACAAATATCGAACTCATTATTATAAAACTTAACTATAAATTTGTCTAAACTTTTGTAGGCAATCTATATTTTGAGTGGCTTTCTTTTTAAATATAATCTAATGTTCGTTCTAAGGCCATGCCTCGTGAACCTTTTATTAATATTGAATTAGAATCAAATGTAAATGTTTTTAGAAATTCAGCAAAAGCATCAAATGTTTCAAAAAACTGAATATTTTCATTCGAAATCTTATTAGCATAAAAAGATTTTCCTAGTAAGAAACATTGAGCCTCTTTCTGATCTGCTAAAGAGTCAATAATAACCTTATGCTCGTAAAGACTTTCATCTCCAAGTTCGAACATATCTCCCAAAATCATGATTTTATTTTTGTTATCTAATTGAAGAAAATTAGCAATAGCTACCGCCATACTACTCGGATTGGCATTGTAAGCATCTAGAATAATCTCATTTGAACCTTTTTGCATCATTTGAGATCTATTGTTTGCCGGAATATAGTTTTCAATAGCGTCTTTTATATCGCTTTCTTTTACATCAAAATATTTTCCAATGGCTACAGCTGCATTTATATTGTTGGCGTTGTAAAGTCCAATTAAATGAGATTCTATTGCAAAATCATTATATTCAATAGCAACAAATGGATTTGCTGTAATATTTTGAATATTTAAATCTGCATTTTCTTTTTTAACTCCAAAAGTAAATGCCTTAATTCCTTTTGATTTTTCTATTTGAATAGGATCTTCTAGATTTACAAAAACTGTTTTCTGATTTGCTGAAAGATACTGGTACATTTCACTTTTACCAGCAATCACACCTTCAACTCCTCCAAAACCTTCCAAATGCGCCTTCCCGAAATTGGTTATATATCCAAAATCAGGCTGTGCAATCTGACACAAAAACTCGATTTCTTTTTGATGATTGGCACCCATTTCAACAATTCCGATTTCTGTTTCTTTTGTAAAAGAAAGCAAAGTCAACGGTACACCAATATGATTATTTAAATTACCAATGGTCGCTTTTGTTTTGAACTTTTTAGAAAGCACAACATTAATCAATTCTTTTGTCGTCGTTTTTCCGTTACTTCCTGTTAAAGCAACAATTGGAAGTCCTAAATAACTTCTATGAAATTTTGCCAATTCCTGAAGCGTTTGCAAGCTGTTTTCTACCAAAATAGTCCTGTCATCAATAAAATAAGATTCATTGTCTATAACAACAAATAAAGCTCCCAAATCTAAGGCTTCTTTGGCAAATGTATTAGCGTCAAAATTCTCTCCTTTAATGGCAAAAAACATCGAATTCTTCTCGATTTTTCTGGTATCTATAGATAGAGAACTACACTGTAAAAACAAGTTATGAATGTCTTTAATATTCATTTATATATTTTTTAATAAGTCATAAAAGTAGAAAAAAAAACAATAAAAAAATTCCAAATTCCAGACTGAATATTCAGCTTTTGGAATTTGGAATTTTTATTATTAGAATTCCTAAATCTTAGTTTCTAGGAGATTTTCTTTTTTCAGATTTTGATCCTACTCTAGACATTGCACATCTGAAACCAATGTAATCAGTTGCCATATCTTGAGGGAAATATCTTCTTTGAGCTGGGTCTAACCAGTAAGCTCTGTCTCTCCAAGAACCTCCTTTGTAAACTCTTACTTTATCATCGATTAAAGTAGTACGTTTACTAGAGTTATCATACTTTCTGATCATTTTTCCTAAACTGTCAGTTGTAACATTGTGTTTAGGAGAGTTGTACATTGCCTGATCTGCTTTAGATCCAGACTCTGAATCACCAAAATCAAAATATCTTGAAGATTGTTTATCACCATCTCTGTAGTTGATATTGTCGCTTGTGCTAAAGTTTTGTCTCAAATAAGTTTCTTGTTCATCAACTGGCACTTGAGCAATTTCTCCAGGAAGGTTTCTTGCAATCACTTTACCATTACTTAAAGTATCATACTTAATAGTAGCAGTTGTAACGATTTCAACTTTACCATCTTTACCAATTTTGTTCTTAGCATATTGGTTTCCTCTGTAGTAGTTGAAATCATTTGCTTCGTTATCGATAATAGGTCTGTAAACATCGGCAACCCATTCTGCAACGTTTCCTGCCATATCATAAAGACCGAAATCGTTTGGTGCATAACTTTTCACAGCATTTGTAATATCTGCTCCGTCATCTGACCAACCTGCAATTCCACCGTAATCACCGTTTCCTTGTTTAAAGTTAGCCAATTGATCACCTCTGTTTTTACGTTTGTTAGAACGAGTGTAATCTCCAGACCAAGGATATTTCTTTTGTCCTTTGTAGATGTTATATTCTCTTTGTCCAACATCAGCAGCAGCTGCATATTCCCATTCTGCTTCAGTAGGAAGTCTATATTCTGGCAAGATAATTCCTGAAGAACGTTGTGCGTAAACATTTTTTTCTTCTGGCACTACACCATCTTTACCTGCTTTAGGTCTTCTTCCGTCAGGATTTTTCTTTATTACAATTTCTTCGCTTGCACCACGTGATGTGCTTGGAGACATTAAATATCCTTCAGTATTAAATGCATTTTCAGCATTAACATCGTTTGTTTTAGCTCCTTTTTTAAGATATCCGTTTTTCTCTAAAACAGCCTCATTTACACGATCTGTTCTCCATTTACTAAATTCAACTGCTTGAATCCAGTTAACACCAACTACAGGGTAATTAGCATAAGAAGGATGTCTTAAATAGTTGTTAGTCATCGTTTCGTTGTATCCTAAACGATTTCTCCAAACTAATGTATCAGGAGATGCTCCTTCGTAAATATTTTTGTAATTTTCTTCTGTTGGTGGGAAAACTTTCTTTAACCACTCTAGGTATTCTAAGTACATACCGTTCGTAACTTCGGTTTCATCCATATAGAATGATTGAACGTGTTGTTGAGTTGGTGTGTTATTCCAATCGTGCATAACATCATCCTGTACTTTACCCATAGTAAACGTACCTCCTTCAACAAAAACTAAACCAGGACCAGCCTGTTGTTTTTTTCCTGCATTTCTGGCAGCAGTTCCATTCTGACTATCTACATCCCAGCCAGTAGCTCTAGAAGCGTGAGTGGAACTCGATTTTTTGCTACAACTAGCCGTGCCCAACATCAATACCATTGACATCATTAACTGCAAGACTACAATTTTGTTTACTTTCATACTCATTCTTAGGTGATAAATTTAGGTGCTGCAATATAATAATTAACATTTAATTGGCAACATCTGTTCTAATAATTTTATTTAGCTGTTTTTTACCAGAAAATAACCTTTAGTTACGAACGCAAAAATATACTTTTTATTATTACTATAACATGAAATACTATATTTTTACTTACTAATTATTTTTTAATTAAATTTCGCCTTTTTAAACGATGAAACAAGCATTTCTTACCTGCATTTTTTTAGTTCCAATTCTCCTGTTTTCCCAGTCAAATGGGACGATAACGATAGATTGGCAAAACAAAAAAGAGGTAAATTATGGCGAAAATAAAATCACAATTCCATACTTCTCAGGAAACAGTTTTCGCTTCGACATTACAAAAAAAAGCATAACATTACTGCAAAATCTTAACCTTCCTAGCGTCTCAAACGGAAGCGCTGTACAAATTAACAATATCTCTTACGAACCTATTTCCAGAGCTGATTTAGGAGATTTAACACCCGAAAATATCCCCGAAAAGCTTAATGAATCGATAATAGTGACAAATGCAAGGGATCTGAGATATTCTTTCTTGTCTTTGTCTCCTATAATTAAGGAAGGAAACAGCTACAAACGCATAAAATCTTTTTCTTACTTTATCAGCAATACTACAGCTCGAACTGCATCTACTTCTTCATTTCAAAAATCGGCAGCAATTGTAAATTCTGTTTTAGCTTCTGGAGACTGGTATCGCTTTTACATCCAAAAATCAGGTGTTTACAAAATAGATAGGTCTTTTTTACAAAGCTTAGGTTTCGATGCTTCTAAATCTGATCCTCGAAGAATAAAAATCTACGGAAATGGCGGAAGAATGCTTCCTTTGGCCAACAGCACTTATTATCCTGACGATTTAACAGAAAATGCAATACAAATAAGCGGAGAAAACGACGGCGTTTTCAACAACGAAGACTACATTCTTTTTTATGCTGAAGGCACCGATAATTGGAACTCAGAAAGCCAGACCAATTTAAATTTATACGACACCAAATCCTATTATTATATTACAACATCTGGAGGCGACGGAAAGAGGATTCAAAACTTAAATCAACCAACAGGAAACAGTACTTTAGAGTTGAACACGTTTGATGACTATCAATATCACGAAATCGACCAAACCAACATAGTTCATCTAGGTCGTCAATGGCTTGGAGAATCTTTTGACATTAATCAAGAGCAAGAATTCTCCTTTAGTTTTCCAAACCTAGACACTTCTGTTCCCGTAAAGATAGAGATAAGTGCAGCGGCAGCATCGTTCACCACTACTTCTTTTGCAATAGCAGCAAACGGACAAAATATAGGAACTATAAATTTCCCTTCTTTAATCGCGAATTCTGACACTAAATACACAACAGGAAAACTTTCAAATACTGGATTTACTGGAGCAGACAATATCAAAATAAAACTTATCTATAATAATAGCGGTGTTCCTGGCTCGAAAGGCTACTTAGATTATATCAATCTAACTGCAAAACGAAAACTTTTGGGAACAGGTAAACAATTTCAGTTTCAATACAACGCCGCTGGTTCAACAGTCGGAATTGTAAATTATAATATTGGAAACGCATCGGCAATAACTCAAATTTGGGATATTACAGACCTATATAATATATCTAAAATAGAGAATGCCAATCAGAATGCTTTTAGCTTTAAAGCTAATCTTGGCGAAGTTAGAAAATACATTACCCTTGACCCTTCCGATTATTATGTTCCATTAAAAGAGAATCAGTCAAAAATTGCCAATCAAAATTTAAAAGGAATACTTTTCAGAAACAGTCAAAATGCTTTTCAGGATATCGATTATGTTATTGTAACTCCAAAAACATTAGTCTCTCAAGCCGAAAGATTGGCGAGTTTTCATCGAACAAAATCCAATTTAAATGTAAAAGTAATTGCATTAGAGAATATCTATCAAGAATTTTCTTCTGGCAAACAAGATATTGCCGCTATTAGAAATTGCGTTAAATATATTTATGACAACGCATCATCATCAGAAAAAAGAGTACGTTACTTAAACTTATTTGGAGATGCTTCTTTTGACTATAAAGATCTAATTTCAAACAACACTAATATTGTACCTATATATCAATCTCTAATAAGTAATACTGTCGGCGAAGCTTCATTTGCTTCAGATGATTTTTACGGACTTATGGATGCCAACGAAGGCGTTATTATTCCATCACTTGCCGGAATTGATATTGCAGTTGGAAGAATGTTGGTTTCAGACAACTCTCAAGCACAGGAAATGGTCAACAAAGTTTTTGAATACTATGACACAAAATCGTACGGAAACTGGAGAAACAATGTTGTTTTAATTAGTGATGATTCTGACAAAGCTGGCGACCAGACCTTACAAGCAAATCAAAATGCGCTTGCAGATCTTATAGCAACCGAAAAACCTTTTTTTAATATTGACAAAATTTTTCTAGATGCTTACACACAAGAAGCTTCAGCAGGCGGATCGCGATATCCAAAAGCAAGAGCCGATTTTTTTAATGCTTTTGAAAAAGGTGCTCTAATATTTAATTATTTAGGACACGGCGGTGAGGACGGATTAGCCAGCGAAAGAATCTGGGAAAAATCAGATGGGCAAAATCTTACTAATCAATATAAATATCCGCTATTCATTACCATTACATGCGAATTTTCTCGTTTTGACGACCCAACAAGACCTACAGCTGGAGAATATGTGTATTGGAACCCTAAAGGCGGCGCAATTTCAATGCTGACTACAGTTCGTGAAATTGGACAAACAAATGCAGAAGAGTTCAACAAAACAATCAGCAAAAACCTTCTTTCTTATGGCTCAAATCAATACAACACTATTGCAGAGTCATTAAGAATATCTAAAAACGAAAACCCAAGTTCTTCCAGCAATGTTGTTTTTTGTATTGGAGATCCAGCTTTAATGCTAGCTATTCCGAAACCGCGAATTAATTTAACAAAAGTAAATGACATTGTGATTTCCCAGACAATTCCTGATTTAAAATCATTATCAAAAATTAAAATTTCCGGTGAAATCACAGACGAAAACAATACGCTTTTAAGCAATTATAACGGAGAATTAGCTACAGCCATTTTCGACAAATTAATTACAAACACGACCTTAAACAATGATGGTTTTAGCCCTCCAATGCAATTTAAAACTTTAGGAGAAACTATTTTTAGAGGAAATGCCTCGGTTACCAATGGACAATTTGAATTCAGTTTTGTAGTCCCTAGAGACATCCGAATTCCTGTTGACTACGGTAGAATTAGTTTCTATTCGAAAAAAAATGAGGTTGCAGAAAACCAAACCGGATACAATAACACCATTAAAATTGGAGGAATTAACGAAAATGCACCTCAGGACAATATTAGTCCAAAAGTGAAGTTATATATGAACGATGAAACTTTTGTATCGGGAGGAATTACTAATGAATCGCCATTTCTTTTGGCTTTCTTAGAAGATGAAAATGGAATTAATACAGCAAGCGGAATCGGACACGATATTGTCGCTATTTTAGATGGAGACGTAAGCAATCCTTACATTTTGAATGATTATTATCAAACAAAATTGGACGATTACACCAACGGAAATCTACGTTTTCCTTTTCGAAATTTAGCTCCTGGACTGCACACCATAAGTTTTACCGCTTGGGATGTTTACAACAATCCTGTTACAAGCGAAATTCAGTTTACAGTTGTAGGAGACGATTCTCTGACACTATCACACGTTCTTAATTATCCAAATCCTTTTTCGACTTATACACAATTTTGGTTTTCGCACAACAGACCATACGAACCACTAGATGTACAAGTACAGGTAATGACTATTACAGGAAAAGTTGTCTGGACAAAAAACCAAACCGTTACAACAGAAGGCTTTTTATCTAGAGAAATAACATGGGACGGAAGAGATGATTTTGGTGACAGAATCGGAAAAGGAGTGTACATTTACAAACTGACTGTAAAATCTAATTTAACAAATAAAAAAGCAGAAAAATACGAAAAGCTTGTCATCCTATAATATTATATATATTTGCACTACCAAAACACTAGTCCCATAAATGAAAAAACTATCACTTTTATTAATTTGTATTTTTAGTATTTACAATTCTAGGGCTCAGGAATCAAGACCTATTGTTACCGGAGTACCTTTTTTATTAGTCGCTGCCGATGCTAGAGCAGCTGGTTTGGCAGACCAAGGTGTCGCTACTTCTGCCGACGTTTTCTCACAACAATGGAATCCTGCTAAGTATGCATTTTCTGAAGATGCACAAGGCCTTTCCATCAGTTACACCCCTTATTTAACAGATCTAGCCAATGATATTTCATTAGGACAGATTACGTATTACAACAAAATCAACGAAAAAAGTGCTTTTGCAGGAAGTTTTCGTTATTTTGGTTTCGGAGATATCGAATTAAGAACTACAGGAGACCCAACTGAAGCCACAAGAACAGTTTCACCAAATGAATTTGCCCTAGATGGTTCTTATTCCCTTAAATTAAGCGAAAAGTTCTCTATGGCTGTTGCTGGTCGTTTTATCAGCTCAAACTTAAAAGTCGCTTCAGAAGAAATTGATGCTACATCTGCAAGATCTTTTGCTGTTGATGTGGCTGCTTTTTATCAATCAGAAGAAATTGCTTATCAAGATTTCAATGGTAGATGGAGAGCAGGTGTCAACTTTCAGAACATGGGGCCAAAAATTAGTTACGATAATGACGATATAAGCTCAAACTTCCTGCCTGCCAATTTAAGATTAGGTGGAGGATTTGATTTTATCTTTGACGATTACAACAAACTTACTTTAAGCGCAGAGCTTACTAAACTTTTAGTCCCTACTCCTCCAGGCGTTCAAGCTCCTGTTGATGCAAATGGTGACGGAGATTATGATGACCCTGAAGATATTACACAACAACAAGCTACAGACGCCGCGTACAGAAACTATAATGATATCGGATGGTTTCAGGGAATCTTTAAATCTTTTGGAGACGCTCCAGGCGGATTTAAAGAAGAAATGAAAGAGGTAACTTATAGCATTGCCGGAGAATACATGTACCAAGATGCCTTTGCGTTCCGTTTAGGATATTATCATGAAAGTCCAGAAAAAGGTGCTAAACAATTTTTCTCTTTAGGAGCAGGATTTAAATACAATATCATGAAAATTGATGTTTCGTACCTATTCTCAGCTTCTAAAATAAAAAATCCTTTAGAAAACACGCTTCGTTTCTCTTTAACGTTTAACTTTGGAGACAAATACGAAACTTATTAAAGAGAACGTTTAAAATAAAAATAATTCAATCCAAATTCCGGCATTTTAGGAATTTGGATTTTTTTTCCCTTATAAACAAATGAAAGAAATCAATATAACCGCTTCATTTACAATATTTGATAATTTAAATGAACTTCCAGCCGAAATTCAGGACTTAATGAATCAAGCTGTCGAAATCAGAAAAAAAGCTTACGCACCTTATTCAAAGTTTAAAGTTGGCGCTGCTTTACTTTTAGATAATGGAAAAGTGATCTTAGGCTCTAACCAAGAAAATGCCGCTTATCCGTCTGGACTTTGTGCTGAACGAACTGCAATTTTTTATGCTGGAAGTGCATATCCAGAAGCTAAAATCTTAAAAATGGCAATTACAGCTGCGTCAGACACCAATCAAACTACTGCCCCTATTCCGCCATGTGGATCGTGCCGACAATCAATAGCCGAATACGAGATAAAACAAGACACCCCTATTGAAATCTATTTTATGGGAGAAATTGGTGAAATTTACAAATCATCATCCCTAAAAAATTTGCTCCCATTGATGTTCGACAAAAAGTTCTTGTAAAAAAAAGCCAAAAAGTATCGTTTTAATTTTAGTTCTTAAATGTAATGTCTTATTTTTGCATCCCGACCTTTCGGGCGCAAATTTGTGGGAGGAAACTATTTTGCGTTACAGGCACAATAATCGATAACACAAACAACTTTAGCAAAAGAAAGAATTCAGATGAAAGAAGTTACAAAAGAGGTATATTTAAAGTGGTATGAGGACATGCTACTTTGGAGAAAGTTTGAAGACAAACTTGCAGCATTATACATTCAACAAAAAGTTAGAGGTTTTCTACACCTATATAATGGTCAAGAAGCTGTATTAGCTGGCGCACTGCACGCTATGGATTTGACCAAAGATAAAATGATTACTGCTTACAGAAACCACGTTCAGCCAATTGGTATGGGAGTTGATCCTAGAAACGTAATGGCAGAACTTTTAGGAAAAGCAACCGGAACTTCTAAAGGTATGGGAGGTTCTATGCACATTTTCTCTAAAGAACACGGTTTTTACGGTGGACACGGAATTGTAGGTGCTCAAATTCCTGTAGGAGCTGGTATTGCTTTTGCAGACAAATATTTCAACACTGGCGGTGTTACTATGACTTACTTTGGTGATGGTGCTGCTAGACAAGGTTCTCTTCACGAAGCTTTCAACATGGCTATGTTATGGAAACTTCCAGTTGTATTTATCGTTGAAAACAATGGTTATGCAATGGGTACTTCTGTAGAAAGAACTGCAAACCACACTGACATCTGGAAATTAGGTTTAGGTTACGAAATGCCTTGTGGGCCTGTTGACGGAATGAACCCTGTAAAAGTTGCTGAAGCAATGCACGAAGCTATCGAAAGAGCGCGTCGTGGAGACGGACCAACTTTCCTTGAAATGAAAACGTACCGTTACAGAGGACACTCTATGTCTGATGCACAATTATACCGTTCTAAAGAAGAGGTTGAAGAGTACAAAAAAATCGACCCAATTACGCAAGTTCTTGACGTAATCTTGGATCAAAAATATGCTACAGAAGCAGAAATCGAAGTAATTGACCAAAGAGTTAAAGACTTAGTTGAAGAGTGTGCGAAATTCGCTGAAGAATCTCCATACCCAGACTTACAACAATTATACGATGTAGTATACGCACAAGAAGACTATCCATTTACACCTCATAAATTATAATATCATGGCGATTAAAGTAACAATGCCTCGTTTGAGCGATACTATGACTGAAGGAACGGTAGCAACTTGGCTTAAAAAAGTAGGCGACAAAGTAAGCGAAGGTGATATCTTAGCTGAAATCGAAACAGACAAAGCAACAATGGAGTTCGAATCTTTTAACGAAGGAACTCTTTTACATATCGGAATTCAAGAAGGAGAAACTGCTCCTGTTGATTCATTATTAGCTATCATTGGTAAAGAAGGAGAAGACATTTCTGCTCTTTTAGCTGGTGGTGATGCTCCTGCTGCCGAAGCTCCAAAAGCGGATGCTCCTGCTGCTGAAGCAAAAACGGAAACTGCTGCTCCTGCAAAAGCTGCTGCTGAATTACCAAAAGGTGTTATAGTTGTAACTATGCCTCGTTTGAGTGATACAATGACTGAAGGTACTGTAGCAACTTGGTTGAAAAAAGTTGGCGATACTGTAGCTGAAGGAGATATTTTAGCAGAAATTGAAACAGACAAAGCTACTATGGAGTTTGAGTCTTTCAATGCTGGAACTTTATTATACATCGGAATTCAAGAAGGAAGCACTGCTCCTGTTGACAGCTTATTAGCTATCATCGGACCTGCAGGAACTGATATTTCTGGAGTTGCTGATAACTTTACTGCTGGAGGCGCTGCAACTGCAAGTGCTCCTGCTGCTGAAGAAAAAGCTGCTCCTGCTGCTGAAAAAGCATCAGAAGCTGCTGTTGAAACTTCAAACGGAGGACGAATTTTAGCTTCACCTTTAGCTAAAAAAATCGCTTCTGACAAAGGAATCCAATTAAGCCAAGTTAAAGGATCTGGAGAAAACGGACGTATCGTGAAAAGCGACATCGAAAACTTCACTCCATCCGCTCAAGCTCAAACTACTGCTTCTGCACCAGCTGCTAAACAAGAAGCGTCTGCTCCTGCTGCACCAAAAGTTTTTGTTCCTGCTGGAGAAGTTTACACAGAAGAGATCAAAAATTCTCAAATGCGTAAAATCATCGCTAAACGTTTGGCAGAATCTTTATTTACTGCTCCTCACTACAACTTAGTGATCGAGGTAAGCATGGACGAAGCAATGCAAGCTAGAGCTGCTATCAACAGCGTTCCTGATACAAAAGTATCTTTCAACGATATGGTGATCAAAGCTTGTGCTTTAGCATTGAAAAAACACCCAAAAATCAACTCTACTTGGAAAGAAGATGCAATTATCATCAACCACCACGTAAACATTGGTGTTGCTGTAGCTGTTGAAGACGGATTAGTAGTTCCTGTGTTGAAATTTACTGACGCTATGAGTTTATCTCAAATTGGCGGTTCAGTAAGAGATCTTGCCGGAAGAGCTAAAAACAAAAAATTAGGGCCACAAGAAATGGAAGGAAGTACTTTTACAGTATCTAACCTTGGTATGTTTGGTATCACTGAATTCAATTCAATTATCAACCAGCCAAACTCTGCTATCCTTTCTGTAGGTGCAATTGTTGAGAAACCAGTAGTTAAAAACGGTCAAATCGTAGTTGGAAACACAATGATGTTATCATTAGCTTGCGACCACAGAACAATTGACGGTGCAACTGGAGCTCAGTTCTTACAAACATTAAAACAATACATCGAAAGCCCAGTTACAATGTTGGCGTAATCGTTGTTAATTTTATAATTAAATCCCGTTTTGTTTATTCAAAACGGGATTTTTTGTTTAATTTTCATCCTCAAATTCAAAACCTCATAAAATGAAGAAACTAATTCTTGTCGCTTTATTTCTGACAGCAATTGCTTGCCAGAAAAAAGAGCAAACAGAAAAAACAGCTACTGTTACAGACGAACACAGTTACTCTAAACCAGAACTTGCTGTTGCAAAACATCTTGATCTTGATATCAAAGTTGATTTTGACACGCAAACTATTTCAGGAAAAGCATCTTGGACAATTGACAACATCAGTAAAGGAAACGAAATTATTTTCGACGAAAACACTTTAGATATTACAAAAGTCACTTTAGGTGACGATGAAAAAGAAACCAAATTCGAGCTTGGAGCATCCACTGAGTTTCACGGAAAACCACTTCACATTACAATCGAGCCAAACACAACTAAAGTAAACATTTACTACAACACAACTAAAGATGGCGTTGCGTTACAATGGCTTAAACCAGAGCAAACTGCAGACAAAAAGAAACCTTTTGTTTTCTCTCAAGGCGAAAGTGTTTGGTCTAGAACTTGGATCCCATGCCAGGATTCACCTGGAATTCGTTTTACTTATAATGCAAAAGTTACTGTTCCTAAAGATTTATTGGCAGTTATGAGTGCTGTAAATCCGCAGAAGAAAAATGATACCGGAGTATATACTTTCAAACAAGACAAAGCAATCCCTTCTTACTTAATGGCAATCGCAGTTGGGGATATCGAATTTAAAGCAATCGACAATAGAACCGGAGTTTATGCAGAACCATCTGTTCTAAAAAGCGCCGCTTATGAATTTGCTGAATTAGGAAAAATGGTAAATGCTGCTGAAAAATTATACGGACCATACAGATGGGGACGTTATGATGTTTTGGTCTTACCTCCAAGTTTCCCTTATGGCGGAATGGAGAATCCAAACTTGACTTTTTTAACTCCAGGAGTACTTGCTGGGGATCGTTCGCTTACAAGTTTGCTAGCACACGAATTAGGCCATAGCTGGAGCGGAAACTTAGTTACAAATGCTACTTGGGATGATATTTGGCTAAACGAAGGTTTTACTACTTACGTTGAGCACAGAATTGGAGAAGCAATTTTTGGCAAAAAAGAATTTGATATGCAAAACGTTATTACCAACAAAGAATTGGTTGATAATGTTGCTGAATATGGAGATACAAATCCAGACACAAGATTAAAAGTTAGTTTGACAGGAAGAAATCCTGATGACGGAATCAGCATGATTCCTTATGTAAAAGGATATTCTTTTTTAAGAGTTATTGAAAATGCAGTTGGACGCGATAAATTCGATCCGTTTATTAAAAATTATTTCGATTCTCATGCTTTCCAATCTATCACAACAGAAGATTTTGTAAAGTATTTAAACGAAAATCTTATTAAAGGAGATAAAGCTTTAGCAGATAAAATCCAATTAGACAACTGGATTTACAAACCAGGAATTCCATCAAACATTGTTCCTGTTAGCTCAGCAGAATTTGACGCTATTGACGCAATCCAAAAAAGCTGGAGAGAAACTGGCGTTGCAGGTTTAAGCAAAAAAATCACAACTACTGCAGAAAAACAGCATTTTATTGACCATCTTCCTGCTGATATTACTGTAAAAGAAATGGAAGCGATCGATAAAGAATTCAACTTTACTAAGGGCGGTAATTTCATCATTAAACGCCAATGGTTTGTTCAGGCAATTCGTCATCAATATAAAGCTGCTGATCCTGCAATTGAACAATTTTTAATTGGAAGTAGCAGAACTGGCTCTATCATGATGCTTTATAAAGAAATGGTCAAAACTCCAGAAGGAAAAGTTTGGGCTAAAAAAGTTTTTGATAAAGCAAAATCTGGTTATCACGCAACAACTATTCAAGATGCTGCAAGTGTTTTGAAATAGTTTTTTCAAGATTATAACTCTAAAAAGAGGCTGTTCTTTTGGAACAGCCTCTTTTTTTTACGCCTTATTTGTCATTTCTACGAAGGAGAAATCTTCACAAGAAGCTCGACAAAGATCGGATTCTCATTGCGGAGTTACTTGCGAAGATTTCTCCTTCGTCGAAATGACAAGATTGTGTTAATTGTTTCCAGAATTTCTAAGTGCGATCCTTCCTTCGCCAGGATGGCAAACTATTGAAAAACAATCTTATAAAAACGAGAGCCCTAGCCCCGATAGAAGTGGAAATCCTTTTGTGCCGGGGTTCGGCACAAAAGATTGGAACGGATAGCGGGAAATAGCTCCTAAAAAAAACAGCGGGGAAAATTATCCATCACATAGCGTACATTCTCCATGTTTTAAAATCCGCAATCGTCGCAACTTTGTAATGTCAAAAGACAACAACAAATAACAACTTTAAAAATTAAATAAAATGACACGATTAACAGCTTTAAACCCAGAAGAAGTAACAGGAAAAACTAAAGATTTATTCAACGCAGTTCAGGCAAAATTAGGCGTTGTACCAAACATGATGAGAACAATGGGAAATTCTCCAGCAGTTCTTGAAGGATATTTAAACTTAAGCGGAGCTTTGAGCCATGGAAAATTAAGCGCAAAAACAGGCGAATTAATTGCTTTAGCAGTTTCAGAAAGCAACTCTTGCGATTACTGTTTAGCAGCGCATACTTTTATTGGAGAGAAATTAGTAAAAGCAGATCCAACAGTTTTAAAAGCAGCAAGATCAGGAAATTCTGCTGACGCGAAAACAGAAGCGATTTTACAATTGGCAAAAACATTAATCAGCAAAGGCGGATTGGTAAATGATGAAGATGTAAATAAAGCCAAAAATGCGGGAGTATCTGACGCTGAAATTGCAGAAACTATTGGTCATGTAGCATTAAACGTTTTAACAAACTACTTTAATAATGTAGCAAATACGGAAATTGACTTCCCTACAGTTTAATCAAAATCTACATATTCACTATAACAAAAAACAATTTATAAAGATAGCTGCGGATTTATTTCATGGCTATCTTTATACTTTCAAAAAACAAAACAATTTATGAGTTCTCAAAATGTTTTTACTTTAATCAATCCGCAGAATGGGAATTTGGCTTTTAAAATTCTTCCATTTAGCGACAACAGCCATTTTGATCATTTGCAGCGAAACAATTATTACTCTTTAATTTGGGTAAACAAAGGAAAAGGCAAAGTAAAAGCAGATTTTGCTGAACATCATTTTGAAGAAAACTCACTACTCGCCTTTTCTCCGTATCAGCCTTTCATGCTTTGCGTAAACGAACCAATTGAAGGAATAGCCATTCATTTTCATCCTGACTTTTACTGCATTCACATGCATCAAAAAGAAGTCTCCTGCAATGGCGTTTTATTCAATAATATTTACCAGCCTCCGTATGTTCAGGTTACGGAACAAGCTTCGCAAACTTTTAATATGGTTATTGATCAGATGAAAGCAGAAATTCAAAATGCTGAATTGGCACAATTTGAATTGCTAATTTCGTATTTGAAAATATTTCTGATTACCGCTTCAAGATTAAAAACAGAACAATTAGAAGAAATGAAATCAGTTCCAGATTCAAAAGAACCTATAATTCTACAAAATTTGAAAGATGCGATTGAATTGAATTTTAAAACTAAACACTCAGCTGGAAATTATGCCGAATTATTAAATATTTCTCCGAAAGCATTGGCAAAATTGTCTAAGAATTATTTCAACAAAACCTTAACCGATTTAATTTCGGAAAGAATCATTATTGAAGCTAAAAGAGAATTGTACCTGACCAACAAAACTGTAAAAGAAATTGCCTACGAGTTAGGTTATGACGACGAACATTATTTCAGCCGTTTCTTTAAAACTAATGCTGATGTTTCACCCCAAATTTATCGCGAAACTGTGGGATTCGGTAAAGCGGAAGCTTAATTTTTATTCTTCGCTTCAATCCATTTTGACATGTACATTGTGCTTTTAAAAGCATGATGCTGCAACAAATTCCCCATAAAATTATGAAGACGATGGCTTTTTGAATCAACCAAAAGTGAATTTATCAATGAAATCAATTTATCTGAATAATCACTTTTTTGATAACATTTATTAATGATCTCGATTCCGTTTTTTTGTGATTGTTTCCAAAGATTTTCATTCTGGTAAAGCTCAATCGCTTGTTTAGCAAATTCAGCTGGATCATCTTCAATAAAACCATTCCAAGGCAAATTTTCATGCATGGCTTCGGAACCTATTGAAGTGGTTATACTTGGCGTTCCGCACTGCATAGCTTCTAATAATTTTCCTTTTAATCCTGCTCCAAACCGAATTGGCGCTAAAACCACTTTTGTATTTTTTACTATTTCGTTGGCATCTTCTGCCCTTCCCATAATGTAAAAACCATTTTTAGGCTGATGCAACTGCAATACTTTCTGCGAAGGATAAGCACCATAAACCTTCAAAACCGCTTCTGGAAAATCTTTTTTTATAGAAGGCCAAATTGCTTCTTTCAAATATTGAACGGTATTCCAATTTGGTTCATGAAGAAAATTTCCAATAAAAACAAAATCACTTCGGTTTTCAAAAGAAGGCAATTCTAACAAATCTTCTTCTTTCATTTCATCAACCAAAAAGGGAAGATAAAAAAGTAAATCTTGATTAATTTTAAAAATATCTTTCAGAATATTCATTTCAAACTCTGAAATAATCAAAGATAAATCACATCTTAAAATACTGGCAATTTCACGTTTTGCCACTTCCTCAGACAACAAATCATGAATTTCAAAATTTCGTTTTTCTTTAAAGGCTTTTTGTCTTGCAGTTCTCAAGCAATGCAAATCTTCAGTATCTAGAATCCTAATTGCTTGCGGACACTTTTCAATTACTCTCCATCCAAATTGTTCTTCGACCATAAAGCGATCAAACAAGACAACATCTGGATTTAGTTCGGCTACAAAATCATCAAAACTTGAAGAATTAAGTTCGACGCTTTTTTTCATTACTCCAAATTCAGACAAATCAACCATAAAATTGCTGTCCTGAGCCGCACTTGCAAATGTAATTTCAAATCCATTTTCTTTGAAAATAGAAATCAATTGCATCATTCTTCCGCCTGCTGCAGAAGACTTTGGCTCGGGCCAAACAAACCCAATAATTAAAAGTTTTTTGATTTGATTCATAATCTTTGTTTCATATTACAAAATAATGTTTTTTTCCGCGGATTTGCACCCAACTTCCAGATATTCGGACGTAAAAAATCACTAATTTTGCAAAATCTAAATGCTGGGAAATTATGTTGGGATTAAAATTAGCTACAGACCCTCGCTGGGTAAATATCGTTGAGTCAAATATCGAAGAAATTTTAACGGATCACGCTTGGTGCGAACAAAAAGCGGCTTCAAATGCGATTAGTATCGTTACTTACAATTCTGAAATTGAAGAATTGGTAACCGAAATGCTAGAAATTGCCAGAGAAGAACTGGAACATTTTCAGATGGTTCACAACATTATAAAGCAGCGCGGACTTACTTTAGGACGTGAACGAAAAGATCATTATGTAAATGAGCTTTTTAAATTCATGAAAAAAGACGGAAGCCGAAGAGATGCTCTGTGCGACCGATTATTATTCTCTGCAATGATTGAGGCCAGAAGCTGCGAACGTTTTAAAGTGCTTTCGGAGAATATTAAAGATGAAGAATTAGCTAAATTCTACCGAGATTTAATGATTTCTGAAGCAGGACATTATACTACTTTTTTAGGATTTGCCAGAAAATATCAAGATAACATCGACATTGATAAACGCTGGAAAGAATGGATTGAATATGAAGGTTCTATTATTACCAATTATGGTAAAAATGAAACCGTTCACGGATAAATTACGCTCTTTTTTCAACTCTATTTTTTTTATTTAAAAAACCAAAATTCGTTATGCAAAAAAGTAAATCGAGATCAATCGTTTTTAAAATTGCGAAGTATACCGGAATAACTTTCACAGTTATTATAGCATTACTATTTTTAACGCCTATCGTCTTTGAGGACCAGATTAAAGAACAAATAAAGAAAACAGCCAACGAAAGATTAAGCGCAGAACTGAATTATTCTGATGTTTCGGTATCATTCTTCCACCATTTCCCCTCACTCACTTTAACCTTAGACAACTTAAGCCTTAATGGCTCAGCTCCATATACAAAAGAAAAATTCATAACCGCAAAAGAGGTTTCTTTTGGAATAAATGTGGCGAGTCTAATTTTCAGCAAATCGGTAAAAATTGATCAGATTTATTTATCGGATTCTTTTATAAATGTAAAAGTTAATGCAAACGGAGAAGCGAATTACAACATTTACAAATCGCAAGAACAAGCTTCTAAAGCCAAAGACAGCAGTGATACCGCGCTTAAACTGGAACGAATTGAAATTTTAAACAGCAAAATTGTTTATGATGATAAGTCTACTAAAGTCCATTTTGACGCATACGGATTTAACTATTTAGGAAAAGGAGATTTAAACAAAGCCGTTTTTGATTTATATTCTAAAGCAAACATCGAAAAATTAAATATTGTTTATGAAGATGAACCTTATTTAATGAATAAAAAGGTTGATGCAGATTTAATTACAAAAGTAAACATCAATTCACTTTCTTTCTTTTTCCAGCAGAACAATCTAAAAATCAACCAGCTACTAGTCGATTTTAAAGGGAAATTTGATTTTTTGAAAGATGGCTATAATATGGATTTTGTCATTAAATCTGAAAACAGTAAGCTGTATGATGTTTTTACAGCGTTACCTCCAAAATATATTACTTGGCTCTCTAAAACCGAATTAAAAGGAAACACAAATCTGCTGCTGACTTTAAAAGGAAAGTATATTACTTCTGAAAATATAGCACCCGATCTAGATTTGGATGTAAAAGTAACTGATGGTTTTGTCAATTATAACAAAAGCGCATTTCCGGTTTCAAACTTAAATTTAGATGTTAAAACAACTGTTCCTTCTCTAAACCCAGATTTGGTAATTGTTGACGCAAAAAACTTATCGCTAAATATCAATCAGGATTATTTAAAATCGAAATTTTTGGTCAAAGGTGTAAACACACCAGATATTAATGCTGATTTCAAGGCCAAAATCGATCTTGAGAAACTACTTAAAGCGCTTGGAATTCCGGATATTGAACTGAAAGGAACTTTGACTGGCGACGTAAAAACAAACGGAATATTTGACCAAAAGAACAAGCGTTTTCCTGTTACAAACGGAGTTCTTAATTTGGAAAATGGATATTTAAAAACTCCATATTATCCAAATCCGATTACTGACATTACGATTAAATCGAAAATCGAAAACCAGAAAGGAACATTTGCTGACCTGAAAGTAAATTTACAGCCAACGCAATTTACTTTTGAAGGAAAACCTGTTTTTGTACAAGCCGATTTAAGCAATTTTGACGATTTGAGTTATGACGTAAAGGCTAAAGGCGAATTGGATATTAGCAGAATTTATAAAGTCTTTTCACAAAAAGGTCTTGATTTAGATGGTTTTGTAAAAGCCGATTTAGTCTTAAAAGGAAAACAAAGTGATGCCGAAAAAGGAAATTACAGCAAACTAAATAACAAAGGAACGCTTGAGTTAAGAAATATTGGAATAGCTTCTGAATATCTTCCGAAAAAATTCATCATTAAGGAAGGAATTTTTAAAATCAATCAGGATAAAATGTCTTTCAATAATTTCCTAGCCGCATACGGACAGTCTGATTTTAAAATGAATGGATATTTACAGAATGTCATCAATTATGTTACCACAAATACAGGCGTTTTAAAAGGCTCTTTTAAAGTTACTTCTCGATATATCAATGTAGACGAATTCATGTCAAGCGTTGATCCAAACACACCAGTAACGCAGAGTTCTGCTCCTAAAACCGAAACGAAACCATCTGAAAACACTCAGACTGGTGTTATAATTATTCCAACCAATTTAAATTTACAATTATTTGCCAACGCTCAAAAAGTATATTTTGACAAATTAAATCTTCAAAATGCAACTGGAAATTTATCTATGAAAAATGGCAAATTAACCATGCAAAATACTGGTTTTAATTTAATTGGATGCAACGTTTCCATGAATGCCAATTACCAAGCTGTAACGCCACAAAAAGCTAATTTTGATTACACTATAAAAGCTACAGATTTTGACATTAAGAGAGCTTATAATGAGATTGAAGTTTTCAGAAAAATGGCAAGCGCCGCAGAGAAAGCACAAGGAATTGTTTCTTTAGATTATCAATTAAAAGGCCGTTTAAACGGAAATATGGATCCTGTTTATCCTTCGCTTATTGGAGGCGGAACACTTTCTGTAAAAGATGTAAAAGTGAGAGGTCTGAAAATGTTTAATGCTGTAAGCAAACAAACCAATTCTGAATCGATGAAAAACCCAGATCTTTCGAAAGTAGACATTAAAACAACCGTTAAAAACAATATCATAACTGTAGAGCGCTTTAAATTTAAGTTTGCAGGCTTTAGACCAAGAATTGAAGGAACAACAAGCCTAGATGGAAAATTAAACCTAAAAATGCGTTTAGGACTTCCTCCTTTTGGTATTTTCGGAATTCCATTAACTGTTACGGGAACACAAGATAACCCTAAAGTTAAAGTAGGCAAGAAAACGGAAGATTTGGAAGAAACCAAAGATACCGAATAAATAAAACTCTAATTCTGGAAATTCCAAATTCCAATTTTCACTATAGGCCTTTGTTAAAGATTTAAACTTTGACAAAGGTTTTTTCCTTTACAGAAAATTAAAGCATAAATATTTGTTTCGAAACATATAAAATTCCTTTACCCATAATCCATAACAGCAAGGCTAAACCGAGCAATTTCCAAGCCCAGCCTTTTCCTCTTTTCCAATCTGAGAAAAAAGAAAAAGCTTCCATATACTTTACTATTACAAATAAGGTTGATCCTATAATCGCAAACCAAATAACTTCGTTTAACTGAAAATAAAACCCATACATAAAAACTGCGCTAAGAAAAAGAAACGTTACAAATTGTATAAAATAATAGTTTCTTAAACTGTGTTTATGATTCATTTTTAATGACAAAATTAAAAATGACAGAATCAATAAACTTAGTAGGGCCGAGATAATATTACTAAAAATAAGATTTTCTTGCAGTACAAATAGTATTGTGACAACAATCGCAACAACAGTGCATGCAGCCAGAGAATTAACGCTTCTCTCTCTATTATTTTCTTTATAAAAAGGAAATAAAACAGGATAAATATACTTTTCTAATGAACGCCAGAAAGGCAAAGCATAAACCGCTGCGATTCCTGACAAAACCACTTCGTAGTTATAAAAAGCATCGGTAGGAACTTTATACAATACATATAAAATAGCAATCGTAACTACAAAAGCTGGAAAACAAATTGTTTTTACGGTTTCCCAAGAATCTTTACCCCAAAAGTTATTTTCTATTTCATAAACATATCTCTTAATCCAATATTCTTTTGTAAATAAAGCCGTAGACTGGCTCCATAATAAAAACAAGCCTAAATGTATTACTACAGTTCGTAGCACAAATTCCTCAATAATACAGCCACAAATTACACAAGCTATTCCAACTAAAAGCAATTCAATAGTCAGTAAAACTGGCGAAAACAAAATCTTTAATACCGGAGCAATATGACGAATTAAAAACTGAATGAGCAGACTCCAATACCTTTTAAACAGAGCAACAATAGCACATATAGCTATAAATGCAGAAAGATAAAACATCCAATTGGTCAGCAATTTTGTTTGCATCCACAATTGCACCGTAGAATCTTTTTGCGGTGCATATACAATATCTGAATTTAGAAAAACTTCCTTTGCTAATTCGTCTCTCAGATTATCACTTAAACTAGGAAATTCATTATTATGCGCATTCCAAAACTGATCTGTATTGAAACCATTATTTTTTATAACTTCAAATTCATACAAAACATTTTTCTGCTTACCATTTAGTACACTCAAATGAATGGCAATACTATCTGACACAACTTTACCATAAGTGCTTATACAGAACAAAAGGGCAAATAAGACTATTTTTTTCAACTTATAAGATTTAAAGAATTGAAGATATCTAATTATCCTCAGTCTTGCAAATACAAATTTTAACTAAACCGTCTTAAGCTAAAAACAAAAAACCCGATCTTTTCAGAACGGGTTTTTTATAAAAAGTAATCTATGATTATTATGCCTCGAATGGAATAATAGATACATAAGATTTGTTATCTCTTTTCTTTTGGAACTTAACAACTCCAGCAACTCTTGCGTGAAGAGTGTGATCTTTACTAATGTAAACGTTTTCACCTGGATTGTGTTTTGAACCTCTTTGTCTAACGATGATGTTTCCAGCAATAGCAGCTTGACCACCATAAATCTTAACGCCTAAACGTTTTGATTCTGATTCTCTACCATTCTTCGAACTACCGACACCTTTCTTGTGAGCCATGACGTATGAGTTTAAATATTGTTATTATTCTTTAGTAGTCTCTTTTTTTGCTTTTGGAGCTGCTTTTTTTGCTTTTGGAGCTGCTTCTACTTCTTCAGTAGCTGCTGCATCTTCTGCTACAACCGCTTTTTTAGCTGCTGCTTTTTTTGTTCCTCCTGCTGCAGTAATACCTTCAATTACAATTTGAGTAAGATATTGTCTGTGACCATTTCTTTTTTTGTATCCTTTTCTTCTTTTCTTTTTGAAAACGATAACTTTATCTCCTTTTAAGTGTTGTAACACTTTAGCTTCTACTGAAGCACCTTCTATAGCTGGGGCGCCTAAAGTTACATTTCCATTATCATCTAATAAAAGAACTTTGTCAAAAGAAACTTTTGAACCTTCTTCATTAGCTAAACGGTGAACATAAACCTTTAAGTCTTTGCTTACTTTAAATTGTTGCCCTGCTATCTCTACGATTGCATACATATCAAATTGATTTATTGAATTTTAAGGTTGCAAATATACAACTAATAATTTACTATGCAACCTATAAAAGCAAAAATATTTCTACCTGAAAAAACGTTGTTTTTCAAGCAGTTCTGCATATAAAACAAAATTAATTTAAAGTAAAAGATTGTTAAAATAGTGTTTATTTAAAAACAATTCTGTAATACATAACTAAAAAAAACTATTTTTGATGTAACCAAAATCAACTCTTGTCGACCTACTCTTGTTGATATTTTAAAATTATTAATCTTTATGAAAAAATCAATAATGATGTTAAGTGCTGCATTAATGCTTGGCGGAGTGGCTCATGCCCAAAAAGTAGCTTTTGAAGAATACGATTTAGACAACGGACTGCATGTCATTTTACACAATGATCCATCTGCTCCAGTTGTTATCACTTCAGTAATGTACCATGTTGGATCAAAAGATGAACGCCCCGACCGAACAGGTTTTGCACACTTCTTTGAGCATTTATTATTTGAAGGAACCCAAAATATAAAACGTGGGGAATGGATGAAAATCGTTACTGCAAATGGAGGAGTTAACAATGCAAACACATCTGATGACAGAACGTATTATTATGAAGTTTTTCCTTCTAACAGTCTAGAGCTTGGTTTATGGATGGAATCTGAAAGATTAATGCATCCTATTATTAATAAGGTGGGTGTCGACACACAAAACGAAGTTGTAAAAGAAGAGAAAAGAATGCGTTACGATAATCAGCCGTACGGAAATATTCTGGCAGAGGTTAAGAAAAACATGTTCAAAAACCACCCTTACAGATGGACAACTATTGGTTCTATGAAAGATTTGGACGCCGCAACTCTTGAAGAATTTCAGGCATTCAATAAAAAATTCTATACACCAAACAATGCTGTTCTGGTTGTTGCTGGGGATTTCGAAAAAGCAAAAACAAAAGAATGGATTCAGAAATATTTTGGACCAATTCCAAAAGGTGAAGAAGTTAAAAAACAAACTTTTACAGAAGAGCCAATCACACAAACCATTAAAGCTACTTATGAAGATCCGAACATTCAGATTCCAATGATCGTTGCTTCATACAGAACACCTTCAATGAAAACTAGAGACGCCAGAGTTTTAGACCTAATTTCATCTTATTTAAGTGATGGAAAAAGCTCTAAGCTTTACAAAAAAATAGTTGACGACAAAAAAATGGCGCTACAAATTGGCGCTGTAGGATTTAGCCAAGAAGATTACGGAACGTATATTCTTTACGGTCTGCCAATGGCTCCATACACCATTGATGATATTTTAAAAGAAATAGATGAAGAAATTGTAAAAATTCAAACTGATCTTATTTCTGAAAAAGATTATGAAAAATTACAAAACAAATTCGATAACAATTACGTAAATGCCAATGCAAGCGTAGAGGGAATTGCAGAAAATCTGGCTTCATATTACCTTCTATATGGCGATGTCAATTTAATCAATACTGAAATTGACATCTATCATTCTATTACAAGAGAAGAAATCAGAGAAGTTGCTAAGAAGTATTTGAACCCGAATCAGCGTTTGATTTTAGATTATATTCCGACAGCCAAATCTCAAAACTAAGAATATCGAATCATGAAAAAAATATATACTTTTTTAATCCTTATTTTCCTAACTGGAATTATGCAAGCACAAGATCGTCCACAACCCAAACCAGGAAATGCCCCAGTAGTCAACATCAAAAAACCGCAGACCTTTGTTTTATCAAACGGAATGAAAGTTTTGGTTGTTGAAAACCACAAATTGCCTAGAGTGAGCTACACACTTACTTTGGATAATGCTCCATTTACTGAAGGCAATAAAAAAGGGGTTGACGAATTGACCAGCAGTCTGATTGGAAATGGAACAAAAAAAACAACTAAAGAAGCTTTTAACGAAGAAATTGATTTTTACGGAGCTAATATCAATTTTACTTCTCAAGGTGCTTATGCTAGTACATTATCAAAATATTCTGGACGTGTTTTAGAACTTTTGGCAGAAGGTGCTTTACAGCCAAATTTCACTCAAACAGAATTCGATAAAGAAAAAGCAAAACTTTTAGAAGGTTTAAAAGCCGATGAAAAAAGCGTTCCTGCCATTTCAAACAGAGTGGTTGATGTTTTAGCATTTGGAAAAAACCATCCTAACGGCGAATATCTTTCTGAAGAGACTGTAAAAAATGTTACGCTAACTGATGTTCAAAACAATTACAACACTTATTTTGTTCCAGAAAATGCCTATTTGGTAGTTATTGGCGACGTCAAATTTAAAGACGTAAAAACGGCTGTTGAAAAACTTTTCAGCGGATGGAAAAAACAAAGTGCTCCAAAAAACACTTATCCGAACCCTACAAATCCTTCAAATTTGCAGATTGATTTTGTAGATGTTCCAAACGCGGTTCAATCTGAAATCTCATTGGTAAATACTTTAAATTTAAAAATGAGCGATCCAGATTTTTTTCCAGCGGTTATTGCTAATCAAATTCTTGGAGGTGATTTCAACAGTTATTTAAACATGAATCTTCGTGAGCAGCACGCATGGACATACGGAGCTAACTCGAGTATTGGAAGCGGTAAATATGTAACTAAATTTAAAGCTTCTTCGGCTGTTAGAAATACAGTTACTGATAGTGCAGTTGTTCAGTTTGTAAAAGAAATTAAACGAATTAGAACCGAAAGAGTTGATCCAGAAGTCTTAAGAAACGTAAAAGCAGGTTATATAGGAAGATTTGTAATGCAGGTTGAAAAACCTCAAGCTGTTGCACGTTATGCACTAAACATTGAAACAGAAAAACTTCCTGCAGATTTCTACGAAAAATACATTCAAACCATCAATAATGTTACTGCTGACGATATTTATCGCGTTGCCAACAAATACTTTTTATTGGACAATATGCGTATTGTAATTGTCGGAAAAGGTTCTGATGTACTTCCTGGATTAGAAAAACTGCAGATTCCGATTTCATATTTCGACAAATATGGAAATCCAGTTGAAAAACCTTCTACAAAAAAAGAAGCACCAAAAGATATTAGTGCAAAAACAGTTTTCGAAAACTACATCAATGCCATTGGCGGAGAAAAAGCAGTTTCAGCCGTAAAAACATTATACATGAATGGCTCAACAACAATTCCGCAGGCTCCTACTCCATTAACTTTTACTTCTAAATTAGATTCAAAAGGAAAAATGATGGTTTCACTTTCTATGGGAACAATGAATTTAATGAAACAGGTAGTTAATGAAAAAGGCGCATATGTTGAACAACAAGGTCAGAGAAAAAACCTTGAAGGCGAAGATTTAGCCGAAATGAAAGCTAACGCAGCTCCATTTGAAGAACTGCAACTTGTAAAAAGAACTGATCTTAAAGTAGAAGGAATCGAACCAATCAATGGAAACGATGCTTATGTAATTAAAGATGGTAAAACAAAATATTATTACGATGTTAAATCAGGCCTAAAAACTGCCGAATCTAAAGTTCGCGAGCAAGGCGGAAAATCAGTGGAGCAAATCACTAATTTCAATGATTACAAAGAAGTAAAAGGTGTTAAAGTTCCTTTTAACTTAGTACAGAATGTTGGTTTTGAATTGGATATTAAAATGTCTGATATTAAAATTAACGAAGGAGTTTCTGAGAAAGATTTTCTTTAAGATGCTAAGGTTCTGAGATACTAAGCTTCTAAGTTGCTAAGGATTTAAAATTTTAAGGCTTTGTCAAAGTTCAAAACTTTGACAAAGCTTTTTTTATTTACTAAGTTTTGTTAGACTCAATGATTTGGTACTATTAAGGAAAAAGCCTCTCTTTTGTCAGGCTGAGCGAAGTCGAAGCCCTGTTCCAATTAGCGCACCCTTCGACTCCGCTCAGGGAGACATACGCATCAAATTACATTTCATCTTATTACAAGCAACATTTTACATTTAAGAAACTACTTCTTCGCCGACAAATAAACCCCAATCAAAATAATAAAAGCGCCCACAGATTGAATTGGTGTCAGGAATTCGTTATCTAACAATCCCCAGAAAAATGCTACGATCGGAATTAAATATGTTACTGATGTTGCAAAAACTGGTGACGACATTTGAATCAGTTTAAAGAAAAGAATATTGGCTATTCCGGTTCCTAAAATTCCTAGAATAGCAACAAAAAGTATAGAATGTTGCGTTTCTGCAAAATGTATTTTCTGACTAATATCGGTTGTACTTAAAATGATTAATGCTGGCAAAAGCAAAACCGCAAAATTTCCTGTTGTGATACTTACAGAATTTAAATCGTGAAGATATTTTTTAATCAGATTTACGTTGATCGCATAACTAAGTGTTGCTATAACCACCAATAAAACATAAAGATAATTTTGAGTTCCGCTTGCAGAATCGCCGCTTAAAACTAAAAGCAGACAGCCTACAAGTCCGACAAAAACCCCTAAAACTTGTCGTTTTTGAAACTGAATTCTAAAAGCTATAATTCCTAAAACTAAAGTATTTAAAGGTGTAAGCGAATTTAAAATTGCTACAATTGAGCTATTTACCTGAGTTTCTGCAATAGCAAAAAGATAGGCCGGCATAAAAGTCCCAAAAAGCGAAGTTATGGCAACAAATTTCCATTGACGGCGCGAAATCTTCTTTAGACTATTAAAACCTACAATCAGCAAAAAAAAAGCAGCAAAAATAATTCGGAACGATCCCACCTGAACAGCGCTTAAACCTATCAATCCTTTTTTTATCAGAATAAAAGAGCTTCCCCAAATAAGAGAAAGAATAGTCAAGTAAATCCACTTTAACTGTTTTGTTTCCATAAATTGCATTTTACTGCAAATTTGTAATTATTTTACGAACTAAGCATTCTCTTTTTATTAATTTTGCAAGAATCTTATTCGCAATTTTTAAATTTATATATAATGAAAATTTCAAAAATCTTATTCGCTGCAGCAATCGCTGGTTTAGTATTTGTTGGCTGTAAAAAAGCAGAAGACAAAAGTCTTGAAGTGGTAAATAAAGAAAAAAGTGCTCCAAAAGAACACAAACCAATCGCAGCTGAAAACCTTCAAACGGCAAGCTTTACAATTGACGGAATGACTTGCGCTGTTGGATGCGCTAAAACTATCGAAGAAGAATTAGCAAACCTTGATGGAGTTGAAAAAGCAACGGTTGATTTTGACAAAAAAACAGCAAAGGTAAGTTTTGATAAAACAATCCAAAATTCAGAATCTTTAACAAAAGTAGTTCAAGAAACTGGAGACGGAAAAACATATAAAGTTTCGAATTTTAAATCTTAAATTCGAAATTAATAAACTTAAAAAGGCGTTCAAATTTGAGCGCCTTTTTTAATTCATTTAATATTTCAACTTATAGATTACTTCTCTTTAAGTACTTTTTCTAAATAAGCATTTTTCTCTTTTTCCGATTCTAACAGACGCTCATATAGTTTTCTATTTTCATCTACAAGCTCTATCATTTTATCTAGCGGATTGAAAGTACAATGATTATTGAAAGTTCCTGCACTTTGATCAGTAAAAGTATTAAAGTAATTTATCATATTTTCTTCAGAAAAATTCTTAATTGCTTCCACAGTTACGCCAAGCGCTTTTGCTACTTCTTTGAGTTTATCATCATCAATAGTTTCACTGTTTTCCATAGCAGATATTGCTTGTTGATTAGTTCCTAAAGCCTGAGCCAATGCTTCCTGCTTCATATCTTTCAGTTCACGAATACGGCTTATTTTTCGCCCTATATGACTTGGTTTCGTTAATGTGCTCATAATTCAAAGGTAATGATTAGGAATAAAAAATAAAGCAATCCGTAAAAAACATCCTTATTTTGGTATGTTACAGATCCAGCCTATCAACTTTAAACAAAAATATAATTTTTCTTACATTTAAAACAAAAAAAGGATTCAAATTGAATCCTTCTATATTTTTATTTCCATTTTAATGTTTCCATCAAACGCTGCATATCGTTTTTAACATAACTCGCCGCAGGCATAATCGAATCAAAATTTGGTTTTGCATAAAAATACACCGAACCAATTAAAAAGTGTTTTGTACTGTCTGTAACGTAGAACTGAGAATTTGTCGCTGCATTTCCGTCTACTTGGTAAAACATTCCATATACTTTTTTTTGTGGATTTAAGTACGGCTGTTCCAAGATATCATCGGCTTTAATAACGTGCTCGTAAGTGAGTTTTTGAGCGTCACGTAGCAATTTATCAATATTGCCATTTACAGGCTTATAAGTCAAATAAATGGTCGCTTTCATCTTTGGATAGGTAATTGCAAAACCACATTCTTTTTCTCCTTTTATAATAGCATCCTCATTCATTTGAAAAGTAAACGGACAAGTGTTTTCAAAATTCACATATTTTGCTTCTGGATAATCTAATCGCAGATAACTTGCTGGTTTTGGCAAAACATCATTTTTACAGCTTATAACCGTTAGCGCAAGCAAAATTGCTGATATTGAAAGTATTTTATTAAGCATTTTAATTTATGGTTACTTTTATTTGTTTTACACGCTTTTTATCAACTGTTTCTACGGTGAAAATACAGTTTTCGAAAGGTATTTTTTGATCTTTTTTAGGGAAATTACCTAAAATCTCCAGAATAAATCCAGCTAATGTTTCGGCTTCACCTTTGTGGGCTTCAAAAACATCTTCGTCAACATCTACAATTCTGTAGAAATCTTTCAAGTTTATTTTTCCTTCAAAAAGAAAATTATTTTCATCTATTTGCGAGAAGTTCAGATTTTCATCATCAAATTCATCACTAATATCACCAACGATTTCCTCGATAACATCTTCTAAAGAAACCAATCCAGAAGTTCCTCCGTATTCATCAACCACAATTGCTAAATGGCTTTTTAAACTTTGAAAATCCTTTAATAGATTATCTAACTTTTTATTCTCAGGAACAAAGAAAGCTTCTCTAATTAAAGAAGTCCAATCAAATTCTTCTTTATCAATATAAGGCAATAAATCTTTTACGAAAAGCACACCTTCAATCTGATCAATATTATCTCGATAAACCGGAATTCTCGAAAAACCTGTTTCTATTATTTTAGGATAAATTTCTTGAAATGTTTCTGATATTTCCAATGCAAAAATATCAATTCTTGGACTCATTACCTGCTTTGTATCTGTATTTCCAAAAGAAACAATTCCTTCCAAAATCTTTTGCTCTTCTGTTGAAGTTCCTTCCGAATCTGTAAGCTCCAATGCCTGAGAAAGTTGATTGACAGAAAAATTGCTTTTTTGCTTTCCTAATTTATTTTGAAAATATATTGTAACAGCACGCATTGGCAAACTGATCGGAGTAAGCACTTTATCTAAAAAAGCCAATGGATAAGCAACACGTTTGGCAAAACGAACACTATTTCTGCTTGCATAAACTTTAGGAAGCACTTCGCCAAATAGTAAAATAAGGAAAGTGACCAAGATTACTTCGAGCGTAAATTTAAAAGCTGGAGAACTAACATTGGAAAAAATATTCTGTCCTAAATAAGCAAATAGAATTACTACACCAATATTAAAGAAGTTATTGGCTACCAATAAAGTCGCGAGAAGCTTTTTAGGCTTTTCTAATAAATTTGAAATAATTTTTCCTTTTGCAAGATTATCGTTTAAAGTCTCATCGATGTCTTGCTGTGATAACGAAAAAAGAGCAACTTCAGCTCCTGAAACAATTGCTGAAAGAAATAACAATATAAAAATTCCGACGAAACCAATAATTAGATTGGCGTCAAGATTGGTAGAAAAAAGTAAACTGGGCTCTGGGTCCAAATTGCATAAAATTAGTTAGACATCTATTAGAAAGGCAGATCATTAATCGGAAGCCCTTCATTAGCAGCATCAAAGTTAGTATTTTTTGCTGACTCCACATCTTGGTTTTGTTTTGTATATGCAGTTTCTTTTTTGGTAGTCAGAAAAGTAAACTCTGTAACCTGAATTTCTGTAGTATATTTTGTCGTTCCATCTTCCGTCTGCCACTGACGAGATTTTATTCTTCCTTCGACATAAATTTTATCTCCTTTAGAAAGATATTTTTCGCAAATTTCTGCGGCTTTATTACGCACAACCAAATTATGCCATTCTGTCGAAGTAATCTTTTCATTGGTCGTTTTATTGATATACACCTCATTGGTAGCCAATTGAAAACGTCCGATGCAGTTTCCTCCATCAAAATAATGCATCTTTACATCATCGCCTAAATGGCCAATAAGCATCACTTTATTTAATGTTCCGTTCATAGTTTTTGGTGGTATTTCTCCCAAAGATACATTTTTTTAGCAATTTATTTCTTGCTTTTCTTAATTTATATATCCAGATTTTTATTTTACTATATACTCTATATTTCCTGGCCTAATTAACTAATAATTTACTTTTGATAAATTATTCCGTCCATTTATGTACAAATCTTCTAAAACTTATCAAATTCAATTAATTATATTTTAGTATTTTTCTTACTTTTACAGGACTATATTTTTATTAAAATTTTATTTATGAATTACGAATTTAACAGCCATCAATCCGAAAAAGATCTACATCCTATTTTAAAAATACTATCATTTTTAATTCCCTTATTAGGCATTTTAATTTATTTAAAAAAAAGAAATGCACAACATAAAGCAGCGTCCTCGGCTTGCGAAATGGCTATTGGTGGTTTTTTCTTTTTTATATTTTTAAAGATGCTTCTATACGCATATGAGACAAGAAACGGATACTTTTTTAAATGAAATTATTGCTTTTCTATAAAATTATATATCGCAATAGGAAAAGGAAAAGTTTTCAATTTTTGAGAATCCACTCCGTTTTTAATTTCCTCTTTTACTTTAATTTTCCAGAATTGTATGTGCAGGTGCTGATGCGAAAGTTTATGTATCAAGGTCGATTCGCTGTAATCCTCTATACTTATAATGGTATAACCTGAAAAAATTTCGCTCTTAGCTTTTTTAGAAACCAAATCAAAATCGGCAATAGCTTCTGTTTCTAACAAAGGAAACTCATATAAATTATGCCAGATTCCTTTTGCCGTTCTTTTTTGAATTAGCGTATTTCCTAAAACATCTTCTAAAATCAAATAATTAAAGTAACGATTGGTTACTTTAAGTTTTTTAGATTTTACAGGAAGCATATTTACTTTTCCTTTTTGCAATGCGGCGCAGCTTTCGTTAAAAACACAAATAGAACAATCAGGACTTTTGGGCACGCATTGCAACGCACCAAACTCCATTATCGCCTGATTAAAAATTGCAGGATTATCTTTAGGCATTAATTCCTCAGCCAAGGCAGCAAACTCTTTTTTGGTTGCCGGAAGCGCTATATCAGACTCAATATCAAAATAACGCGACAATACTCGAAACACATTTCCATCTACCACAGGAACCGATTCGTTATAAGAAAAAGAAGCAATTGCTGCTGCTGTGTATTCTCCAACTCCTTTTAGTTTTAAAAGTTCTTTATAAGAATCAGGAAAAATACCATTTAACTCATCACTTATATATTGAGCCGTTTTATGAAGATTTCGAGCACGAGAATAATATCCCAAACCTTGCCAAAGCTTCAAAACTTTCTCTTCTGAAGCATCTGCTAAATCTTTTACTGTAGGAAATTCTTTAGTAAACGAAAAAAAATAGGGCATTCCTTGCGCAACTCGTGTCTGCTGAAGCATAATTTCTGAGAGCCAAATTTGGTACGGATCGACCGTTTTTCGCCACGGTAAATCACGCTTGTTCTGTAAATACCATTTTATCAATATGTTATGAAAATCCATTGCAAAATACTTAGATTGCAAAAGTAAATGTTTATGTAATTAAAATTTAACGAATTAGCTTGATTAATTATTTTTTTAATTCCTATATTTGCAAACTCAAAAAAATAGTACACCATTTATAAAATAAAATAGGAAAGAAAATGACGAAAGCAGATATCGTAGCGAAGATTTCAGAGAAACTAGGTCTTGAAAAAGGAGACGTTCAAGCAACAGTAGAAACTTTTATGGAAGAAGTTAAGACTTCTTTAGAAACTGGAGACAATGTATACCTTAGAGGTTTCGGTAGTTTTATCGTTAAAACTAGAGCTGAAAAAACTGGAAGAAACATTTCTAAAAACACTACTATTAAAATTCCAGCACACAACATTCCTGCGTTTAAACCTGCAAAAGTTTTTGTAGAAGGGGTTAAAACAAACAACGAAGCAAAATAATATTAATTAACATAAATCGACACAATATGCCAAGTGGTAAAAAAAGAAAGAGACATAAGGTAGCTACTCACAAACGTAAAAAAAGAGCGAGAGCTAACCGCCACAAAAAGAAAAAGTAGTTTTAAACTACTTTTTTCTTTTTAAACGTTCATTGAAATTGAAGATTAGTGTTCAGTCATCAGATTTTAGTATTCAGTTTACTGATTACTTAGAACTGCAAACTGCCTGCTGATTTTCCCCGGGTTCAATACCTGTTAAAAATATTGTTTAATCCATCTGTAGATAAGATTTTAGATTTTAGATTTCAGATTTTAGATTTTTTACTAAGTCTATATTCTTTTCTCTTTTCTCTATTTTCTGAAAAAACAGATAAAAATTTACAGTGTGAATAAAGAATTAATCATTAGATCTAGTTCTGATGCAGTAGATTTTGCCTTATTAAAAGATGGAAAACTAATTGAATTACACAAAGAAGAAGAAAAAAGCAACTTTCAGGTTGGTGATATTTTTATTGCCAAAATCAGAAAACCAGTTGCTGGACTTAATGCTGCTTTTGTAAATGTAGGTTTCGAAAAAGATGCCTTTTTACATTATCATGATTTGGGTCCAAATCTAGCTTCTCAACTGAAATTCATAAAACTTGTAAGCGCAGGTAAATTAAAAGATTTCTCCCTAAAAACCTTTCAGTTTGAAAAAGAGATTGACAAAGATGGCATCATTACTGATATTTTAAGTGCCAATCAATCTGTCTTAGTTCAAGTAGTTAAAGAGCCGATATCGACCAAAGGTCCAAGGATAAGTGCTGAGCTTTCTCTT
Organism: Flavobacterium luteolum; assembly: GCF_027111275.1. NCBI lineage: Bacteria > Pseudomonadati > Bacteroidota > Flavobacteriia > Flavobacteriales > Flavobacteriaceae > Flavobacterium > Flavobacterium luteolum. The sequence continues at coordinate 2,692,200 of NZ_CP114286.1, read as the reverse complement.
GCCGGAAGATTTATCGTTCTAGTTCCTTTTTCTGATCGTGTTTCTATTTCTCAAAAAATAGAAGACAAAAAAGAAAAGGATCGTCTAAAAAAACTTGTTCTATCGATCAAACCTAAAGGATTTGGTGTTATTGTTCGCACAGTAGCCGAAGGCAAAAACGTAGCCGAATTAGAAAAAGATTTGCAGAACCTGCTAGGCAGATGGTCTGCAATGTGTAAAAAATTACCAACTGCTCATCATCCATCAAAAGTATTAGGAGAGCTTAACAGAGCTTCTTCGATATTAAGAGATGTATTCAATGATACCTTCAGCGGTATTCAAATAGATGATGAAGAGTTGTACCATCAAACGAAGGAATATCTGCAAGAAATTGCACCTTCAAAACAATCGATTGTTAAGTTTTATCAATCAAATGACACTCCAATTTTCGAGAAATACAATATAGAGAGACAAATCAAAACTTCTTTTGGGCGAACTGTTTCCATGAGTAAAGGTGCTTATCTTATTATAGAACACACTGAAGCTCTTCACGTTATAGACGTAAATAGCGGAAACCGTTCCAACAAAGCAACCAACCAAGAAGACACAGCCATGGAAGTTAATATGATTGCCGCTGCAGAAATCGCAAGACAACTTCGTCTTCGTGATATGGGTGGTATAATCGTAGTTGATTTTATCGATATGTCTAATCCTGAAAATAGGAAAGTTTTGTTCGACTTCTTGCGAGAAGAAATGAGCGACGATAAAGCAAAACATAAAATATTACCGCCGAGTAAATTTGGTTTGGTCCAGATTACAAGACAGCGCGTAAGACCAGAAGTGAATATCAAAACCAGAGAGGAAGATCCTAACAAACATAATGGTGAAATTGAAGCTCCAATTTTAATCATTGATAAGATCACCGCTGATTTAGAAAGACTTTTAAAAACCCACAATAAAGTTGTGTTAAATACACATCCGTTTGTGGCTGCATACCTCAGCAAAGGTTTTCCATCATTACGTTCAAAATGGTTTTTTGAACATAAGAAATGGGTGAAAATCATACCTCGTGACGCTTACACGTACTTAGAATACCATTTCTATGATAAAAAAGGAAATGTTATTTCAGAATAAATCAAAAACCGCCTTTCGTGAGATTGGCGGTTTTTTTGTGCTTTTTTATAACATCTTTTATGTCGTATACTAACATAAAAAAAGCTTATGCGTTTACAAAATATTTATATTTAAAGTAAGTTTATATAATCTTTAAAAGATAATAAATGAAAATTGTTACGACTTATAGTTATGAGAAAAAAAAATATGCCATTTACCCTCTTATAACAATCTTTTTTTTGCTTTCTTCGAAAGTGACTGCGCAAAACGATACTCTCTTTTTTGATAAACAATGGAAAATATCTACCAAAGAAGTCGCTTTTTATTACAGAATTAAGCCTTTAAAAATAAAAACAAAAGATGCTGTAGGATATAAAATAAAGAATACTGACTCTCTTTTTACAATTAAAGACTACTATTTAAATAGTAATAAAATACAATTTCAAGGCTATTCTAAAGATTACAATGGCAACTATTTAGTTGGGAAAGCAAAATGGTATAATGAAAACGACGACACAATTGAAACAAAAGAATTTAACTACAGAGAAAACAATACTACACCAAAATTTAGGATCCCAGATTGGCCTATACTTTATTTAAATTATTCAATTGCCAACAAAAGTCTTTTAACTGCGGGTATGGAATTTTGTTTAGATTGCCATACTGACAACAAACTCTTCATAGGTGCTGGGTACGGAATTACAAATAGCTACAATGACAAATATTATGGCCTTCCAGATCTTCATTTATCATTTAATACAGAATATTTTCTATTTTTAAAAGCTGGGAGCTCTACTAAATATGCATATGCAATGGGAGGCGTAACCTTTTTAAAGATGATAGATTTAGGCTTAGGTTATTCACTTCCCTATAACAAAGAAAAAATTCCAACTTATCAGGGATTTACCACTTCAATTACGTTCCGATTTACAAACAATAAAAATGTATATGGCAAATTCAAAATCATGTAATAAATTCTACTCCCTCACAATTTCAATTCTCCTTCTTATTTCATTCCCAGAAGCATCCACAACCGTAATGTAATGCGTTCCTGTTGTGGGTGTAATAGGCAATTCGTGAAATGTTTTGGTTGTGGCTTTATAAACATCATCAACATACCAAAACAATTCTTTATCCCTTTCAGAATACGCTACTTTCAAAATTACGGGCTGTACGTTGCTGTTAAAGTCCTTTGTCAAATAGATTTTACTATTCGCTTTCGGATAAATAAAGTCCATTGTAGTGGCTTGTGTTCCTTCGCATCCTTCTTTAAATGGCGGTAACGACAAATATTCAATATGCTGGCTTTTATAATACCAAGCCATAACAGGAGGCAGTACAAACCAGTTTTTAGTTACAATATTATCGATACTCTCGCAGCTGCTATTTACCTGAAACTGCTCTGTTTTATCTAAATGAATTGTTCTGTGATATGGGCAGACCTTGGTCGATTTACCTTTTTTAGTAACCCATTGTTTGATTTTCGGACAGTTGTCTTTTGCCAAATAACCGCTTAGACGGCAAACCTCAACTTCAGCTAAATCATTATACGGCGTATCAAACCATCGTTGTCTTGGCAGTAAATTAAAAACGTCAAATAAAATTGGTGCTGCGCTGGTTACTCCTGTTAAGGTTGGTCTTCCTTCTCCCGTCGCATTTCCCACCCAAATTCCGACCACATATTTTGAATTGGTTCCAATAGCCCAAGCGTCACGATTCCCAAAGCTCGTTCCTGTTTTCCATGCAATTTTAAGAGAACTGTCATAAAACTTCCAAGCTTCATCTCCTTCTGGTCTATTGACTTCTTCCATTGCATTATACGTTAACCAAATTGATCCAGCGCCCAAAATATTCTTCTGATAGGTTTCTGATCCAAAATCGGGCTTAAAATCGTTTTTATAGTTAAGTTTGGTAAATTCATTAGTTCGATACTTGTTCTTATTTTTAGTATAATAATTGATCGTTGATGAAAGATTTGCATATGTTCGACATAAATCCCACAAATTACTTTCAGCACCTCCCAAAATCAGCGACAAACCATAATGATCAGGAGTTTTATTGATGTTTTTTAATTTGAATTTCTGTAATTCTTCATAAAACTTGTTTACAGTAAATTCCTGAAGCATCAAAACCGCAGGAATATTCAACGAACGTGATAAAGCGCGATGTGCAGGCACAGCTCCATCAAAAGTTAAATTAAAATTCTGAGGTGTATATCCTGAAATTTGTGTTGGAATGTCAGCAACTAAAGTATTCGGCAACAATTCGCCATCATCGAGCATTGCGCCATATAAAAGCGGTTTTAAGATACTTCCAGTACTTCTTGGCGCATCAATAATATCAACATCTTTTTGATGATTCGAATCTGCCGGAGAATTCCCAACATAGCTCATTACGTTTCTATTATGAACATCGATTACTAAAATAGCTAAATTATGAACTTCATTCTGCTTGTACTGATTGTAATAATATCTCGCGATTTGATTGACCCTATTTTGCAAAGCATAATCAATCGTCGTTTTTACTCTCGTTCCCTCTTCGTTTTTAGCTACTCTTTGCAACAAATGAGGTGCAATTTGAGGAAGATCATATGGCTTTTGAGGCAAAGGTTCTTCTATCGAAAGTTCGTACGTCTGTTTATCGATAATACCTTCCTGATACAGTTTTAATAAAAGTCGGTTTCGTTTGTTGAATAATTTGATTTGATTTTTTCCAGGATAAATTAGACTTGGTGCATTCGGCAAAACTGCTAAAACTGCATTTTCTGCCCAAGACAACTGATTAGACTGCACTCCGAAATAACGCCATGAAGCCATTTCTAATCCTACGACATTTCCTCCAAATGGCGCATGCGCTGCATACATTTCGAGAATTTCATTTTTAGAATATCCTAACTCCAATCTAGTTGCTAGAATAATTTCTATTATTTTTTCGAAATAGGTTCTGTTTTTTCCTTTTCGGGATAATCGAATGACTTGCTGAGTCAGCGTACTTCCGCCTCTGACAACTTTTCCTGCTTTTCTGTTTTGTTTAAAAGCATTAATCATTGCACCGGGATTAAAACCGGGATGTTTATAAAAATATTCGTCTTCAAAATAAACAATACATTTCTTGAATTTATCAGGAACGCTGTCTTGCGCAGGGAAACGCCATTGTCCATCTCGGGCAATTTTAGCCCCGAGAAGTTCTCCTTCTTTGCTTTCTATAACGGTAGAATATGGTTCTTTGAACAAAGTTCGAGGTATTGAAAAATAGTAAATCAGCAAGAGCAGAAATGCAATTGCTGATTTTATTTTGTTTCTTTTTATCCAATTTATTATGCGCTGGAAAAACGCTTTTAATTTATTTTTCAATCCTTATTTTTTTAACCGCAAAGACGCTAAGATTTACGCAATCCCGATAGCTATCGGGACACAAAGTTTTTTCTCGCAGATTCAGGAAATCTTATATTATCTACTTGATCTGCAAAATCTGCGGGAGACTTTTTTTTGCTAAGTTCTCAAAGTTTTTTGCCACAGATTAAAGAATTAAAAAAGATTTTAAAATCTGTGCTAATCTGTATAATCTGTGGCAAAAAAAAATTACTTCACAACCTCAACCCAAAATCCTTTTGTTCGGGCTAGGAAAGTATTATCATACATTGCTTCGCATTGCAATCCAGGTAAATAATAGTTTCCTAAATACGATGCATTTAGCAGAATTCTGAAAACTTTGGTTTCTCTGGCCTTCATTCCAAAATAGAAATTAGTTCTGTCATCACGAATGTCAATATAATCTGCAATGTTGTTTACAGCATCTCCGTAATCTGTAAAACGAGTATTTACAATTTCGAATCCTGAAGGCAGAATTTGTGATAATGCCACGTTTTGAACACTTTCTCCTCTTTGGTTTTTAATTGTAACCTCAGCCACAAATTCAGTTCCTTGATTAATTCTTGAAACATTGATTACGCTTCCTTTTCTGTTTTTGAAAACTATAGAAGCGATAACATCACTTTGAACCGCATTTTCTTGTCCGATTGGCAAAATTCCTGTGTTTAACACACGAACATAAACCGTATTGGCTTTATTGTTTTTCAACGTAATACTGTTTGAACCTGAAGCAACAGATAAACTGCGATCTGCAACTGATTTACCTGTGTTTATGGTCTCGCCTTTACCGTTTTTACTAAACTGAATGTTGATTCCTTTTGGACCATTGCTTACTGCAAATTTCGACATTGCGTATAAACAGTAAGCCGTTGTTTGCGTACTCATCCATTGATTGGCTGACATTTCTTTGGCTAATTTTGTCGCAGTTACGAATGCTTTTTGTTTCTGGTCTAAAAGAAGCATCGTTTCAAGAGCCATTGCTCTGTTTCTTTCGTTTGAACCATAATAGTAATAACTGTATTCATCTGAACTTCCATCAATACTAGTTCTTAAGAACAAACTTTGTCCTGCTGATTTCTGACCTGCTAAAACATAAGCCGCTGCCAAACGAAGCATACTTTCATTCGAAATACCTTTTGTTTCACGCAATCTGTTCATTGATGATAAATCGGCATTTCCAGCTAAAGCTAAAGTGTATAAACGATACGCCTGAGCTAGATCATTTCCATATTTAGGCTCAAATCGCCATTGTTTCGCTTCTTTCTGCTGATAACCTAACCATTTTGATTTGAAGTTTATTGGCAATACATACCCTTTTTTCTCTGCTTCAATTAAGAAATGTCCAGCGTATGAAGTTCCCCAATCGTCTGCAATTGCATTTCCTTGCCAGTAAGGCATTCCTCCATTTGATAATTGGAAATTACCTAATCTCTGAATTCCGGCTGCAATATTTTTTTGAATTAAATCTTTACGTTTCGCATCAATATCAGCAACATCGCCTAAATATAATTGCGGGAATACTGACGAAGTTGTCTGTTCCACGCAACCATGCGGATATTGAATTAAGAATTGTAATCTTCCATTCAAATTCATTGACGGCATTGACGAAACTTCCAATCTTGCTTTATTGCTTCCAGCGATTCCAAATGTTTTCCAAGAAATAGTTTTTGTACTGTTTGGCGTTAAAACAACATCTGTAAAAGTGCTCGTAACCGGATTTGGATTCGTCATATCGATTTCGACATCATAAGTTGATTTTTCGCTTCCAGATGTCGCAATTACCTGAACTTTTGCAATTCCAGTCGCAGAACCTACAACCAAATTAAAATAAGCCATTTTCTCATCTGGCTGTGCAAAACTTAGTTTTTGAACCGCGCTTCCCATTACTTTCAATCCGTTGCTGGTTTTTACCTGAATTGAAACATTTTTGATTTTATTTTCAGTTGCAAAAACAGTTACTGGCAACGTTACTTTTTCAGAAGGTGAAATTTTTCTTGGCAACGAGGCCAACACCATCAACGGACTCTTAACCTGAGTTGCTTTTTCAACACTTCCGTAAGCGCTTGTATTTGCATCTCCCGCTACAACCATTGTTCGAACTGAACCAATATATTTTGGCAGTTTTAATTCGTGCGATTTTGTTTCTCCTTTTCCTAATTTAAATGGTCCGTAATATAATACTACAGGTTTAAAACGATTGGCTTTTTTAGCTTTTCCGCCTCCTAAATCCTGGTCACCACCAATACTGAAAATCTGATTTATTTTTCCCCCGTAAGCTCCAATTACATCATCGTAAATGTCCCACGTTTTTACACCTAAAGCTTCACGAACATAGAAACTATCCCACGCATTTGGCGTTTTAAAACGAGTTAAATCCAAAAGACCTTCATCTACAACTGCAATTGTATACGTCATTTCTTTACCCGATTTCTCGCCTACTTTTACCGTGAATGGCTGTTCTGGTCTTAATACGTCTGGCATATTAAGAGTCGGTGCCAAAATGGTGTTTTTATCTACCACTTCAATCGGCACAATTCCATACATACGAATTGGCGAATCATTTTTGGTTGAAGCATGTGGCTGTAATAATGTAATATTAAAATATACATTGGGTGCCATTGCTCCTGTAATCGGAACTTCAACTTTTGTTTCTCCGTTTTTCGTTTCAGCCCAAATAGTCTGTACAACTCTTGAACCATTTTCGATCGAAATTAAAGCACGTCCGCCTTCACTTGAAGGGAAAGAAATCTGTGCTTTTTCTCCCACTGCATAATTTTTCTTATCGGTAGAAAAAACTAACATATTAGCTGTAGATGCATCTCTATTTCTTGTTTTTCCAGACCAGATTGGCCAGTCGATATTTACGGTCAAAGAAGTTGCATGGCCACTTTCTCCATCTTCCACACGAATTAAATAACGTCCCCATTCTTCGTCAGTCAAAGCAAATTGGAAACTTCCTTTTCCGTTAAAATCCGTATTGATGACAAAAGTCTTGTATGAAGTCGTTGCATTTGAAGAGTTGTAATTTGATAAATTATCGCTTGAAGAATCCCACCACCATCTCCAGTCTACTTTGTAAACTCTTACTTCGAGATTGCGAACTGATTTTGGTCTTCCGTTTTCATCAACCGTAGCCACTTCAAAACGATTGTTTGTTCTCGTTTCAAGCATGCTATACTTATTCAATTCTGGCGTTTTAAGTCCAACATACGTTTTGTACGGAGAATAAGTTATCGACATCACATCGGTACTAAAATCTCCTCCTTCTTCATACACTTTTGTAATGAATGAAGCACGAAGCATTCCTGGTGCTTGACCTTGCAATCTTGGCTGGATGTTTACTGAAGCTTTTCCATTTTCATTCAATTTCCCAGAGAAAATATTGATTTCTTCTGTGCTGAATTGACGAGCCAAATCATCAAAAGTATATTTTTCATAACCTTTAAATGTTGTGCTTTGTTGAGAGAATTTAGCCTGCATCTCTACATTCAAATTCTTAGCAATTGCACCGTGAAGCCACGTTACTTCAAGATTATCCGTATTTGGATAAGAAGCCGAAAGTGTTTTTCTGCTAAAGGTATTTTTTATTTTTAAACGATTTGGTTTGATGGTTTCAATCTTAATGCTCTTATAGAATTTAGCTCCACCAACGCTCACCATTGCTTCCCAATTCCCTGTTGGAGCATCTTGATTTGTTGGCACTATAAAAGCGTAATGGTTTAGATCATTTGTTTTTTGAACGGTCTGATAAACTGTTTTACCATTCGGGTCGTTTAATCTGAATTTAATTGGATGTGATTTCGGAAGTTTATTTGCTGCATCATTTAAAATAAATGACAGATACAAATTATCTCCAGGACGCCAAACACCTCTTTCTCCGTAAATAAATCCTTTTAAGCCTTTTTGTAAAGTCTCTCCAGCAACATCAAAATTACTTACAGACAATGAAAGCCCATCGTCCAACTTTACATAAGTAGACTGGTCTCCTAAAGTTACAATAGCAAAATAAGCGAATTTGTCCAGCTGGAAAGAAGCAATACCTTCACTGCTTGTTGCTTCGGTCGCTATTTTTTGCTGTTGGAAATTATACAAATCTACTCTTGCATTCGAAACTGGTTCTGTTGTAACAATATTATTTACAGCAAATAAGTACGATTTGTTTTCGCCTCTTTTGGCAATAACTCCTAAATCTGATGCTAAAATATTAGTCGCAATTCTGGCATTGTAATAATAAGATCCTGTACAAGGATCTTGGCTTTCTCTCCAATCGTAATCATCGTAATAATAATCGTCGTAAGAGTTGCCACTATAGTTCACGTCATTTTCATCTACTTCTTCTTCCTCGGTTTCGTCGTCATTTCCTTCCGAAGTTTCACATTTGTAAAGCGAGTATTTCTTTTTATAAACAAATTCAACTCTGTAAATCGCTCCTGGTTCTGGTTTGATAATTTTAGATAAATCTAAAGCGTACGTATTCCATTTTGCCAGATTTACGAGCGTGCTTTCTTTTAAATTCAGGGTTGTTTTGGCAATTGGCTGGGCGACTTTCTTGAGATTTTGTCCGCCGTTTAATTCATTGTATTGAAGAAATTGCAGAATATTGTTTTTATAGATTTTATAAACCTTTACATCGACTGCACTTAGATTTACAGCTTCAAAATTCAGTTTTAAGTTGTTAGAACTTGGAAGAATTGTTCCGTTTTTAATAAAACGAACATTTGGTTTTATCTGATCAAAAGAAATTTTCTCAGAATAATTGTTTTCTAGTTTTTTGCCATATTGGCTTTCTATCCCTTGAAAAACTTCCAATAATAATTCGCCCGTAACAACTTGTTCTGGTTCTTCGTCTGGCACATATTCAACAGCATCTTCTACAACTGCGGCGGCAGAATCAACTGCTACTGCAGCAGAATCGACTACAACTGCTGCGGAATCTACAGTTACTGCAACTGGCTCTTGCACAGCTACTGCTACAGGTTCTTGCTTTTTAGAGGTATTTTGGTTTGTAAAATATACTTTAAGTAAATTACCTTGTGTGGAAAATTTCAAATTATTGGTATTCTGAATCGAAACCAATCCTGCAAAATCCTGACCTTTTTCTAATGGTTCAGAGAAATTAATCAAAACCTGCTGATTATTTCCGTCTGGAACTTCAACTTTTATAACTTTAAATTCGTTGATACTCGTAATCGGAAAATCGATTTGTCCTTTTTGATCAATATCAAAATCATTTCCGTCGTAAATAATTTCCAAATTAGAAGCTTCTGATTGACGCTGAATGCTGTCAATTATAAAACGAAATTCTTTAGCAGGGCCGTTTGTTTTCTCAAATTTAAGTTTAAGGTTATTTCCATTATGTTTGGCTTCAACAAGTTTTTGAGCTGTTTCAAGATCAATATTATCTGCTGTTTTTAAAACACAATTTAAATATTGGTATTCTTTACTGTATGATTGAATGTCACCTGTATTGATGGTAAAATCCTGCTTAACGGTTTTAACTGTAAAGTTGAATTTAGAAAGTTCTTTTTCTTTCTCTTTAGGAATGGCTGTCAGCTTATCTAAGTTTAAAGTAACTTGATATTCTGTTCCCATTTTGAGTTTTTTCTCTGGAATAAAAGCTAAGGTATTTGTCGAAAGTGCTATGACTTTTCCGTGAACACTCGGCGAAATATCAAACAAATCGTCGTCCAATTCTTGATTAGGTTTCCAATCGTTTTTATCGAATGCCAAAACCACTCGAATATCAGAATCTGCAGAAACGATACCGCCAGTAAAACTAGTAATGTAGTCTTTGAATAATGAAAAATCGGAATTAAAATCGGCCGCTGATTTGCGCCCGCAGGATTGAAAAATAAAAAACACAAAAAATACGAGAAATAATCCTTTTGCCTTCACTTTTATCTAGAGTTAATGGTTAACAAATTGAGAATTTAATGCGATTTAGCGCTAAAAGCCTTAACACCAAAATACAAATTAAATTACGATAAAAGTAAATTATTTTCCTCTTATTTTAAGAAGAAAATTCCGAAATAAAAATATTTAACTTTTGTTGAAGGATACAGACTACTGTAGAGATACTCAACGATTATTTACGTCTTTCCAAGAAAAAACGTTTCATTAAATCTGCAGCTTCATTTGCCATTACACCAGAAACAACCGTAGTTTTTGGATGCAATTTTGTTCCCATATTCAAAAATCCGCGCTGTTCGTCGCGTGCACCGAAAACAATTTTGGAAATCTGGCTCCAATATAAAGCACCCGCACACATTTGGCAAGGCTCAAGCGTTACATAAAGTGTACAGTCTTTTAAATATTTCCCACCCAGAAAGTTTGCCGCTGCGGTTATAGACTGCATTTCGGCATGAGCTGTAACATCATTTAATAATTCTGTCAAGTTATGACTTCTTGCAATTACTTTATCAGCCACAACAATTATAGCTCCAACAGGAATTTCGCCTTTTTCGTAAGCGATTTCTGCTTCCTGCAAAGCTTTTTTCATAAAATACTCGTCGGTGAAAGGATTTATCATACTTGCAAAAATAGGATTTTAGAACTTATTTTTTATTACTTTTAAATCGTGATAATAGAATATGGAAAGAAAACATAGAATAACTGTTCAAACAAACTACAAATTGATTCTGCCAATGCTGTTTGCGGTTATAACTGTACTTTTTTTCGGCTGCCAAAACAAAGAAGATAAAAAATCGAAAATTGACAATTTTGAAGTTGTCACTGATACGACAGCAGCAAAATCACATTCTTTAGATACGACTATAAGCAGAAAGACATTAGAACAAACACAATCGTCTGCGCTAAAAGTTGAACAAGTTGAATTAAAGAAAACTATACCAACAGTATCTGGAGAATCTACTAAGGATAAAATCTCTGAACAGAATACAGTAAAAAAAGATGATTCTTCATCAACTCTAAAACCCATCTCAAATACAAATGCTGAGTTCCCTGGTGGTATTGAACAATTTCATAACTTCTTCATGAAAGAATATAAAAAACCAGAAGACGTAAGCTATTGGAAACTCAATTTCACTCTCGCATTCGCAGTAGAAAAAAACGGTTCGGTATCTTTTCTTGAATGTTCTCCAGCCGTTGAAGAGCCACTGCAAAAAGAAATTATCAGAGTCTTAAGTTTATGTCCGAAATGGCAACCTGGAGAGTCAAATGGAAAAAAAGTTAGAATGCAATATTCTGTACCTATTTTATTGAAATAAGACTCCGCAAGAAAATTAAATTTAAAACCGTAAATTTGCTTTTTACCTTACAATGAAAAGCGATTTACTTTCCAACATATACAATCCTGCCGATTTGCGTCTTTTAAAAGAAGAACAGCTTACTCAAGTTGCTCAAGAACTTCGTCAGTTTATTATTGATATCGTTTCTGTAAAGGAAGGTCATTTAGGCGCAAGTTTGGGCGTTGTAGAACTCACCATTGCTTTACACTACGTTTTTAATACTCCAGATGATTTATTGGTTTGGGATGTTGGGCATCAGGCATACGGCCATAAAATATTGACCGAAAGAAGAGAAATTTTTCATACCAACAGACAGATCGGAGGAATTTCCGGATTTCCGAAAAGAAGCGAAAGTATTTACGATACTTTTGGCGTTGGGCATTCTTCCACTTCTATTTCTGCCGCACTTGGAATGGCGATTGCTTCCAAACTACAAGGTAATTTCGACAAAGAACATATTGCAGTTATTGGAGACGCCTCTATTGCCAGCGGAATGGCTTTTGAAGGTTTAAATCATGCCGGAGTAACTGATGCCAATATTTTGGTGATTCTAAACGATAATGCCATCGGAATTGATCCGAGCGTTGGTGCTTTAAAAAAATACCTTACTTCGGTTAAAAACGGCAAAAATCCGCGCCAGAATAATATCATTAAATCTTTGAATTTTGATTACTCAGGGCCAATAGACGGTCATGACCTTCCTAAATTAATCAAAGAATTAAATCGTCTTAAAAAGATAAAAGGTCCAAAATTCCTTCATATTGTAACTACAAAAGGAAAAGGATTGCAGCAGGCTGAGGAAAATCAGGTAAAATATCATGCGCCTGGAAAATTTGACGCTTCAACTGGAGAAATTCATTTAAAATCGGAAGAAAATCTTCCGCCTAAATATCAGGATGTTTTTGGCTTGACTATTTTAGATTTAGCCAAAAAGAATGAAAAAATAATCGGAATCACTCCTGCCATGCCATCTGGAAGTTCCTTAAAATTTATGATGGATGAATTCCCAAAACGCGCTTTTGATGTTGGAATTGCTGAGCAACACGCCGTAACGCTGGCAGCAGGAATGGCAACTCAGGGCATGATTGTGTATTGCAACATTTACTCCACATTTTTACAACGTGCCTACGATCAGGTGATTCATGATGTGGCATTGCAAAATTTACCTGTAATTTTTTGTTTGGACCGCGCAGGTTTAGTTGGCGAAGATGGCGCAACGCATCATGGTGTTTTTGATATCGCGTATCTGCGTTCGATTCCGAATATGGTTATCTATGCTCCACTGAACGAAATTGAACTTCAAAATATTTTGTATACCGTTCAATTAGGGATTGATCATCCCATCGCAATTCGATATCCAAGAGGTCGCGGAGTTTTGCCAAATTGGGAAATAGAAAATTTCGGACATTACGAAAAAATAAACTGGGGCGAGGCAAAATGCCTGAAAGATGGTACGAAAGTTGCTGTGCTATCGGCCGGAACAATTGGAAATAATGTTATAGAAGCACTTAAAGAATCAATAAATTCTGAAGAGATTGCGCATTATAACTTTAGTTTTATTAAACCACTAGATTACAACACATTAAATTCTGTTTTTTCAACTTTTGAACGTATTATTACAATCGAAGAAGGGGTTAAAAATGGCGGTTTTGGAAGTGCAATTTTGGAGTTTGCAGCATCAAATAATTTTAGAAATTCTATTGAAATTATGGGTGTTCCAGACGAGTTTATCGAACATGGAACGGTAAACCAACTGCAACAATTGTGTAAAATTGACGTTAAAAGTTTAATAAATCTTTTTTCTAACGGTTCAAAATAATTATTTTGCGACACCAAAAAAAAATTACCTAATGAAATTATTGCGTTCTACCCTTTTGCTATTATTGCTTTTGTGTACTTCTAATAACTTTGCCCAGATTATACAAACCACTTTAAGCCCGAATCAAGCACCTAAACCGCCATCCAACTGGAGCAGAAAGAATCAGGTTGGTTTTGACATTTCCGAAATTGCTTTTGTAAACTGGAGCGCGGGGGGAACAAGTTCTATTTCAGGATTATTTAAAGGTGAATTTGGAAGAACCTACACCAAGAAAAACCATAAATGGGTAAACGAGCTTATTGTAAAATATGGCTTAAATAAACAAGACGGAATTGAGTTAAGAAAAACAGACGACGCCTTTCAGTTTAACTCTACTTATGGTTTCAGAAAAGATACTGCTTCAGACTGGTACTACTCTTCTAAATTAAATTTCAACACACAATTTACAGATGGTTATAATTATCCAAACCGTGATGTTGCCATTTCTAAACCTTTCGCACCAGCATATATCTTTCTAGGAGCCGGAGCAGAGAATTCAAACAAAGAAAAAAACAGAGTATTTTACTTCTCTCCTATTACATTAAAAACCACTTTAGTACTTGATCAATATCTTGCAGACCAAGGTTCTTTCGGGGTTAAAAAAGCGGTTTACGCACCAGACCCGTTAGACCCTACTCAGCAAATATTGATTGAAAATGGCCAAAAGGTAAAAGCCGAATTTGGTATTCTTTTTACAGCTTATATGAAAAACGAAATCTATAAAAACGTTTTTTACGAAAACAGATTAAGTTTATATACCGATTACTTAAACAAATTCGGAAATGTCGATATTGATTATGATACGCGTCTTGATCTTGTTGTTAATGCTTACGTAAAGGCTAATATCGGTGTTCACCTAATTTATGATGATGATATTAAAACCAAAAAAGATGTTGTTGATCCAACTACAGGAACAACAACTCAGGTAAATGACGGCCCAAGAATGCAATTAAGACAAGTTCTAGGAGTTGGTCTGGTTTATGCTTTCAAATAAATAAAATAAGAATAATAAAAAATGCCTCTTTCGTTAATTTTGAAAGAGGCATTTTTTATTGCAGAAGAATAGATTTAACGCTTTTTCTGTCCTTGAATTGTTTCGTATAATTCAAGTGCGTTTCCGTCTGTTAGAAGCGAAACGTAGTGACAAATATGCAATAAACGTTCGTATAAATTAGTTTTATCTAAATGGTGTTTCTCTGGCAGCATTTTCAAAATCAATTTGTCATAATTTGAAGCCGTTCCTTCATATTTATTATTGAATGCTGTGATGAACTTATCCAATAATGTTTGAATGATTTGATAACCTACAATTTCTTTTTCTATCACTTCACGGCTTTGGTAGATTTTCTCAACACTTAGTTTAATGATATCATTCATCTGTGCTTTGTATTTGCTTTTGTCTGTTAAAGCATACGGAAAGTTTCCTGCAAGAATTGCTTCTTCATTTTCAACAAAGACATTTACAGCATCATTAATTAAAGTTCCGATAGCCAAAGCTCGTAAATAACTAATACGGTCTTCTTTTGTGGTTAATGATTTGTATTTAGAAACCCCAATATTGTCTTTTACGAGATTAATCAAATATTCTAAAGCAAAATCTTCAGAAACTAAACCTAAATTAATTCCGTCTTCAAAGTCGATAATGGTGTAGCAAATATCATCTGCAGCCTCGACTAAATAAGCCAAAGGATGTCTTTCGAAACCAATATCTTCACCAGATTTATTGGCTATCATTCCCATGTCTTTGGCTACTTCCTCAAAGAATAATTTATCAGACTGAAAGAATCCATATTTTTTATCAGAAATATTATTGGTTGGCTTTTTCGGAAGACTTTCTTTTGGGTATTTCATAAAAGCTCCCAAGGTTGCATACGAAATACGAAGTCCACCTTCAATTCCCGGACGGCTTGCTGTAAGAACTGAAAATCCGTTGGCATTTCCTTCAAAATCTATCAAATCCTGCCATTGTTTATCTGTAAGCTGATTTCTATATTTTTGTCCATTTCCGATAGAAAAATATTCTCCAATTGCTTTTTCACCAGAATGCCCAAAAGGCGGATTTCCAATATCATGCGCCAACGAAGCCGCGGCTACAATAGCTCCAAAATCGTTCATGTGATAACCGTGAACTTCTTTCAGGTAAGGATATTTTTCAATGATTTTTTTTCCAACCAAACGCCCTAGCGAGCGCCCAACAACCGAAACTTCCAAACTGTGCGTTAAGCGTGTATGAACGAAATCTGTCTTAGAAAGCGGAATAACCTGTGTTTTATCTTGTAAACTTCTAAAAGCAGCAGAAAAAATAATTCGATCATAATCTACTTCAAATCCCAAACGAGTATCATCTTGTTCTACACGTAATCTTTTGCTTGTATCGCCTTGACGTTTTAATGATAATAGCTGTTCCCAGTTCATTTGATTTTAGATTGATGATTAAAGATTTTAGATTGATGATCTAAATCTTGATTTAAGACTTCAAAAATACATTTTATTTTAGGATTTTCTTCTCCTTTAAAATTCTAAAGCAGTACTGTGCTTGATTTCTCCCATCACAAAAATACTGTTTGTATTCCCGATATTCTCAATCGTTGACAATTTATTCATTACAAAATCCTGATAACTAGCCATATCTTGCACCAAAATCTTGAGCATAAAATCGTAATCTCCAGCTATGTTATAACATTCTATAATTTCTGGAAGTGCCACAATATCTTTCACAAAATTGCTTCCAACATTTTTGGCGTGTTCTTTTAATCTCACATTACAGAAAACCGTCATACCTCGGTTCATTTTCTGCTTGTCCAAAAGAGCAACATATTTAGTAATATAACCGTCTCTTTCTAATCTTTTAATTCTCTCATAAACGGGCGTAACGGTTAGAAATAATTTACTCGCAAGGTCTTTTGTATTGATATTGCAGTCTTCTTGAAGGTATTTCAAGATCAGCAAATCGGTTTTGTCTAGATTTTCCATAGTTTTTTTTACTGCCAAAAGTTAATTTCAGACATCTATACAGAAAAATAATCTTTAAAATGGTATTTTAAAAACGCATTTTACTAAAATAAAAGCCAAATATAAGTTATAAAAACCAAGAACGTAAATTTGTTCAGTAAAAAATACTGAATCAAAAATGAAAACAAACAACTTAGGTTATCCACGAATTGGAAGCAACAGAGAGCTCAAAAAAGCATCTGAATTGTATTGGGCGGAAAAAATTTCTGCTGACGAACTTATTGAAACAGGAAAAGAAATCCGTCTTAAAAACTGGAAATTACAAGCTGAAGCAGGAGTAGATTTAATTCCGTCTAATGATTTTTCTTTTTATGATCAGGTTTTAGACCTTACGTTGACTCTTGGAGCAATTCCTGCTCGTTATCACGAATTAGCAAAAAACAATTCGGCTCTGGATTTGTATTTTGCGATGGCAAGAGGATCTCAAAAGAACGGACAAGATGTTGTGGCGATGGAAATGACAAAATGGTTTGATACCAATTACCATTATATAGTTCCTGAATTCACAAAAAACCAAAAGTTCGAATTGTTTTCAGAAAAGATAATCAACGAGTTTAAAGAAGCAAATGCTCTAGGAATTAAGACAAAACCTGTTTTAATTGGGCCCGTTTCTTATCTTTTGTTAGGAAAAGAAAAAGAAGAAGGCTTTAACCGAATTGATCTTCTTGATAATTTACTTCCTGTATACTTTGAAATTCTTGAAAAATTACAAGCAGAAAAGGCAGAATACGTTCAGATTGACGAACCTTTCTTAGCTTTAAATTTAACCGATAAGGAAAGAAGTGCTTTCACGAAAGTGTATAACGAAATTAATACTCGTTTCCCAAAACTTAAAATCATTTTAGCAAACTATTTTGATTGTTTTGGAGAAAATCTAGAAACAGCTCTGGCTCTGCCAGTTGATACTTTGCATTTAGATTTAGTTCGCTGTCCGCTTCAGTTAGATGATATTTTAGAATCAGGAAAACTGGCTCCAAACGTAAATCTTTCTTTAGGAGTTGTTGACGGAAGAAACATCTGGAAAAATGATTTTAAAAAATCTTTAGAATTAATCAAAAGAGCAACTGATGCTTTGGGCGAAAGCCGAATCTTGGTTGCGCCATCTTGTTCTTTAATTCATAGCCCGTGCGATTTAGATTTAGAAACAAACGATAAGACCTTAACTCCCGAAATCAAACAATGGCTGGCTTTTGCTAAGCAGAAAATCAACGAAATTGTACTTTTAAAACAATTTGCTTCAAACGAAGTGAACCTAGAAAACTCAGTCGATTATAAAGAAAATGTTCAGGCAAACGAAAACCGTAAAACTTCAAAATTAATTCATAATAATGAAGTTAAAGCTCGAGTAGCCGGAATCACAGCTTCAGACGACAAACGCAATAGCGCGTTTGCTATTAGAAGAAAAAGTCAGATTGAGGCCTTAAAACTGCCATTATTTCCAACTACAACAATTGGATCTTTCCCTCAAACAGCAGAAGTAAGAAGCTGGAGAGCGAGATTCAAAAAAGGAGAATTAACAGCTCAAGAATACAATGATTTAATCGAAAAGGAAACCGAAGCAACTATTCGTTTTCAGGAAGAGACTGGAATCGACGTTTTAGTCCATGGTGAGTTTGAGCGTAACGATATGGTTGAGTATTTCGGTGAGCAATTGGACGGATTCACTTTTACAAAAAACGGTTGGGTTCAGAGCTACGGAAGCCGTTGCGTGAAACCTCCTGTTATTTACGGCGATGTTTCAAGACCAAACCCTATGACTGTAAAATGGTCTCAATATGCACAATCTTTAACCTCTAAATGGGTAAAAGGAATGCTGACGGGTCCTGTAACAATTTTACAATGGTCATTCGTGAGAAATGATCAGCCTCGTTCTGAAACTTGTACGCAAATCGCTTTGGCAATTCGCGATGAAGTTGTCGATTTAGAAAAAGCAGGAATCAAAATCATTCAAATCGATGAACCAGCCATTCGTGAAGGTCTTCCGTTAAGAAAAGAAGAATGGGCAAAATATTTAGATTGGGCTGTAAAAGCATTCCGAATTTCTGCAAGTGGCGTAAACGACGATACTCAAATTCATACCCATATGTGTTATAGCGAATTTAACGATATTATCCAGAACATCGCCGATATGGATGCCGACGTTATTACGATTGAATGTTCTCGTTCGCAAATGGAACTTTTAGACGCTTTTGCAAACTTTAAATATCCAAACGAAATTGGTCCTGGAGTTTATGACATTCACTCACCACGTGTTCCATCAAGCGCAGAAATGGTTCGTTTATTAGAAAAAGCTTCTGCTGTAATTCCTGTTGACCAGCTTTGGGTAAATCCAGATTGCGGTTTAAAAACCCGTCATTGGGATGAAACTAAAAAAGCTTTAATCGAAATGGTAAATGCAGCTCAGGAAATGAGAGCTGCAGTAGAAAATCCTGTTACTTAATAGTTTTACCTAGAATATATTTTTGTTTTTTATGCCAGCAAATGAGGCCGAATATTAGTTATGATTCGGTTCGGCTTCATTTTGCTGGTATTATTTTTTAGAAGCAGAAAAATTTAGTTTTCAAAACAGCTTCTATCGGGGCTAAACCTCAAGTTTAATTTTCAGAAGAACTTTAGCAAAAAAAGCGCCCCAATTGGAGCGCTTTTTCATGTTTAGCTAAAACTTAAACCTAGAAGTTTTTAGAAATTCCGATGTTTACTGTTTTTCCAAAATTGAAATTAAACTCCTTATTTTTTTGTCCTTCATTATCAAAACTCCAAGTTTGATAACCAATACCTCCAATACTAAAATTTAATCCAAAACCTTTTTTCATATTAATAAAAAGAGCCGGAGTAATAGCTGTGTAAAAACCATCTCCTTTGAATTCGTTCTCTGCGTCTACTGAAGTAACAGTTCTTTTTTGATTTTGAAAACCAGCACCTAAATCAGCAAATACCGAAAAAGTTTCAGTCAAAGGAACAGAATAACGTAAAAAAGCACCCGCTTTAAAATTATTTGCTTTTCCAGTCATTTTACCTTCAATTTCAGTTCTCGAAGAACCAATCGAGAATTCTCCTCCGACAGTCCAATTATCATGAAACTGATAACCTACTTTAGGAGAAAGACCAAAATCACGGTATTTTTCATTTGATGTTAGAAAATCTCTATTTGAAGAAGTATAACCAATATTTCCTCCAACTAAAATTGTTCCCTTTTGGGCATTTGCAAAGCTAAACATAGCTAATGCAAGAATAAGTAGCATTTTTTTCATTTGTGATATTTATTAAGATTTCACATACAACAAACAATTAAAATACCAATACATAACTGTAGTTATTTTCTTAACGATTAATTAAAAACAACTCAATTTAAATAGCTTAGAAATTAAAATAACAACAAGAAATGGTTATAAAAAAAGCGCTCCGTTTGGAGCGCTCTCTGAAATTGAATATAAAACTAAAGATTAGAAGTTTTTAGAAATTCCAATACTTGCTGTTTTACCAAAGTTGAAATTAAATTTGCTTACATCTGGACCGTTGTTGTCATAATTTAATGTTTCGTATCCTAAACCTCCAATGCTAAAGTTAAGACCAAAACCTTTTTTCATGTTAATGAAAAGAGCTGGAACTACACCAATATACATTCCATCTCCTTTATATTTTGTGTAGTTTGATCCAATGTAATCTTTTTCAGTTTGATTTTGGAAACCAGCTCCTAAATCTGCGAATACTGAGAAAGTTTGGCTTAATGGCATAGTGTAACGAACAAATGCACCAAATCTAGATGTATTAGTTTTGTATTCATTTACACCTTGATCATCTTTTGAAGATGCAACTGTAAACTCACCTCCAACTGTCCAGTTTTCGTGAAATTGGTAACCTACTTTTGGAGAAAAAGCAAATTCGTTTGATTTTCTTTCAGCATTACCGTAATCTCTTGTTTCAGAAGAATAAGAGATGTTTCCACCAACTAATACTGTTCCTTTTTGTGCGTTTGCAAAACTGCAGATAGCTAAAGCAGCCATCACTAAAAATTTTTTCATGATTTGGGTTTTATTTTAATTTTAGCATTCCTTTAACAATAACGATGCCGTGAATACTGGTGCTGCTGATTTTTTTATAATCACTTTAGGAGATAAATTTTTAGCAATAGAGACTATTTCTGTTTACTTTTGTAACAAATAAAAAGTCATGTCGATAGAAGTAAACAGTATATCAAAAAGTTACGGAGAGCAAAAAGCTTTAAATGAAATTTCTTTTAAAATTGAAAAAGGGGAAATCGTGGGATTTCTTGGTCCTAACGGAGCTGGAAAATCTACTTTGATGAAAATTTTGACCACTTATTTACTTGCCGATAGTGGCTCAGCCCTTGTAAATGGTCACGATGTCATGACAAACACAAAAGAGGTGCAACGCTCAATTGGGTACTTGCCAGAGCATAATCCTTTGTATTTGGATTTGTATGTTCGTGAATATTTGGCATTTAATGCTGATGTTTATAACGTGCCAAAATCAAGAATCGAAGAGGTTATTCAACTGACAGGACTGACACCAGAAAGCCATAAAAAGATTGGGCAGCTTTCTAAAGGATATCGCCAACGCGTTGGTTTGGCAAACGCTCTACTTCATGATCCAGAAGTGTTAATTTTAGATGAACCAACTACCGGACTGGATCCGAATCAGTTAATGGAAATTCGTAACGTGATTAAAAATGCGGGGAAAAATAAAACTGTTTTTTTATCTACACATATTATGCAGGAAGTTGAAGCAATTTGCGATCGTGTCATAATTATTGATAAAGGACAAATTGTTGCAGACAATAAATTAGATCATTTAGTTACTGCAGATAAAGAGCAAATTATTGAAGTAGAGTTTGATTACAAAGTTGAAGAACAGCTTTTGGCTAGACTTGAAAACATCTCTTCTTACATTAATACGCATGACATGACATGGGAGTTGACTTTTGTTACAGATAAAGATATGCGCCCAGCTATTTTTGACTTTGCCAACGAAAATGGATTAAAAACATTACAATTGAATCAGAAAAATAAAAATCTAGAAGCTGTTTTTAGAGAAATTACTAAGTAAGTTTTCAGTCGCAGTCACGGTTTTCAGTTAGAAAAGCGGTTTGTTTTATTTAAAAACAAACCGCTTTTTTTATTTATGCACTTCTTATAATCAAGAAATTACGTTAAAATTAGAAAAATTAATTGTATTTTTATTTAGACTTATTATAAATAGTTATATATTTGGCATATCAAATTTTAAATGCCACAATATGTTACATATACTCCATACCCTTAAAAAACGTATTTCAGTTGTTTTAAATCAAGCGTTAAATCTTCAAAAAAAGTTTTCAGAAGAATTGGAACGAATTGTTCTTCAATAAATCTGATAAAAAAACAAGATTAGAATCGGTCAAATTAAAACAGCATGAAAAAAATTATAACCTCCATGATGCTTGCTTTTTCGGTATATGGATATTCACAAACAGAAGAAAAAGAAACAGATAGTATTGTTGAAACAGCTATAAATGCTTTAGATGAAATTGTGATTACTAAAAAGAAGGTGCTTTATACTCAAAAATCTGATCGTCTTGTTTTCAATGTAGAAAACAGCATCGTTTCTGAAGGCGGGACCGCGCTTGACGTCTTATCTCGTGCGCCAGGCGTTGTCGTGTCTCAGGATGGCGATTTGTCTATTCGCGGACAGCAAGGTGTTGCTGTAATGATAAACGGTAAACTGACACAGCTTTCTCAAAAAGAATTGGCGAATTATCTAAAGGCTACAACCTCTTCCAACATCAAACAAATTGAAGTAATTACCAATCCTTCTTCTAAATATGATGCAGCAGGAAAAGCAGGCATCATTAATATTATCCTCAAAAAACCAAATGCTTCGGGCTTAAAAGGCACGGCCTTTGCGAGTTATGGAAGAGGGCGAAAAAACAGAACCAATTCTGGCTTCAACTTAAATTATAATAAGGACAAATGGGGCGTTTTCGGAAATTACAGCTATACTTTTAGAGGCGAAGAAGAACATAAAAAATTCGATCAGACTCAATATACAGATCTTACGCATCAGGAAATTATATCTAAAAACCACCAAACATCAATTACAGATGAACCTTTAACTTCTAATAATTTCAAGATTGGAACACAATATGAGGTTTCTCCTAAAACAAATTTGGAATTTTATGTAGATGCCAAAATCGGTCGATATGAAAATATGGCTGATGGTACAAATACGGTATTTAATACTTCAAACCAGCCCATTTTTGATGCTTTGACTTATAACGACAGCAAAGAAAAATGGAATGATTATACGTATGCTTTTTCTGGAGTTCATAAATTTAATACAGAAGGAAAAAACATGTCTTTTGACTTTGAATACGAAACATCAAAGTTTAGATCCAATCAATTTCAAAGCGCAGATAATACCGCAAATGCGACTGTTGTAAATGATCGTCGCGGTTACATTCCTTCTCAGTTAAAAGTTTTTACTGGAAAAGTTGATTTTGTAAATCCATTCAAGGAAAAACAATCTATTGAATGGGGCTTCAAAGCCAGCATTAAAAATAATGATAATCCATCTGTTTACGAATATTATGAAAATAAGGAATGGCTTATCGATTTTAATTCAACCAATCATTTTGAATATAATGAACAAATTTACGCCGCATACGTCAACTACAAATATCAGTTAGAAAAATTAAACATTCAAGCGGGTTTAAGAAGTGAATACACCGCAATCAATATTGATCAGAAAACATTGAATGAAGAACACAAAGATGATTATTTGAAATGGTTCCCTAGTCTTTCCTTGAAGTATGAATTCACGAGTAATCATTCTGCACATGCATCATATAGCAAAAGAATCAATAGACCAAGCCAATTTGATTTGAATCCATTTCGTTTTTACGATGACTCGTTCAACTATTCACAAGGAAATCCGAATTTGATTCCAGAGATTACTCATGCCATGGAAATTGGTTATGCCTGGAAAAGCAATTTTATGGCTTCTCTTTATTTTAATAGCACCAAAGACGTTTTCACGGAAGTGTACAATTACAATCCTGACACTAACACCACCGTTACAACGCAAATAAATGTTGATAAATCATACAATTATGGAATCAATATTACCAATACCTCTGAGCTAAACAAATGGTGGTCTGTAAACACTTTATTCAATGTTTTTGAAAATAAATTTATGGGAGACATTTTAAACAGCAATACAATCGATCCTATTACGACTTTGAATGTAAGCGTGCAAAATTCTTTTGCTATAACTGAAACCCTGAAAGCGGAAGGAAATGCACAATATCAGTCCAAATCAAATCTTGGAATTTATCAGAGAGATGGCTTCTTTGATTTCAGCATTGGGATTTCAAAACAAATATTAGCCAAAAAAGGAAACATCAAACTCAATTTTACCGATGTTTTCAATACCAACAATTTTACTATTAAATCTCCAGTTGCTCAAACTACTATTGATAAAAGATATGAGTTAGATAATCGTATTGCGACAATTGCATTTACATACCGAATTTAAAATTTCGTTCTTTAAATACCTTGTTTTTTGTTTTTTTTTGTGTTAGTCAAGAGCCTGTTCCTTCAAACAGGCTCTTCTACTTTTATAAAGTTTATAATTCTGAAAGGACTTCTCGCATTTCCTCAATTACAAGTTTAACATCATCTTCTGTAGTTCTCCAATTCACAAAAGAAGCCCTAATTCCTTTTTTACCTTGATAAATCGTTGGTGTCATAAAGACTTTTCCTGTATCATTTAAAGCAGATAAAAACTGACTTACTTTTTCTTGATTGTGTTCTCCTTTCAGCGTAAAGCAGACATTATTTAAACGAATTGGTGCCAACAGCTCAAAATCATTTTCTATTAGAGCATTTCCAAAATGCAAAGCCAATGCTGTACTATTTTCGATAATATCTCTAAAGCCTTCTTTCCCATAAGCTTTAAGCGAAAACCATACAGGCAACGCACGCAAACGACGTGAATTTTCAGGAAGAACATTCAAATAATTAAAATTCTCCAGCGGATTAGCTAAATATGGTGCATTAGAATTTTGGAATGTTTCAATCTGCAGATTTATATGGTCTTTTTTAACTAAATAAAAAGCACTTTCATAAGGTACGTTCAGCCATTTATGACAATCGATAGTAATACTGTCTGCTCCTTCCCAACCTTTTACAAGATGGTTGTATTTCTCAGAAACTGCAGCAAAACCACCAAAAGCGGCATCAATGTGCCACCAGAAATTGTATTTTTCTTTTAGTTTTGAAATTACTTCAAAATCATCAAAATCGGCTGTATTTACTGTTCCTGCACTAGAAATCAAGATAAATGGTTTTCCATCTAATTTCTTTATATTTTCTTCCAAATCAACAATATCAAGAGCTTCGCGATTTCCCTCGACAGCTTTTATTGCTGTATAATTTTGACTTCCAATTCCTAAAAGCGATAGACATTTTATAGTAGAAGAATGTGGTGTTGCTGTTAGAATATTAATTGGTTCTGAAATTCCGTTTTTAGCAAAATCTTTTCCAAACTGCTTCCCAAACCATTGTCTAGCAACGCCAAGAGAAGTAAAATTTGACATTGTAGCACCAGTAACGAATCCGCCTAAAAACGAATCAGGGAGTTCTAATAATTGCAATAATAAATTGATGGTTTCAAACTCTATTAATGCCGATGCTCCTCCTTGTGCCTTTACAGCTTGAGTATTCTGATCATACACAGTCGCTAGCCAATCGCCTACAATAGACGCAGGTGTTGAGCCGCCAGTAACAAATCCCCAATATCTCGGCCCTGGCGAAGAAACCATCAATGGAGCCAATCTTTCATTAAATTCCTTTAAAGCTTCGATAGATCCTAAACCTAATTCGTTTAGCTCCGTTTTAGGATCTATTGAGTAGGTATTAGACGTTGGAATATTTTCGATATTATTCAGAAAATCAATTCCGTGCTGTTTTGTTTTTTCTAAGATATTCTCAAAATTATTGAGATCATGCTGTAATTTTGAATTCATAAGTTTGTTGTATTAGTTATGTCGCGCAGATTGCGCGGATAAGGAAGATTAATAAAAATTTTGATTGTTTTAAAGAATAGCTACCACTTCGTCTTTTCAGAGAATCTCGAAACCATCATCGAACAGATTACATCTCCGTTTGCATTTAATAAAGTAGCAATTGGGTCAACCAATGTCCCTAAGATCATGGCGACTGGCAAAGCTTGTTCCATTGGAAAACCATAAACGGTAATGGCTAAGATTTCTCCAATATAACCTCCGTTTGGAATTCCTCCTTCGACAATTGAAACTACCACTGTAATCCCGAGTGCTAAAAGAATCGTCATCGGATCTGAAAAATCTTTACCAAACATGGCAAACAAAAAAGTTATTTTTAAAATCGATGACATACTCGATCCATCTTTATGCAAAGGTGCTCCAAGCGGAATTACCAAATTCCGGACGTGAGCCGGAATTCCCATTTTTTCTGCTGCTGCTAAATTGGCTGGAATAGTCGCAATACTGCTGCAAGTTCCTACTGCTGTTAATGACGGTGCTATATTATTACTCCAGAAAACTTTAAAAGCTCTTTTCTCACCAGAGACAAAAGCATATAAGCTAAAGAACACAAAGAAATAGAAAACACAAGCTGCATAATAAACTGCCATCGGTTTTGCATAAACTCCCAACAATTGCGGTCCAAAAACTCCAACTTGGTAAGCAAAATAAGCTCCTAAACCAATTGGTGCAAATTTCATTATAATGTTCAAAAGCTGTTTCATTACCTCGTTTCCTGAATCTAGAAAACTTTTGAAAGCATTTCCTTTTTCTCCTGACTGTAAAGTGGCAAAACCGACTAAAAAGGAGAAAATAATCAAGGCCAGCATGCTTTTTCGAGATAATAATTCAAAGAAATCATTTGCTGTAAGCAGTTTTGCAATCTGATCTCCTGCTGATCCTGATGCTACTTCTTCAAACGGAACTTTAGCAATAGCGATATCTTCATGAATTGGAAAAAGATAAACGGCGCAAATCATTACAATTGCCGAAATCAAAATTGTAGCCAGAAAAACCAATAACATTATGACAAAAAGTTTTCCCAATTTTTCTGTTCTTTCCAGATTGGCTACCGAAGAACCGATCGTAAAAAAGATAAGCGGAATAATGGCTGTAAAAAGTAAATTCAGGAATATATCACCAAGAGGCTTTATGATCAAAACTTTCTCTCCGAAAACCAATCCAAAAATACTTCCAATTATAATTCCGCCAAGAAGCCATAAAATGCTGCTGTAACTCTGTAAAAAATTGATTTTCTTAACTTCCATAATGATACTAGGGTTTAGAATTCAGCAACCTTTATTTTTTAACACATAGAAACATAGTTCTCTTTGTCTATAAAGGCGTTTCAATTATTTAAACAAACATAGCTATGTGTGAAAAATGTATTTTTCTTTTAATTCTTCTCAACTAAAATTAAGAAAAATCTATGTTTCTATGTGTTTAAAATTTCAACTACTTCTCCAGAACAATAGTTGTAAAAGCTCTATCAACCAACTCGCCGGTTTTGCTTTTTACTTTTTCAGTTTGTGTTTCTGTATAGACAATCTTAAAATCTGATTTTTTGATCAACTCCTGCGCTTTTTCCGTACTATACAATTCAAAATCGAATTGCGTAAATGGCAGTTTTTTCATAAAATCTTCTTCTGCAAATGTCAAACAGAAATTTCCATTTGGTTTTAAAACTCTGTAAATCTCTGAAAGCAATTCTTCGGGTTTCTGCCAAAAATAGATTGTATTTACAGTAAATATTTTATCGAATAATCCATCCTCAAACGGAATTGTATTCCCATCATAAAGAGAAAAGAAAGCTTGTTTTTGAGAAACAAAATTTCGGTTGATCTGGCGCGCTTCCTGAAACATCAGTTCCGACATTTCCAGTCCGTAGTATTTAATTTTTTCTGCTTGTTCGAATAGAAATTCTACGTGCCCAGCGTTTCCGTGACCTAATTCTAGAATTCTATTTTCTTTGGAAATATTCAGATTTTGAATCGAATGTTTGGTCATATTGATGTTCGTTTCGTTCATCATATTGGCCATTTCGATTCCTTTTTCTCCTGTTGGATGTTTTAATTGAGATGCTATGGCTTGTAGTTCTTCTTGTTTCATGACTCGAAAATTTAAACTTCTAAATTAAACAAAATCCTTCAGCAATTTGTTATTACTAGGCTCGCATCCCAACTATCGCTCGTGTCCTCGCTCCTCGGAATGACAAACATGACTCGAAAAAACTTTGTCAAAGTTTAAAACTTTGACAAAGTTCCTCGCAAAGATCTTAAAAAACCTGACTTGCAATCTGGCGGATATTCTCAGATTTACCCATTGAATAATAGTGTAAAAACGGAACTCCAGCGGCTTTTAATTCTAATGATTGCTGAATCGCCCATTCGATTCCGACTTGTTTGATTTCAGCGTTATTTTTGCATTTGTCCACAGCATCAATTAAATCTTCTGGCAAATCGATTCTGAAAATCTGTGGTAAAACTTGTAAATGTCTTTGAACAGCGATTGGTTTAATTCCAGGAATAATCGGAATTGTGATTCCCATTTCTCTTGCTTTTTCTACAAAGGCAAAATATTTTGAGTTGTCAAAAAACATTTGTGTTACCACATAATCTGCTCCTGCATCAACTTTTTCTTTTAATCTTTTTAAATCTGATTGTAAAGATGGTGATTCTAAATGTTTTTCTGGATAACCCGCAACTCCAATGCAGAAATCGGCTTTATTATCAGCATCCATAACTTCGTGAAGATATTTTCCGCAGTTCAAATCGTTGATTTGTTTTACCAAATCAATTGCATAATGATTACCACCTGCTTTAGGCACAAAAGATTGTTCGTCTTTCATTGCGTCACCTCGAAGCGCCATTACATTATTGATTCCCAAATAATGACAGTCAACCAGCATATACTCAGTTTCTTCTTTAGTGAAACCACCACAAAGCAAATGCGGAACAGTGTCAACATTGTATTTATGTTTTATAGAAGCGCAAATTCCAAGCGTTCCCGGACGCATACGAGTCAATTTTTTATCCAAAAGTCCGTTACCTTTATCAATGTAAATATACTCCTCACGTGAAGTCGTTACATCAATAAACGGCGGATTAAACTCCATCAACGGATCAATATTATCGTATAATTCCTGAATGCTTTTACCCTTTTGAGGCGGAATAATTTCAAATGAGAATAATGTTTTTCCTTTGGCGTTTTCTATATGTTCTGTTACTTTCATTTTTTATTTTTTGTTTCAAGTTTCAGGTTTCAAGTTTCAAGTTGCTGTAAGAACTTGAAACTTGAAACCTGAAACAAAAATAACTTTTCGTTAATCTGCTATATTAGGGTTTAACCATTTCATTGCGTAATCAAGCGGTACATTTCGGCGTTTGGCGTAATCTGTGACCTGATCTTCTTTTATTTTTCCGAGGCCGAAATAACGGCTTTTTGGATTTCCGAAATAATATCCTGAAACCGATGAAGCTGGCCACATTGCCATACTTTCTGTTAGCTTCACTCCAATTTGTTTTTCAACATCTAAAAGCTTCCAGATTGTTGGTTTTTCTAAGTGATCTGGACAAGCCGGATAACCAGGAGCTGGACGAATTCCTTTATAATTTTCTTTAATCAATTCTTCGTTGGTTAAAGATTCTTCGCTATCATAACCCCAGAAATCTTTACGCACTCTCTCGTGAAGATATTCGGCAAAAGCCTCAGCAAAACGATCGGCAAGTGCTTTCACCATAATCGAATTGTAATCGTCTAAATTCTTTTCATATTCCGCAGCCCATTCGTCTACACCAAAACCTGTTGTTACGCAAAAAGCTCCAATGTAATCTTCTATTCCGCTTTCTTTTGGCAGAATAAAATCGGCTAAAGCGATATTTGGAGCACCTTTTGTTTTTTGCGACTGCTGACGAAGCGTTAAGAATTTCTCCAAAACTTTTCCGTTTTCATCACGCAATTCAATATCATCGTCATTAACCTGATTCGCAGGAAAAATTCCGTAAATACCTTTTGCTTTTAGTTTTTTCTCTTCCAAAATCACTTTCAGCATTGCCTGAGCATCGTTAAAAACAGATGTCGCTTGTTCACCCACAACCTCATCCGTTAAAATTGCAGGATATTTCCCGTACAATTCCCAAGTCTGGAAAAACGGCGTCCAGTCGATATACGGAACCAAAACATCTAATTCTATTTCAATGGTTTGTGCACCAATTACTTTTGGTTTCGTCGGAGTATATTCCGACCAATCCAATGGTAATTTATTTTTGCGAGCATCTTCAATCGTTAAGAAATTCTTGTCTCTCGAACGATTTAAAAACGTTTCTCTAAACGAATCATATTCTGCACGAATATCTGCCGCATATATTTTTCGGTTATGATCTAACAGATTTCCTGCAACGGTAACAGCTCTTGAAGCATCGTTAACGTGAATTACAGTTTCTCTGTATTGAGGCGCAATTTTCACGGCTGTATGCGCACGCGAAGTCGTTGCCCCACCAATCATAATCGGGATTTTAATATCTTGTTTGTCTAATTCTTTGGCTAAATAAACCATTTCATCAAGCGAAGGCGTGATCAATCCGCTTAATCCAATAATATCAACTTCATGTTCAATCGCCGCTGCAATGATTTTTTCCGGAGGCACCATAACACCAAGATCGACAATCTCGTAATTGTTACAAGCCAAAACCACTGAAACGATATTTTTACCAATGTCGTGAACATCACCTTTTACAGTTGCCATTAGGATTTTTCCGTTTCCTTGTTTGTCTCCCGCTTGTTTGCTCGCTTCAATAAAAGGCAATAAATAAGCAACGGCTTTTTTCATTACACGAGCCGATTTTACAACCTGAGGCAAGAACATTTTTCCGCTTCCGAATAAATCTCCAACCACATTCATTCCCGTCATCAAATTAATTTCGATAACCTCAATTGGTTTTGTTGCTGCCAAACGTGCTTCTTCAACATCTTCTTCAATAAAAGCGTCAATTCCTTTTACCAATGAATGTGTAATACGCTCCTGAACCGTTCCAAAACGCCATTCCTGAACCACTTTTTCATCGCTCTTTGCTTCGCCCTTTACATTTTCTGCAAAATCCAAAAGTCGTTCTGTCGCATCGTCGCGTCTATCTAAAATTACGTCTTCAACGTGTTCTAATAAATCTTTCGGAATATCATCGTAAATCGTCAACATTTCCGGATTTACGATTCCCATCGTCATTCCGTTTTTAATTGCGTGGTATAAAAATACCGAGTGCATCGCTTCACGAACCGTATCGTTTCCTCTAAAAGAAAACGAAACGTTGCTCACACCACCGCTTATATGTGCATGAGGAAGATTCTCGCGAACCCATTTTGTTCCTCTAAAGAAGTCCAAAGCGTTTAATCTATGCTCTTCCATTCCCGTTGCAACCGGGAAAATATTCAAATCGAAAATAATATCCTGCGGAGGAAATCCTACTTTGTTCACCAAAATATCATACGAACGCTGACAAATCTCCACACGACGATCGTAATTATCAGCTTGACCAACTTCGTCAAAAGCCATAATAATTGCCGCTGCTCCGTAACGTTTAATTAATTTAGCATGGTGAATAAAAGCTTCTTCGCCTTCTTTTAACGAAATCGAGTTAACAACGCTTTTTCCTTGTACTACTTTCAGACCGGCTTCGATGATTTCCCATTTCGAACTGTCGATCATAATT
Source organism: Flavobacterium luteolum (assembly GCF_027111275.1). Classification (NCBI taxonomy): domain Bacteria; kingdom Pseudomonadati; phylum Bacteroidota; class Flavobacteriia; order Flavobacteriales; family Flavobacteriaceae; genus Flavobacterium; species Flavobacterium luteolum. Next base: position 2,660,854 of record NZ_CP114286.1, on the reverse strand, counting down.
GGCACTCTCGAAATATCTGGTTCTGCCGCAATTAAATTCAAAAATTTAGTCATCGCAGTAACACCGTCAAGCATTCCTTCATCCATATTAATATCGATGATTTGTGCTCCACCTTCTACCTGCTGTCTTGCAATATCAAGCGCCTCGTCATATTTCTCTTCCTTGATTAATCTCAAGAATTTTCTTGAACCTGTTACGTTTGTACGCTCACCAACATTCACGAAAACACTTTCGGGCGTAATAATCAACGGTTCTAATCCTGATAATACAAGGTCTCTTCTTTTTTCTGTCATTTCTTTTTAAGTTACTAAGATCCTGAGATTCTAAGGTTCTAAGTTTTTTATTCTATTTTCTTTCCTGCGAGGTTTTTAAAACCTTGTAGGCATTTATGTTTATTATTTTGGGCGTGTCCTTCGGCCGGGCTATCCGTTACAAGTCCTCGACCAATTCCGTTTCACTGCATTGTTCTGCGGGCTTTTCACTTCTATCCCTCACGCGAGTAAGGTTGCATTTTTATAATGTTAAACAGTAATATTTTTATCTCAATTACTTACTATAGAGAAATTTCGTTTAATGATCGAAGTAACTCTTTTATATTATTTTTTGCTGAAACTTCATTAGCTAATCGGAGTCTCTTTGTCCCAATAAGAGCATCTGATATTTTAGCGCTACCCGATTGTTTAATGTTCTTACTAAATTTTAATTCATTTTTGTTATACAACTTATATTCTATTGCAGTTTTGACTGTAAAAGTCGCACCAAAAAAAGGCTGATCAACAGAAATTAAATTAATTTCAAGAACCCAATCCTCATTATTTGTAATAGAATCTATTTTAGAAAACACTTCCGACTCAATAACAGATTTTTTAAATGCCTCTCCAAAATTTTCATTAGAAATCTTAGACGTCCATAATGGATTTGTTTTTTTTCCACCTGTAACAGATCTAATGAAAATCTTATCTCCAATTTTCTTTTCCGCTTTATAATCTTTAACTGTCATTCCTTCAATGGTCGCTGACGAAGCGCATTGTGCAAGTAAAGTTGAAAGAAGAACTAATAAAACCAGATATTTAAATTTCATATAATATTTCAAAAAATTAAACTATACTGTTACCGGTGCAACTCTCGGTTTATAATCCTTTGCAACCTCAGCCATTAATCGAATATGATCTGGAGTTGTTCCGCAACAACCTCCGATGATATTAATTAAATTATCCTCTAAATATTCTTTGATGAAGGCCTGTGTCTGTTCTGGCGTTTCATCATATTGTCCGAAAGCATTTGGCAGTCCTGCATTTGGATGTGCAGAAACATTAAAACTTGTGTTGTGCGCTAATGTCTTTAAATACGGTTTCAGCAAATCGGCTCCAAGGGCGCAATTGAAACCTACACTCAATAACGGAATATGCGAAACTGAAATCAAAAATGCCTCTACAGTTTGTCCAGAAAGTGTTCTTCCTGAAGCATCGGTAATTGTTCCTGAAACCATGATTGGAATATCAAGATTGCGTTCTTCTTTTACTTCTTCGATTGCAAAAAGTGCTGCTTTTGCATTTAATGTATCGAAAATTGTTTCTACTAAAAGCAAATCACATCCACCATCTATTAACGCCTCAGCTTGCTGTTTGTATGCAATTCGTAAATCGTCAAACGTTACGGCTCTGTAACCTGGATCGTTTACGTCTGGCGACATACTTGCTGTACGGTTTGTCGGTCCAATTGACCCCGCTACGAAACGTGGTTTTTCCGGATTTTTTGCGGTAAACTCATCGGCAACCTCGCGTGCGAGTTTTGCCGATTCGTAGTTTAATTCATAAACCAAATCTTCCATGTGATAATCAGCCATACCGATTGTCGTTCCTGAAAAAGTGTTGGTTTCTACGATGTCAGCACCAGCTTCATAATACGCGGCGTGTACATCGCGAATCGCTTGTGGTTGTGTTAGGGATAGTAAATCGTTGTTTCCTTTTAACGGATGCGGAAAATCTTTGAAACGCTCTCCTCTAAAATCTTCTTCCGAGAAATTATAGCGTTGCAACATCGTTCCCATTGCTCCATCAAGGATTAGGATATTTTTTTTTATTGCTTCTTGAATTGTTATTGCCATGTTTTTTTGTTTTAGCTGCTAAGACGCTAAGGTTCTAAGATGCTAAGTTTTTTTATTATGATTGTGAAGTTTAAACCTATCGGTTTTTACTTCGGATATTTTTTCACATTAATTCCAAAAGTGCACTATTGCTGGCTCATTAGCCCCGATTGAAGTGGAAATCATTTTGCTTTTTTCTTTAAAAAACAAAATGATTGCAACGAAAAGCGGGAACTATTGACTGCAAAAATGCCCCAATGATTCGCTCCTGATACAGAATCTGTTTCAGTAAATATTGTATGTTGTCTGGAAAAGTTTTGAGAAATACGAGTATGTATTTGTGTTATCTATCTTTAATACTGGAAAATTAGTAAAAAGTAGAATTTAGCACCTTCTTTATGATAAAGGGTTGCTAAGGTTTCATCGGGTCTATCCCTCCGCCTTTCGTGATAACTGACAATAATTTTAAGAACAGTGCAAAGGTATGAAATAGGGTTTCGATTTGCAAATGTTTTTTTTCTAAGGTTCTGAGGTACTTAGGTGCTAAGGTTCTTAGGTTTTATCTTTTGCTTGATTTAGCTCCGGAGGAGCATAATATTTATAGAAAACAATTTACACAACGCAACAGCTCCAGCGGAGCGACATATATTTCGCTCCGCTGGAGCTTTTGCAAACGAATAATTTATTTTCTATAAATATGTCATCCCTCTGGAATTATTCATAGTAATTAAAAAAGCCCAAACTTTAAAAAGTTTGGGCTTTACAATATTTAAAAACCTTAACGCCTTAGTCCCTTAGAACCTCGGCACCTCAGATTAAACAATCGCTTTTACAACTGCTTTTGGTGCTTCTTTACGAGTTCCATCAAAACCATCTACACCTGAAACTGTTGTATATTTTAATACATATTTTTTACCTGGGTTGATGATTGAATACGCAGCTTGGCACATTAAAGTTGCTTCGTGGAAACCGCAAAGGATCAACTTTAATTTTCCTGGGTATGTATTTACGTCTCCAATTGCGAAGATTCCCGGAATGTTAGTTTGGTAATCTAATGCGTTGTTTACTTTAATTGCATTTTTCTCGATTTCTAATCCCCAGTCTCCAATTGGACCTAATTTTGGTGTTAATCCGAAAAGTGGGATGAAATAGTCACATTCGATTTTACGGTGTGCTCCGTTTTCTTCAATATCCAAAGATTCTACGTGTTCAGCACCATTGATTCCGATAACTTCTGCCGGAGTGATTAATTTGATTTTTCCAGCTGATTTTAATTCCTGTACTTTTTCTACAGAATCTAAAGCTCCTCTGAATTCGTTTCTTCTGTGGATTAAAGTTACTTCTGAAGCTACATTTGCTAAGAAGATGCTCCAGTCCAAAGCTGAATCTCCTCCTCCTGCAATAACAACTCTTTTATCTCTGAATTTCTCAGGATTTTTAATGAAGTATTTTACTCCTTTATCTTCATAAAACTCGATATCTTCGATAAGTGGTTTACGAGGCTCAAAACTTCCTAAACCTCCTGCGATTGCAATAACTGGTGCATGAAATTTAGTTCCTTTGTTTGATGTTACAATGAAAGTTCCGTCTTCTTGCTTTTCAACTGTTTCAGCACGTTCTCCTAAAGTAAATCCTGGCTCAAATTGTTTGATTTGCTCCATTAGTCCGTCAACTAAATCTCCAGCTAATACTTCTGGGAATCCAGGAATATCATAAATTGGTTTTTTTGGATATAACTCTGATAGCTGTCCTCCTGGTTGTGGAAGAGCATCTAAAATGTGGCATTTTAATTTTAACAATCCTGCCTCAAATACGGCAAATAAACCTGTTGGGCCTGCTCCAATTATAAGTATATCTGTTTTAATCATTATGTTGTTGTTTATAATCATTCTTAATAACGCAAAGAAACGAATAAATCCTTGTACTTTCAATGATTTTTATCATTAATTTCTTTCCGAAACCTTTTTACTCTTTATTTTTTAATGAAGAGGTAATCTCATTCATTCTTTTAACCTTTTCTTCAAAATTGCCTTTTAGCGTTTTTCGATATTCATTCAGATTTTCAACCATTTGGTTAATATCTTCCGGAATTACTTCTTCAAAAAACTCCCTTAACCTTTTAGCCGTTGTTGGTGATTTTCCGTTTGTTGAAATGGCAATTTTTACATTTCCTTTTGTTACGATTCCACCTAAATAATAATCACATAAATCTGGCGTATCAGCAATATTGCAAATCAGATAACGTTTTCTTGCTAAATCGTAAACCTTTTTATTTACTTTCAAATCGTCTGTACAGGCAATTACCATGTGACGTTTTTTGAGCATTTTCTTTTTGAACTTTTTTTCCGTCAATTTAATTGAAGGATGTTTTTCTGCTAAAACCTTAATTTCTAAATGAAAATCAGGTGCAACTACCTCAACATTAGCATTCGGACTTGATTTTAGCAAGAAAGAAAGCTTTTCCAGACCTACATTTCCTCCACCTACAATCAAGACATTTAAATTGTGAAGCTTTAGAAATATTGGATATAATTCGTTTTGTTCCATTTTAATTTAATTTCATCTAAACAAAATTAGATGATTTACCAACGAATTGTTCCAAACGGAACATATAATTCTAATGAATGGTTTCTTTTGATAGAAATTCTTCGTAAAAACCTTTTAATTTGTTGCTTTCTCGGACAACTTCGCCTAAAACGATAATTGCTGGTGAACCTAATTTCTTTTCTTTTACAACTTCTAAAATCGAATCAACAGTTCCTACGCCTACTTTTTCTTCTGCTGTTGTTCCGTTTTGGATGATTGCAACGGGTAAATTTCCTTTGTCTTCTTTTTGAAACAAATCGATGATTTGAGGCAATTTGTGCATTCCCATCAAAATCACAACAGTTGCAGAAGATTGTGCTGCCAAAGCTACATCTGAAGATAATTTTCTGTCAGAAGTTGTTCCGGTAATCGCCCAAAAGCTTTCCGAAACGCCTCTTTTAGTAATTGAAATCCCCTGACTTGCAGGAACGGCAACTACCGATGAAATTCCGGGAACTACGATGGTTTCTATTCCGAAACTCTCTGCGAATTCTACTTCTTCTCCACCTCTTCCGAAAATAAAAGGATCTCCTCCTTTTAATCGAACTACATTTCCGTAAGTCAAAGCATTATCTACAATCAGCTGATTGATTTGATCCTGAGTGTAAGCATGATTTCCGATTCTTTTTCCAACAAAAATCCTAATAGCATTTTTTGGTGCGTAATCCAGAATTTCTTCATTAGCCAAAGCGTCGTATAAAACCACATTAGCTTCAGCCAATGCTTTTACAGCTTTCAGCGTCAGTAAATCGGGATCGCCCGGACCTGCACCGACTAAAGTTATTTTGGGTTTTATATTATGCATTTGCTAATTCCTGTGCTCTGAAAGTTTCGATTTTATCAAAGAAAACAGTCGCTTGTGCAATGTAATCTTTAGCAAAAGCTTCAGATGGTTCATTTTTATTGATTTGGTAAACCAAATCTTTAAAAGTTGAGTTTAATTCTATTTTATTAGTGTCGATAAAAACAGTGTCAAACAAATCTACAATTCCTGCGTGGTGGTTTGTTTTTTGGTTTTCTGCCAATAACAATGCTTTTGCACCGTTTACAAATCCTGCATATGCATGGTAAATTGCATCTGACCATTTTTTCTCGTCGAAAGACTCCTGAGCCAAAATCAATTTTTCTTTAGCTTCAAACAATAATGTCGCTACTAAATCGATCACCACTCCGGCACATTCTCCAACTCCAACTGCTTTTACGTAATTGTCTGCATTACCCCAATCCACGAAATCGGCTTCTGTTAAATTGGTTACATCTGCGAAAGGTTTTAAGATTTCGTAGAAATATTTTTCTCCTTTTGTATCATAATAATCAAGGAATTTTTGTCCGCTTCCGTTAGCATCAAAATCATTTAAAATGGTACGCAACGCATCTGGACCTCTACGACTCGGTACTTTGATTACTTTATCAGCAAAACGTCCTGCTCCATTACCTAATCTTCCTCCACCCAATAAAACTTGTAAAGCCGGAGCAACCAATTTTCCTGAGTTGATAGACATTCCTTGGAATCCAATTGCAGACATATTGTGTTGTCCGCAGGCATTCATACAGCCTGAAATTTTAATTTCGATTTCGCGGTTGTTTAAATACTGAGGATATTCAGCACTTAAAACTCTTTCTAATTCTTCTGCAATACCGGTACTACTTGCAATCCCCAAGTTGCAAGTATCAGTACCCGGACATGCCGTAATATCTCCAACTGAATTATATCCTAATTGAACAAAGTCAAGTTTGGCTAATTCTTGATAAAAGAAAGGAAGATTCTCTTCTTTTATGTGACGTATTACAATATTTTGACGCAATGAAAAACGTAATTCATTTGCTCCGTAATTTTTAATTAAAGCGGCCAATAATCTTGCTTTATCAGTATAAAAATCTCCTAATAGAACTTTAATTCCAATAGCATAATAACCGTCTTGTTTCTGTTTGATAACATTCGATTTTTTCCATGCTTCATAAGCTTCTGTATCTTCGATTGTAACTTGCGGAACTTCTAATACTGGTTCTGGAATTGGACCATCAAAAGCGGTTGTATCAATTTCGTATGTTTCAAAAGCGATCGCTTTTTTCTCTTTTTCAACCAAATCAAGGAAAACATCTTTCCCCATTTCTTTGATTAAGAATTTCATACGAGCTTTCATTCTTTTAGCACGTTCTCCGTATCTATCAAAAATACGGATGATCCCTTCTGCTGTTGGAATGATTTCGTTTACTGGAACAAACTCTGAAAGCAATTCTGCATGTGCTGGCTGAGATCCTAAACCTCCTCCAAACATGATTTTGAATCCGCGTTGTCCGTCTTTAATTTTCGGAATAAATCCTAAATCGTGTAAGTAACTCAAAGCTGTATCTTCGTCTGAAGACGAGAACGAAATTTTGAATTTACGTCCCATTTCCTGACAGATTGGGTTTCTCAACAAATATTGAAAAAGTCCGTGTGCATAAGGCGAAACATCAAATGGTTCGTTTACATCAACTCCAGCCAATTCGCTTCCTGTAATATTTCTAACGGTGTTTCCACAAGCTTCACGAAGTGTGATATCGTCTTTAGCCAAATCTGCCCAAAGTTCTGGCGTTCTGTCTAAACTCACGTAGTGAATCTGGATATCCTGACGCGTTGTAATATGCAGACGTCCTGTAGAATATTCATCAGAAACTTGTGTGATACGCACTAATTGCTCGCTGGTTACTTTACCATAAGGCAATTTGATACGAATCATCTGAACTCCTTCCTGACGCTGACCGTAGATTCCACGCGCTAAACGAAGACTACGAAAACGCTCATCATCAATTTTTCCTCCACGGAATAAGTGAATCTTTTTTTCTAATTCGATAATCTCCTTCTGAACTACCGGATTTTCTATTTCTGTTCTAAAACTTTCCATTTCTCTTTAGTTGTTGGTTGTCAGTTGTTGGTTGTTGGTTTGCTGGCAGATAACTATCAACCAAAAACCATCAACTATCAACTAGCGAATGAATCCTACTCCTGCTGTTGTGTTTGTTGCTGTATCAATTAAGATGAAAGCTCCGTTTGATTTGTTTTCGTTGTATGAATCAAAATATAACGGTTTGCTTAATTTGATCGTTACTTCTCCAATTTCGTTAATAGCTAATTGTGAAGCTTCTGTCGTTCCAGAGTAATCTGTAGCAATTGTGTTTTTAATGCTTTCTACTTTTGCTAAAACTCTGTTTGTATTGTGCTGTACCAAATATTTAGTTCCTGGAACCAGTTTTTTACTGTCCATCCAGCAAACTGTTGTCGTAATGTCTTTTTCAATTTTTGGAAGCTCATCTGATTTTACAATCATATCGCCTCTTGTTACATTGATATCATTTTCTAATTCGATTGTAATTGAAGAACCAGCTGTAGCTTCGTCAAATGTTTTATCGAAAAAATGAATTTTTGATACTTTTGATTCTGTTAAAGAAGGAAGAACTGTTACAGCATCTCCAACTTTAATTGAGTTTCCGTATAATTTTCCAGCATAACCTCTAAAATCGTGGTATTCTTCTGTTTTCGGACGAATAACTGTCTGAACTGGGAAACGTGCTTTTCCTGCTTCGTAAACATCAGAAGCATGTAATCCTTCTAAATGTTCCAAAACCGTTTGTCCATCGTACCAAGGCATGTTTTCTGATTTGTCAACAACGTTTCCGCCGTTGATTGCGCTTAACGGAATGTAGCTTACGTTTTGTTCTTTGAAAGTACTTTTTGCATTCAAAGCTTCAAAATCGGCTTTGATTTTATTGAAAACTTCTTCTGAGTAATCTACTAAGTCCATTTTGTTGATGGCAACGATTACTTCTTTTACTCTCAATAAATTATTGATGAAAAAGTGACGGTAAGTCTGCTCGATAACTCCTTTTCTGGCATCAATCAAAATGATAGAAACCTGAGAAGTCGAAGCTCCTGTAACCATGTTTCTTGTATATTCTACGTGACCAGGAGTATCGGCAATAATGTAACTTTTCTTTGCAGTCGAAAAATAAATGTGTGCAACATCAATCGTGATTCCTTGTTCTCTTTCTGCCACTAAACCATCAGTTGCCAAAGAAAAATCAAGGTAATCGTATCCTTTTTGTTTACTGCTTTTTTCGATTGCTTCTATTTTGTCAGTCGTCAATGATTTTGTATCGTACAACAATCTCCCGATCAAAGTACTTTTTCCGTCATCTACACTTCCTGCTGTTGCTATTTTTAAAACGTCCATCTTATATATTGTTTCAGGTTTAAAGTTTCAGGTTTCACGTTCTTTCGAAACTTATAAATCTGTATGTTTTTGTTTTTTTGATTCTACTTTTTAATTATCAATTGTTAATTATTAATTATCAATTAAAAATAACCTTGTTGTTTTCTTTTCTCCATTGCAGCTTCAGAACGTTTGTCATCGATTCTGGCTCCTCTTTCAGAAATAGTTGATGATCTGATTTCGCCTACAACTTCTTCGATTGTTGCTGCATAAGATTCAACAGCTGCTGTACAACTCATATCTCCAACGGTTCTGAAGCGAACAATTCGTTCTTCGATTTGTTCGTCTTCTTCTTGGTACACAAAAGGAGAATGCGACCAGATTAAACCGTCTCTCAAAAAAACTTTTCTTTTATGTGAGAAATAGATTGACGGAATCTCGATTTTTTCTTTCTCGATATAGCTCCAAACATCTAATTCTGTCCAGTTTGAAATTGGGAAAACACGAACGTTTTGTCCGTTTTCTATTTTTCCATTCAAGATATCAAACAATTCAGGTCTCTGATTTTTTTCATCCCATTGTCCGAAATCATCACGAACAGAGAAAATACGTTCTTTAGCTCTTGCTTTTTCTTCATCACGACGTGCACCACCAATACAAGCATCAAACTTAAATTCTTCAATTGCATCTAAAAGTGTTGTAGTCTGCAAGCTGTTTCTACTAGAATATTTCCCAGTTTCTTCCACCACTTTTCCTTCATCAATAGCATCCTGAACATTACGTACGATTAGCTCTAAACCTAATTCTTCTACCAATTTATCTCTGAAAGCAATCGTCTCAGGGAAATTGTGTCCCGTATCAACGTGCAAAAGAGGAAACGGAATCTTAGCAGGGAAAAATGCTTTTTGCGCCAAACGCACTAATGTAATAGAATCTTTTCCTCCTGAGAAAAGTAAAACCGGTTTGTCAAACTGTGAAATTACTTCTCTGAAAATGTATATCGCTTCACTCTCTAAAGCGTTTGTTTTTAATACTGAACTCATTGTTTTTTTGTTTGATATTTTTGTTGTGAAAATTTTGTTTCAGGTTTAAAGTTTCAAGTTCCCTGATCTAAAAATCTCCACTCTTTATTCTATAATCTATTTTCTATCCTCTAAAAAAGTCTTGCCTTTTGCTTCTTTCTTCTAAAAAGTCTACTCTTTCTTAGCACTGTGAAGCCCACACTCTTTATGGCTTGATTCCCACCACCATCTTCCGGCTCTGATATCTTCACCTGGAAAAATCGCTCTCGTACACGGCGCGCATCCAATACTTACGAAACCTTGTTTGTGTAAAACATTTTGAGGAACATTATTTTCCGAAAGATACGTTTCAACTTCTTCTAAAGTCCATTTTAGTAACGGATTGAATTTGATGATTTCGAAATTTCCGTCGTATTCAAACAAACTTAAATCATGTCTGTTCTCCGATTGTTCAGCTCTTAAACCTGTTATCCAAACCGAATTTCCTGCCAAAGCTTTTCGTAACGGAACTACTTTTCGAATAAAACAGCATTCTTTTCTATTTTCAACCGAATCGTAAAAGCTGTTTGGTCCTTTTGTTTTCAGAAGATTTTCTACCGCTGTTGCTTCAGGAAAATACACTTCGATTGGTCTTTTATATTTTTTTAATGTTTTGTGAAAAACATCATACGTTTCCTGAAACAATCTTCCTGTATCTAAAGTAAACACCGTAATATCTGTGTCACTTTTTGCAATAAAATCGGTAATTACCTGATCTTCCTGACCAAAAGATGTTGAGAAAATTACTTTTCCTGGAAACTCTTTTGCTAAAAAAACTAAGGTTTCGTCAAGCGAAAAATCTTTAGTTTTCTCTAATAATTCTTGTACAATAATCGCACTCATAATCTCTCCTTTCTAAAATTATCTTTTACAATAATTTAGATAATGTTTTTAAACTCAATATTATAATTAGAACACCAACCGCAACCATCATTGGTTTTCTTTTGATTCTATTTACCAAATAAGCTGCTATTGGCGCTGAAATAACTCCTCCTAAAATCAATCCGATAATTATCTGCCAGCCGTGAATTCCACCAAAAAGCATGAAAGTAATTCCGCTTGCAAATGAAATCGCAAACTCAGCCGCATTTACAGACCCAATGGTATATTTCGGGTTTCTTCCTCTTCCTAATAACGTTGAAGTCACAATTGGCCCCCAACCGCCTCCTCCAACAGAATCCATAAAACCACCAAACACTGCCAAAACTCCTAATTTCTTAGTTTTCTTTTTTACAACACTTTTTCTAAGAGCCTTTCTGATAATTACAACTGCCAGAACAATCATGTAAACCGCAATAAATGGTTTAATAATATCTCCGTCAATAACATCTGATAATAAATAAGCTCCTGTAATTGATCCTAAAACTCCTGGAATCAATAAATGTTTAACCAATTTTTTATTGATGTTTCCAAAGCGGTGGTGCGAAAGCGCCGATGCTCCTGTGGTAAACATCTCTGAAACGTGAACTGCCGTACTGCTCAAAACTGGCGAAACTCCATAAGCCAATAAAAATGATGTAGAAGTAGCTCCATACCCCATTCCTAAAGCGCCATCTACTAATTGTGCAAAAATACCAATTAAGAAAAACGCTAAAAGATTTTCATCAAATCCCTGAACAAAACCATCCCACGAAAATTCGGCGTGATGATTATAAATTAATGTAACTGCCAAACCTAACAACAAAACAACAGGTATTACAACCCACAATTTTTCCTTTAATAAAGAATCAGACTTTACTATAGCGTTGTTTAACTTAAGTTCATTTTCCATATTTTAAGAATTGTTTTTTTACTCTTAAAAATCCATTACCCTATCGGCTTAGTAGATTACTTTGCAAAAGTACTATATATTTCGAAATATCAAAACAATATATTTACTTTTTTACATTAGCTATAGTCTTATAAACCAAGTTAAAAGAGATTTAAAAAGGAATTAGTGATTATTTTAACAAATTAAATGCCGTCTCTTGTTATTTTAACAACACGCTTCAATTTTGTGATCCGCAAAAATACATATTTAATCTCTACAAAATCTATAGGATAATTATAAAATTGTTATTATTTTAGCGGCAAATATTTTTTCATGGATTTTCAGATCGGTCTTGTAATTGCAGGTTTAGCAGTTGGTTTTATTGTCGGATTAACAGGTGTTGGTGGAGGCTCATTAATGACTCCTATTTTATTATATTTTAATATTCCGCCAACAACCGCAGTAGGAACCGATTTATTGTACGCTGCGTTTACTAAAGCAGGTGGTGTTTTTGTTCACAATAAAAAAGGCAATATCAACTGGAAAATTACGGGCTGGCTCACTCTTGGCAGTGTTCCCGCTTCTTTAATCACATTATGGATTTTAAACAGTATTAAAACTGATATTGAAACTATAAATGGCGTTATTAAATATAGTTTAGGCTGGGCTTTATTGTTTACTTCGGTAGCGATTATATTCAAAAAGAAACTTTTAGTTTTTTCTCAAAAACATGCTGGAGATAAATTTCATAGCGAAAGTACCACTCAAAATATGCTTACGATTGCAATTGGAGTTTTACTAGGCGCAACTGTAACTCTAACCTCCATTGGAGCAGGAGCTTTAGGAACAGTAACTTTATTTTTCCTTTATCCGCTTTTACCAACTCCTCGTTTAGTAGGAACTGAAATTGCGCACGCTGTCCCATTAACTCTAGTTGCAGGTCTTGGGCATGCTTCTATGGGAAATTTAGATTTAGGTTTATTGGGTCAATTATTAATGGGATCGCTTCCTGGAATCTATATGGGAAGTATGCTAAGCGGAAAAGTGCCTGATCAGTTTCTTAGAAATGCAATCGCAGTAATGCTTTTCTTAGCTGGGTATAAATTGATTTTCTAATACATCATATATAGAAAAAGACCATTTCAAATTCAGAAATGGTCTTTTGTTTTATAAATAATAGTATTTCTTAAAATGCAATATCTGCCAGAGAATTACTTTCTAATATCTTAAGTGTATTATCACGAACTTCGGTCATTAAACGTCGTGCTGCACAAGTTGATTCATCATCGCAATCATCACATCTTTCATAAAAATTATGACTCGCGCAAGGCAATAATGCTATGGGTCCCTCAAGAATTCTGTATACTTTAGCCATACTAATATCTTTGGGATCTTTTATCAGATAATACCCCCCACCTTTTCCTTTTTTTGCACCAAGAAAACCTGAATTTCTAAGCAACAACAAAATACTTTCCAGAAATTTTATCGAAATATGCTCGCTTTTAGCAATTTCGGCAATTTGCACAGGTTCATTATTTTCTCTTCTGGCTAAATATGTAAGAGCTTTAATTCCGTATTTTGTCTTTTTTGAAAGCATTTTTAAGTTTTAGATTGTAACTGCAAATTCTAGTTCCGATAATTACCAAAATGAACTAAAACAAACAATACGTATATTTTCTGCAACAAAAATAATCTTTTTAAATGAGAATATAACAGATCCAAACTTATATTCTACTAAATTAGTATAGTTTAATTAATTTGCCTCTTCTACACCTATTAAATTGAATTCATGAAACGTTTTTATTTCTTCATCCAAAGCCTTCTTACTTACAACATAGGTCTCTGATATCGAATCATGCCAACCTCTAGAGCCTCCCAAAAAAGTTAGAGCGTCAAAAGGAATACAACGGCATAAGCTTCTTTTAACAATTGTTCCAAAATCTGGTTTCTTACCGTTTTCATCTACAACAATACAACCTGTAACAAATTTCCCTACCGTTCTTCCAAATAAAGCTTCCATAGTAATATAATAAACCAGAGAAACTATAATAGCAATGACATTCCACCCTAAATCGCCTAAACCATCCATCCACGCTGCTAATCCTGTAAGCCCAAATAATGCAGAAAGAATACCTATCATTGCACCAATTGCAATCAGGATTATAAAAAATATAAAAAGATCAATTATGTAATTTAAAAAACGTGCCCCAGCAGACACTAATAATTTGCCATCTAAAACGTAAGTAGAATTACTCATGTGCAATTAATTGTTAGTTAAACTTTTGGCTATAATTTTAGTTGCAACAAAAATATAATTTTCAAGCAAAAAACTACAAAAAATCATCACAAATTAGAAATGCATTTTCTTTTTCTTGATACAAAAGATGATCCTGATTTTCAAAAATTAAATTTGAAATTCCGAGCTCTGAAAACCATTCATATTTTGGGATATTTGAATCCCTCTTTCCAAAATAAAGTTTGATTTTACAATTGGGAACTTCATTTTCAAAACGCAATCTTGTCGAAGAGACAGCTACTAACTCTGTAACTTTTAAACCTCTTAAACAAGCTTTCCAAGCAATTGTTCCACCAATGCTAAAACCTAAAACTGAAGCATTTCCGCTCTCCAAATCCAATAAGTTATTTACTGCTTTTTCAATTCCGCCATTCAAAAATTGATTATGGATTTCCTTTTCATCACTTGAAGAATCAATCTGAGCTAATTTTAAAACATCATAATATTGAACATCAAATCTAAGTCCTAAAGTTTCGATATAAGTCTGAATCCATTCAGGATTGCCTCCAAACAAATCTGACAAAATCAGTAATCTTGATTTCATATTTTCCTCTTAAAATGCTATTTTGTGAATTAGAAATTTCAATATACAAAAAAGGGCTATTTAAAAAATAGCCCCTCAAGTTATTATATTTTATGTTTAAGCCAATGCTTGCTTCAAATCTGTAATTACATCTTCAACAGTTTCTAAACCAACAGAAACACGAACAAGACCTTGTGTGATTCCAACTGCTAATTGATCTTCTTCAGATAATTTGCTGTGTGTTGTAGAAGCTGGATGCGTAACGATCGTTCTTGTATCTCCAATATTTGCAGATAATGAGCAAAGTTGAATTGAATTCAAGAATTTTCTTCCCGCTTCGATTCCTCCTTTGATTTCAAATGCAATGATATTTCCACCAGCTTTCATCTGTTTTTTAGCAATTTCGTATTGCGGATGCGATTTCAAGAACGGATATTTTACGCTGTTTACATTCGGGTGACTTTCTAAAAACTCAGCAACTTTTAATGCATTTTCGCAATGTCTGTCTACACGAACAGCTAAAGTCTCTAAACTTTTTGAAAGAACCCAAGCATTAAACGGTGATAAAGCTGGTCCTGTATTTCTAGAAAACAAATAAATCTGTCTGATTAATTCTGCATCTCCAACTGTTACTCCGCCTAAAACGCGTCCTTGACCATCAATCAATTTAGTAGCTGAATGGATAACCAAATGCGCTCCAAATTTAATTGGTTGCTGTAAATAAGGCGTTGCAAAACAGTTGTCGATTATTAAAATCAAGTTGTGCTTTTTAGCAATATTTCCTAACAATTCTAAATCGATTACATCAACTCCAGGGTTTGTTGGAGATTCGGCGTATAATATTTTGGTATTTGGCTTAATGAAACTTTCGATTGTTTCCGGCTTATTGATTTCGAAATAAGAAGTTTCGATATTCCATTTTGGGAAATAAGTCATGAACAAAGCGTGAGTTGAACCAAAAACACTGCTCGCAGAAACAATATGATCTCCAGAGTTTAACAAAGCGGCAAAAGTAGAATATACTGCTGCCATTCCTGTTGCAAATGCATAACCAGAATCGGCTCCTTCCATTTTGCAGATCTTGTCTACAAATTCTGATGTGTTTGGATTGCTAAAACGGCTGTAAATATTTCTTTCTTTTTCTTCTGTAAAAGAAGCTCTCATATCTTCAGCATCTTCAAAAACAAAGCTTGATGAAAGGTACAAAGGCACCGAATGTTCTAAATATTGAGATCTTTCTAATTGTGTTCTAATGGCTTGTGTTTCAAAACCAAATTCTTCTGTATTCATTGTGTGTTGTTTTTTGTTTTTTTGTTTTTTTTGTTTCAAGTTTCAGGTTTCACGTTTTACGTTTTAATACTGAAATCTAAACCAAAAACAAGTCAATTATTTATGCGCAATCTGAGCGTTTTCTAATTATCTAATTGACAAATTATCTAATTTATAAAGCTTCGTTGTTCAAGACAACTTTGTATTTAATTGTCGCTGTTGGTTCAACCGTTTTAGCTACCGAACAGTATTTCTCAAAAGAAAGTTGAGCCGCTTTTTTTGCTTTATCAGGATTGATTTCTCCTTCTAAATAAAAAACCACATCGATTTCTTTAAAAGGTTTTGCTTCTTCGATTTGAACTCTAGTTCCTTCAACCTCAGCGTTGAAAGAAGTGATTTCCTGACGTTGTTTTTTTAAGATCGAAATCATATCAATAGCACTGCATCCTGCAACTCCCATTAATACCAATTCCATTGGGCTTGCACCTAAATCGCTTCCGCCAAATTCGGCTCTGCTGTCAACGTCAACTATGTGACCGCGTTCATTTTTCACTTTGAAATGAAATGCATCATTTACTCTGTTTAAAGTTACTTTCATGGTATTTATTCCTAAGTTATTTGTCTTTTTTATCTAATTTATTCCAATACTCTAAAACCTGTTTTTTAGATTCTGCATCTAAAGATTTAAAATTATCTGAAAACTTGTCTGTTCCAAAATTATCTGAAACACTTGACTCTATGCTGTAAAATTTATCTTTTTGGGAAAATACAAGATGAACTGACTGTTGCTTAAAATCAGTATTGTATAATCCGTAAATAAAAAGAGCATCTACACTTTTGTCTTTATTATAATCTCCAAATGCTTTTCGGCTTCCCCAAGATGAAATAATTCCGTTGTGGTTTACTTCCAAAATCGATTTTAAAACCCATTTATCATTTACTTTCGTAAACCTTTGGAAATACATTTTGTCAGGAATAACATTTTTTTCAATCTTAGAAAAAATAAAAACATTTTCTTCATTCCCTGGAGAGCTTACCTCATCAACCTGAATTATTCTTACTCCTTTGTACGGAAAAACATCCTGAGTATAACTGTCTTTGTTCCTAATAACATTAGAAACCTGAGCCATGATACTATTTGAAATCAACAATAAGATAAAAATCTTTTTCATACTTTTAAAACTATTTAATTAAGTCCCGAATTTAAGATTTTTCTTTCTTTTATTGCTATTGCATTATTATCCTTTATCAGACAATCTCAAAATATCTCCGAAAACTCCTCTTGCTGTTACCGCAGAACCCGCACCGGCTCCCTGAATAACTATTGGACGATCTCCATAAGATTCTGTGTAAATTTCGAAGAAAGAATCAGAACCTTTTAATCCGCCTAGTGCAGTATCTTTTGGCACCGAAACTAATTTTACTTCTAGATTTCCTTTGTCATTCTGCAAATCTCCAGACAATTCACCAATGTATCTTAAAACATGGTTTGGCTGTTGTTCTGCTTTTATTTTAGCATAAATTGGATCGAATTCTTTTAATTTCGTCAAGAAATCGGTAGCGCTTCCTTCACGTAAGTGCTCTGGAATTAAATTCTGAATTGAAATTTCTTCAAACTCATTTTGCAAATCTAATTCTCTAGCTAAAATTAATAATTTTCTACCAACATCATTTCCGCATAAATCCTCACGCGGATCTGGTTCAGTATATCCGTTATCTATTGCTTCTTGCAAGATTTCGCTGAAAGGCGCATCTTTAGCAGAGAAATTATTAAATAAATAACTTAATGTTCCAGAGAAAACTCCTTTAATTTTCGTGATATTTTCTCCTGAAAGATGCAATAATTTAATCGTATCAATTAATGGCAATCCTGCACCAACATTGGTTTCATATAAATAATTCTTTTGGCTTTCTGCCAATGCTTTACGCAATTCCTTGTAGAAACCATAACTCAAAGTATTAGCTACTTTATTTGAAGAAATCAAATCGAAACTGCTTTCTACAAGCGGAATATAATTCTCAACAAAAGTTGCGCTTGCGGTGTTATCAATCGCAATTAAGTTCTCTAAGTGATGTTCATTCGCGTAAGCAATAATATCTTTTATGGTGTAAGCTTCGCCTTTGGTTTCAATTTCGCTTTTCCAATTGCTGTTAACACCGTATTTATTTAAAAGCAGTTTTTTAGAATTTGCTATAGCGAAAACATTCAGCTTAATGTCTTTACGTTTTTCAATTGCCGCAGCCGATTCTAAAATCTGATTGATTAAAGTTCCACCAACTAATCCGTGACCAAAAATCGCAATGTTGATTTTCTTTGAAACTCCAAAAATCTCTCCGTGAATTACGTTTAAAGCTTTATTTAATTCCTCTTTCTTAACAACCAAACTCACGTTTTTACCTGTTACTGTGTTGTTGAATAAAATCGGAACAATTTTATTTTTGATTAAAGCGGTGTATGGTTTATGGAAAGTACTTAAATCTTGACCAATAATCGAAATTACAGATACATTATCTGTTACTGTAATCTGATTTACATCTTTAGAATAAAAGTCATTTTCAAACTCTTTTTCTAATTCAACCATCGCAAGAGTAGCTTTTTCAGTTGCTACAACCAATCCGATTCCTCTTTCTGAAGAACCTTGCGAAATGATGCTCACACTGATATTGTGATCACCCATCACTTTAAAAATTCGGGCATCTACTCCCGCTTTTCCAAGTAATCCACGTCCTTCAAGATTTACAAGAGAGACATTTTCTAAAACAGAAAGTGTTTTAATTCCTTCTTTAGAAGAATCCGATGTAATTAAAGTTCCGCGATTTTCATGATTGAAAGTATTTAAAATTCGTAACGGAATATTCTTTTCCAACAAAGGAATAATCGTCTTAGCATGAAGAATTGTTGCACCAAAATTTGCCAGCTCATTTGCTTCATTGAAAGATAAATATTCAATTTTCTTGGCATCGGCAACCAAATCTGGGTTTGCCGTATAGATTCCGTCTACATGCGTGAAGTTTTGTAATTCTTCTGCATTTAAATAATTTGCGATTAACGAAGCGGTATAGTTACTGCCATTTCTACCTAAAGTAGTTGTGTCGTTGTTGTTGTTTGAGCCAATGAAGCCTGTAACTATATTAACCGTTTCGCCGTTATGTTCTTTAAAATAATTTACTACGTTTTTCTTTGAAAGCTGTTCTAAAGGCTGCGCATCGCCAAATTTAGAATCTGTTTTCAGCAAATCTCTTGTATCTACAAAATTGGCAGGAATTCCTTTTTCCAATAAAATTGCTGTCAACAATTTAGCCGAAAGCAATTCACCTTTAGACAAAATCTGATCTTTGATTTTTTTGCTGTAATCACCAATCAAGCTTACTCCTTCAAAAAGTTTGTCTAAGACATTAAATTCTTCAGATAAATCAACCTGTGGATAATCTGATATTTGATATTTTTTGAAATTTTCTAATAATTCTTTGTAACTGCCATTTTTAGCTGCAATGCTTAAGATAAACTCTAATTCGTCAGTAGCGTTTCCGCGTGCAGAAACCACAACGGCAATTTTTTCACCTTGACTTACTTTATCAGAAATGATTGAAACAACTTTGTTAAGCCCTTCTCCGTTTGCTAACGATTTACCTCCAAATTTTAATACTTTCATTTTATTTCTTTATTGTTTCTGCCTTAAAAATGTCGGCAAGTAAATGATCTAATTGTTTGTACTCGATTAAAAAAGCGTCATGTCCGTGAACCGAATCAATTTCGCTATAGAAAACATTGTCTTTAAACTTCTTCAATTCCTCATAGGTTTCAACATTTTCTTTTGCTGTAAAAAACAAATCTGAATTGATCCCGATGATATGAATTGAAGCTTTTGTTTTAGCCAATAAGTTTTCAAAACTTTCACTATTTCTAGTAATATCAATTGTTTTAAGCAACTGATTCATCAATTTATAAGAAGACAATTGGAATCTTTTCTGCAATTTTTTTCCATGATGTGCCAACCAGCTTTCTATATTAAAAATCAAAAGATCTTGATTGATTGTGCGCTGAAATTTTTCTTTGAATGATTCTGGCGATCGGTAACAAAGCATGGCATGTATTCTGGCGTCTTCAATTGGTTTCGACGAATTATTGAGAATTTGCTCTTGTAAAAAGCAATTTGCGATAAGCCAATCTGTCGATTTCCAGTCGCTCGCAATCGGAATAAGGTTTTCTGTGATATTTGGCGCTAATGCTAAGATTTCCCAAGCAATTCCGCCACCAACAGAACCTCCAATAACCGCAAAAAGCTTTTCGATATGTAAAGTTTTTACGCCTTCGATAAAAATTCTTGCAATGTCTCTTGCTGTAAAATCTAAATAGTTATCGATTAAGAAAGAATCGTTTCCGTTTCCTGGAACATCAAAAGACAAAATGGTATAAACAGCAGTATCGATGGTTTTACCTTCACCAATCAAGTCATTCCACCAGCCATTTTCGCCAGTAACTTGCGAATTTCCAGTTAAAGCATGGTTTACTAAAACAATCGGTGCGCTGTGCAAAGGTTGTCCTGCCAGCGTAAAACTTAATGGTATAGAATGATAAGTTGCACCACTTTCTGTGATGAAATCTTGAATTATAATGGGATTTGGTATATTTTCCAATTTCAAATCTGTTGTATTATTGATTTGTATATGGAAATATTAAAAAGAAAAACTAGGTTTAACTAGAAAAAATCTTGTTGTTATCTTTCCACGTTTGGCGTGGTAGAATGTAGCACCTTCTTCGTTTTACCGAAGGGTTGCTAAGGCTTCATCGGGTCTAATCCCTCGTCCTTTCTTTATAACATTTCAATACGTTTTTGAACTTAACGGTGCAAATTAACTACTATTTTCTCTAACAAACAAATTTTATCTAAAAGTGTTTGTTAAATTTCTGAGACTTATTTTAGCAAAAACTATTATACGCAAAAATTTACCGAACAAAAATGCCCAGTAAAATTAAGCAGGTTTTACCCTAGTTTATGATGCTTTTACGTTTAGATAAAAAGCGTTTCATTTTCTTTTGAATACATCAAAAACAATAAAGAGTTAGGTGCTTTTTTCTCAGCTGCTTTACCTCCCTCTGTGATTTCAGCCTCTGTTATTCCGAATCTTGGGTGAGCCAATTCGTTTATTGGTGGTGGCGGATTGTTTTTTCTAGTCCTTCTGTTTTTCAAATCTGAAATTTTTTCTGCTAAGTAGTTCAATGTGCTCATGATATTAAGTTTTAGTTAAGTTGCGTTTTATAATCTTTATTTCTCTTTTATGTTTGTGTTAAGCCCCTTTCGGGAATAAAAAAACCCTTTTGGATTTTCTAGATACCAAAAGGGTTTAAGTTTTTAAACTCATTTATACTTTTAGTATCAACAGACGTATGCGCAAATAAGCGCGACAGTAAACATCTTGTTCATCTGTAAGGATTTATTCATCTGTGATTTATATTGTATTTTATTTAAATTCTGCATTTGTTGTAAATTAAAAAGCCTCCCAAAATTTCTTGGGAGGCTTTTACTATATTATTATTGTATTCTTACAATTTTTTTAAGCAATAGACACCCCAGCCTCGGTCTTAACCGAAATGGCACAAAACATTTTGTTGACTTTTAAGTTCATTTGATTTCTAGTAGTTTTTGGGTATAACAAATATGCAAATATTTTTTTTATTACACAAATTAAATTCAAGAATTTAATTACAAAAATCGTTAAAAATCAGTTTTTTAACGACAAAAAACATCTTACAAAAACGAAAACGAAATAATAAAGGTAAAAAACTTACAAAAACAACATATTTTCCTTAACAATTCCATTTGACAAATCAATTTATCAAAGAACTTTTTTTCTTTTTTTCTAAAAATTTATAGCCAAACGGCTTCTTTAATCCTAATTCGTTCTGCAATTTTCAGAATATCCGTTATAATTCCTCTTGAAATTGCCTGTTTACATGGCGGAGCACTCTGAATTACGATTGGAATATCGGCGTACGATTTGGTATAAATTTCAAAAATGGCATCAGAACCTTTTAATTGTCCGATTGGAGAATCGACTGGTTCAGAAATTAATTTGGCTTCCAAAGTGCCTTTTTCAACATCAAATTCTCCTACATATCGAAGCACATGATTTTCTGCCTGAGTAATTTTGGCAATCTTAAAAGATTTATCGACTGCGTCTTTATTTAACACACCATTTTTTTCCAAATGTTCTTCGGTTATAAACGGCTTAATTTTAATATCTGAAAGCTCAAAATCTTTTCCAATTTCTCTAGCCAATATCAGAAGCTTTCTTGCTGTATCATTTCCTGATAAATCTTCTTTGAAGTTTGATTTCATTAAACCTAAAAGGCTTGCATCTTTTAAAACAGACGAAAACGAAACATCTTCCGATGAAAATCGATTAAAGACATAACTCAAATTATCAGAGAAAACCCCTCGAATCTTAGTGATTTTTTCTCCCGAGTAATACAAATCTCTTAAGGTTTGCAAAACAGGAATTCCAGCCTCAACAGATGTTTCATAAAAAAACTCCTTGTCATACTTTTTAAGATCTGCTCGTAGCTCTTTATATAAGTCAATCGGGAGCGTATTGGCTTTTTTGTTTACCGCTACAATATTAAATCCATTTTTGATTAACGTATTGTAATGCTTCACCAATTCATCGCTGGCTGTTGCGTCTACAGCAATCAAGTTTTCGAATTCATTTTCTTGTGCAAATTCGACAATATCTTCTACTTTAAAAGGAACAGCCAATTGTCTAAAATTGGTTTCCCAAGCATATCCAACGCCTTCTTTCTCAAAAAAAGCAACCGTAGAATTGGTTATAATTGGAAAATGAAAATCGACATTTTTACTTTCCAGAAAAAACTCCTGACTTTCTACAATTTGATTAATCAAAGTGCTTCCGATATTACCAATTCCGAAAAGGATAATGTTTATTTTAAGCTTTGACATAATTTCTAACATTTTTAATTTTTTAAAACCATATAAGTGATGTAAGTTCATTTAATATTTTTTGCATCACAAAACTAGATGCACTGTGGTGCGTCTTTACATTACGCTTCTTCTAAAATGCACTTATATTCCTTATATGATTTAAATTTTATAATGGTGTTTTTCATAAAAAATCACCTTTAGCAAAACCACTCGCTAAAGGCAATTTTTCAAACAAAAAACAAAAAAACCTAATTTTTATTGATGCTGAATTGAGAAAGCGAAACGCTCTCAAAAACAGTTTGCAAATCAGCAATTAAATCTTCAATATCTTCAATTCCGACAGACAGACGAATCAAATCTTTAGAAACTCCAGTTTCTATTTGCTCTGATTCTGTTAATTGCTGGTGTGTCGTACTTGCAGGGTGAATAATCAGTGATTTTGTGTCACCAATATTAGCCAGCAGAGAGAATAGTTTTGTATCATCTACCACTTTTTTGGCCGCATCAAAACCACCTTTTAATCCGAAAGTGATAATGCCGCTTTGGCCTTCTGGCAAATATTCTTTAGCCAGATCATGATATTTGTTAGATTTTAAACCTGGATAATTTACCCAAACTACCTCATCTTGTTTCTCTAACCATTCGGCTAGCGCCAAAGCATTTTCACTATGTTTCTTGATTCGGATTGGAAGCGTTTCTAATCCTTGAATAATCTGAAAAGCATTAAATGGACTCAAAGCAGAACCAAAATCACGCAGTCCTTCAATTCGAGCTTTTGCAATAAAAGCTGCATTTCCTAAGGCTTCATGATATACTAATCCGTGGTATCCTGCAGATGGCTCGGTAAATTCTGGGAATTTTCCGTTTGCCCAATCAAAGTTTCCAGCATCAATGATAACGCCTCCTAATGAAGTTCCGTTTCCTGCGATATATTTTGTTAAGGAATGAATTACAATATCGGCACCATATTTAATTGGGTTTAATAAATAAGGTGTCGCAACTGTATTGTCTACTATAAATGGTACTTTGAATGCTTTGGCTTCTGCCGAAATTGCTTTTAAGTCTAATACATCTAATTTTGGATTTCCTAGAGACTCAACAAAGAAAGCTCTTGTATTTTCTTTTGCTGCTTTTGTAAAGTTTTCAGGTTTTGAAGGATCTACAAATGTGGTAGTAATTCCTAATCTTGGCAAGGTAACTTTTAGAAGATTATAAGTCCCTCCGTATAAACTGTTTGAAGCTACGATATGATCTCCCGCTTTTAGCAAAGTCAACAAAGTTGTAGAAATCGCCGATGCTCCAGAAGCCGTAACAACAGCTCCAATCCCGCCTTCGAGTGCTGCCAGACGCTGTTCTAAAATGTCATTTGTTGGATTATTTAATCTGGTATAAATAAATCCGGCTTCGGCAAGACCAAATAAATTGGCTGCATGATCGGCGTTATTAAACACATATGATGATGTCTGGTAAATAGGCACGGCTCTAGTTCCTGCGTTTTTAGCTACGTCGTGTCCTGCGTGTAATGCGTTTGTTGCAAATTTTTGTGTGCTCATGATTTTTAAGTTTTTAGGTATTGTTAATACGTTTTATATTGTAATTGATATTGATTTTTAAAATTGATTTAAGCTAAAATATCTTCGGCTTCTTCTTCAAGATCATATAAATGAAATAGTAATGATTTTTGTGTTTTTGTCTGCTGTGCAGGATCATACTTTAGCGTTTCAGTTGATGTCTCTTCCGAATTATTATTTCTTAATAAGTATTGAAATGCGATTGTATTTATATCTAGTGTATTCATGATTTAAAATTTAAAATGTTGGAAATAAAAAAGCCCTTTCGGATGGCGACCAAAAGGGCTTATAGTTTAACTATAACAAAGATTGTCTCTTTCACTTTTGGCAACAGCAAATTTGGATGCACATTTGCATCATTTTACAACACATCATATTTCCTTTTGCTATTGTTTTCATTTTTATTTAAAATTTGAATTCGACTAATTTTTAAATTCGACTAATTCGATAGAGTAAATGTAATAAGTATTTTTTTAACGACCAAATTAAAATTGAAATTTTGTACTATTTTTTTTTGAAATTTCTTTCAAGCCTTTCAAATAAAGACTTGAAAGAAATTTATTTAATTAAAATTTAAAGCTCAAACGGGCAAAACCAAATCTTCCGTTTAATCCGAATTGAGAAACTGCTCTTGAATACGCAAACTGATTCGCATTTGTCAAATCTGTACTTGGTGCAGGCGACAAAGTTGGCGTTGTGTTTGTAAAGGCTGGAGTTGCAGGATTATTTCGGTCTGGATAAACATCTCCTATATTATTAACCCCAATTGTTGCTCTCAAATGCTCGTTGATCTGATATCCTAAAGATAAATCGGTAACCAATTTTGCGCTGTATTCCGGGTGTTCATACACAGAAGAAAATCCGTCTAAATTCACATCTGTTGCTCCTGGGTCTGTAACTTTTCCGAAATAGCTATTTCTTAAATAAATATCCAGTTTTTTAATATTGAAAGTAGTCATGAAATTGGCTTTCAATTTTGGAATCGCTTCTTCCAAATATACTCGGCTTGATTCTGGAAAGAAAGAATAGATGTAAGGTTCTCCTCCAGCATTAACGATAGACTGCGGAATATGCAGATCTCCTACTCTTTTGGTTTCGTTGAAACTTAATGCAAAATCGTTTCTAATTGTGAAATCCTGAATTACATCATATTTCTGAGAAATTACCAAATCAATACCTTTTGTTTCAGAATCGATTCCGTTTGTCCAGAATGAAGCTCTTTCTACACCTTTCAAATCAAATGCCTGCTGAAATAAAGTCAACGCCTCTGCCTGTTCTGGCGAAGTTGCCGCTGCAATCTGCGCATCTGTTGGTCTAGAATATTGTCCAGACAGTACAATTCTGTCATTGATTCTTGTAAAATAAGCATCAGTAGCAATGGTTATGTTAGCTTCAGGAATTTTAAATGTAAATCCTGTACTGATGCTTTTTGATTTTTCTGGTTTTAAACTTTCAATTCCAATGCTTTTTGCTGCTTGCGAATCGTTTGTAAAATAACCAACTTGATATGGAGAACCGTTTATAAATTGAGTAGAACTTGACTCAAAATATCTTTGCTGTAAAGAAGGCGCTCTAAAACCAGTCTGTCCAGAAATTCTCCAATTGATATTATCATTTAATTTTAAAAGAGAAGCCAGTTTAAACGTAACCGTATTTCCAAAATCTGAATAGTTTTCATAACGTGCAGCTCCATTTATGAGCCATTTCTCAGTGGCATTCAATTCTAAATCTATGTAAGCGGCGCCACTTTTTCTGTTTTTTTCTTTAGCATCCGAAGGCTGAAATCCTGAAAATCCTTGAGCTCCTGCTCCACGTTTGTTTCCAAAGAAGTCAGTTACAATCAATGGTGAATTGCTTGGCAGAATTCCTGAAACTAAATTTCCGTTTACATCATACAATCCGTAAGAAGCTTCTTCTCCTGCTTTAATTTCGTAGTTTTCATATCTGAATTCACCTCCAAAAGCAACATTCAGTCCAGAAAGAACATCTAGTTTTTTACTAAAATCCAAATTAGTTGTGCTTTGTAAAAACGAAACTTTTCCTGCATCAAAACTAAAAGGAGAATTTGTTCCTAAAGTTGCATTGATGGAATTATTTACATCATAATTAAAAGAGTTTGTTCCTAAAGTGGTACTCAAATCGGTATCAAATCCGAACAATTCTGTAGTTACACCAACTGCTGCAGAAGCATCTAAAATTTTTGATTCAATTTCTGGCAAGAATCCGTTTTGATACACTTGCGTGAAAGTTCCAGAACCATTTGGCAATCTATTAAATGCATACGATTTTCCGCTTCTGTACGATATTCCACCAAAAGAATACAAAGAAGTTATTTCTGTTAATGGATATTTTGCATTGTAATATGCTTGTCCAGAAGCCAATTCTGACTGACCAACACTCATATTATAATCACTTCTCTGCTGTCCTCTATAAGCCAATTCATTATTAGTAACATCAAAATTTAAAGCGGTCTGCATCTGCGCAATTGTTGAAGCTGATGCTATGGCGTTTTGCTGTGCTGTTGTAAAATAACTTACTTGCGGCGCATATTGTTTTAAAGAAGACAAAATCTGAGCTGAATTTGTAGTCGTATTAATGTTGCTAAACAAAGAGTTAATTTCTACACCATCTTGTGCCGCTCTATTTTCTACTGCATTGTAAGCATTAAAAATAGCATTGCTTCTAATTCCTGCTCTGCTTGTTGCTTGTCTCGTTACCGCAGTTCCTGTGATATTTAAGAAACTTCCAGGTTTGCCCAATGAAGTTCCGTAATTTAAATCGATTTGGGCAGTTTGTCCGTCTGCTCCTCCTTCAAAATTATTTGACCCCGAAGATAAATTTGCTCCATATTGAATTCCTCCTGTTAGATAATTAGCGTTTTTCTTTAGAACAATATTAATAACTCCCGCAATCGCATCAGAACCGTATTGTGCGGCAGCTCCATCTCTTAAAACTTCTATTCTTTCTATGGCAAAAGACGGAATGGCATTTAGGT
This sequence comes from Flavobacterium luteolum, assembly GCF_027111275.1. Lineage (NCBI taxonomy): Bacteria > Pseudomonadati > Bacteroidota > Flavobacteriia > Flavobacteriales > Flavobacteriaceae > Flavobacterium > Flavobacterium luteolum. The sequence continues at coordinate 2,633,583 of NZ_CP114286.1, read as the reverse complement.
CTGTTCCAACAGATCCTCTTCCTGGCGATCCGTTAATGTTTACCAAAGCACTTGTATGTCTTCTTTTTCCGTTTACTAAAATCAGAACCTGATCTGGTCCTAATCCTCTTAATTGCGCAGGGTCGACGTGGTCTGTTGCATCTGCCGTAGATGTTGGGTTACTCGTAAACGAAGGAGCAACATAATTTAAAATTTGAGTTACACTGGTTTGAGGTGCTCCTTTTGTTATTTCTGACACATTGAAAACATCAACTGGAACAGGCACATCTGTTTTAACTCTGTTTTTACTTCTTGATCCAATAATAGTAACTTCAGACAGTTCGTTGTTTTTTAAACTATCCTGCTCTTTTTTATTGTCTTGAGCATAAAGTCCTGAAAAAGTCACAAGACCTAAAACGATTAGTACATTTTTCTTCATTTCTTTTTTTTACTGATTAATTATTGTATTTGGCTTAAAAAAAATCTTACAGATTTATTTTTGACATAAAAAAAACCTCTGCGATTCGGCAGAGGTTCTATTTATATTTTATTGAAAAATAACTACAATAGTGTCTCTGCGGATAACTCCGGCATCTTACAAGACATCATATTGCAAACTGTAAATTTCATTTGTTTCTTTTGTTTTAACGGGGCAAAGTTGCAAACTATTTTTTAATCAGCCAAACAAAAAGCAAAATATTTTCTATTACCCTATCAAAATAGTATGTTATTGTTAAATTTCTGCTAGAAAAAATAAAAAAAGTTGAACTTTAATTTGCAAATCAAAATGGTTTCATACCTTTGCACCCGAAACAGAGGAAAAATTTGAACTGATTGCAACCTCTTCATAATGAAATGGTTTCATTGTGAATGCTGAAAGATTCATTTCAGCAGTAAAAAATGCTAAAGCAGAAACTCTCCTTTAGCCCTTTTTAGCAATTATTTTCCTCGCTTAAATTTAAAACTAATACATTTTTATTACATTATTATGGCTTATTTATTTACGTCAGAATCTGTTAGTGAAGGGCATCCAGACAAAGTTGCAGATCAAATTTCGGATGCATTAATTGACAACTTTTTGGCATTTGACGCTGACTCAAAAGTAGCTTGCGAAACTTTAGTTACAACTGGTCAGGTTATTTTAGCAGGTGAAGTAAAATCGAATACTTATCTTGATGTTCAGCAAATTGCACGTGAGGTAATCCGTAAAATTGGATATACTAAAAGTGAATATATGTTTGAAGCAAATTCTTGTGGAATTTTATCAGCTATTCACGAGCAGTCTGCAGACATTAATCAAGGTGTTGACAGAGCTAAGCCAGAAGAACAAGGTGCAGGTGACCAAGGAATGATGTTTGGTTACGCTACAAACGAAACTGAAAACTACATGCCATTGGCATTAGATTTATCTCATAAATTATTGCAAGAATTAGCTATTTTAAGACGTGAGAACGCAGCAATCACGTATTTACGTCCAGATGCTAAATCTCAAGTTACTTTAGAATATAGCGACGATAACAAACCAACTCGTATTGATGCGATTGTTATCTCAACTCAGCATGATGATTTTGATGAAGAAGCTGCAATGTTGGCTAAAATCAAAAAAGATATTATCGAAATCTTGATTCCAAGAATTATCGCTAAAAACCCAGAGCACGCTCATTTATTCAACGATAAAATCAACTACCATATTAACCCAACAGGAAAATTCGTTATTGGAGGACCTCACGGAGATACTGGTTTAACAGGAAGAAAAATTATCGTGGATACTTACGGTGGAAAAGGTGCTCACGGTGGTGGTGCATTCTCTGGAAAAGATCCAAGTAAAGTAGACAGAAGTGCTGCTTATGCCACACGTCATATCGCTAAAAACTTAGTTGCTGCCGGTGTTGCTGACGAAATCTTAGTTCAAGTTTCTTACGCAATTGGAGTTGCTGAGCCAATGGGAATCTTCATTGAAACTTACGGAACTTCTAAAGTAAACTTAACTAACGGTGAAATCGCTAAAAAAGTAGAAGCTATCTTTGATATGCGTCCTTACTTTATTGAGCAAAGATTAAAATTAAGAAACCCAATTTATAGCGAAACTGCTGCTTACGGACACATGGGACGTAAACCAGAAACGGTTACTAAAACTTTCTCTGCTCCAGGAGGACAAGAAAAAACAGTTACTGTTGAGTTGTTTACATGGGAAAAACTTGATTTTGTTGACCAAGTAAAAGCTGCATTTGGATTGTAAATCTAGATTTATAGACTAGCTTAGATTGTTAGACATCTTAGTTGGTAAACATAAAAAAGCCGATTTCTAAAAATTAGAAATCGGCTTTTATTTTATACGATAGTTTTATTAATAAGTTCCATTCTGCATTTTAGCTAATACTTCTTTTATTTCGCTTGCAGTTTCTTCTTCAACAGTATCACTTAAATATTTTACCGCCAAAGTCTGAGTTGCAATAGCTTTATCTTTCTGTCCATCTTTATAATACAACTGCGCCAAAGTATCTAAATAATATGGATTGTTTTTAGTTAACACTAAACTGTATTCAGACCACTTTATCGCATCTTTAATAAAGTTAGAATTCTGAGGATTTGTCACCACTGCCCAAGCCGCATTATTGGAAATGTCTGAATGGTACTCTTTAAATGAGTTCCATCCATCATAAGAATAACTTGAACTTGAATCTAATCCAGAAAATATAGCATCTAATTTTTCTATTGGACTTGTTCCTGCCAATGTTGCATCAAAATAGGTATTAAACTCTCTTAAGTAAGTTGTATTAGAATCATCCCGATCTACAAGCTGACTTAAATAATAAAAATAATTTCTGTAGGCATCAAAATTGCCTTTTCCAGATGTGATAATTTTTTTATAGACAGAATTTATTTTCTCTTTGTTCATTTCGCCTGTAAGTCCGTCCTGAGAAGCGTAAAGATTTTGCTGTAATGCATTCGTAACTTCAGAAATCGGGTTATTCATTAAAGGCACTTGTCCATACATGTCATTTCTTTTCAAATTGTTGAATGTACCTAGTTCTTTTTCAATTTCGTCAGAATGCTTTAATATATAATCAATTGCTAAGAAATCTGTGTCGTTAAGAATTCTATCTTCGTTAAAGAGCTGTTTTGTAAATCCTTCATTTTTGATTTCTTTCAAAATTGTTTCCACCAAATACATATTTACTGTTTTATCTTTTTGATGAGCCTCAATCAATTTTTTCCAACTTTGTGCCACTTCTTTTTGATCCAATACTGTTTTTGCAAAAACTAATTCTGTAGGATCTGATGAAATGTAATCTGAATCGTAACTGTATGATATTGCAAGTAATGCCGCTTTATTAAAAGCTTGAATCAGATCATCATCTGACGCTTTTTGGTTTTTCAGATTTTTTCCTAAAGAAACAAGAGCATTTGTACGCAATAATTTGGGATAAAAATTTCCATAATAATTAAACGCTTCCTCCTTATTTGACAAATTAGCTTTTGCTGTTGCTAATATATCCCCATTATCGTTTAAAACAATAACAATTGGATCGTTTGTAATTTTATTGCTTTTCAGCCATTTTTTATCATTGATTCCAGCCAGATAATAGTTATAAATATCATATTGAGCATTATAGGAATCATACATACTATATCCAGCTTGTGTTTCCTGATTTTTTATAAAAGCATCAAAATCTTCTTTTGCCTTTTTATTCTTGTCATCAACCACAACTACCAAAAATTTGTTACTAGCTGTTTTGGTAGATTCTATTGCCTTTTTTAGATTGTCTTCTATTTTTAGTTTAAAATCGTATTTAGTATAGGAAGAAGGAGGATCAAGAGGATAATCTGCTGCTGGTACTGCAGTAGTATCAACTGGCAGACTATTATATATGCTATCGACTACAGCTCCTCCGTAACTCTCTCCATAATAAGAGTCTTTCCCTGGATACGTCCAGTTTGAAATACTTTCAGTTTGTATTGGAACGACTGCTGGAGTCTTAGCTGGCTTTTCATCTTTTTCATTTACAAATACCAAAGGATCTTTCCCGTATGATTCAGAAATTCGTAATTCATTTGTTTTTTTATCAAAAAATCCGCCAAGATTTAAATCATTCAAAACCGCCAGATCATAGTTTATTGTTACCTCCGAAACATCTTTCGGTAAGGCATATTTGCTTACGTCACTTTTACCGTTGTAATCTTCATAAACCAAGTACAGAAAATCAGTTTTTTCTATTTCAAAATCTAAATCTGTAGTTTTCCAATCTGGATCTACTTTTGTTTTAATATCGGCTACTCTTTGATACTGAACTGCTTCAGAACCATTTTGAGTTCCTATAAAAAATGAGTAATAAGAAGGATTCAAAAACTTAATTTTAATCTTTTTTGCTTTTTTATCTTTAGCAAAAGAAAGATCAAATCTATTGACTGTTTTAGTATTTTTTAAGAAGATAAGAGAATCACCTTCAATTTTGTAATCTCCTGAATAAAAAACCAATTCGTACTTATTATTATCCAATAAATTTAATTTGATTTTCCCTCCCTTATTTGTAGATAAATAAGTTCCTTTTTCTATCCCATTTGTTTGGCCGAAAGAGGTAGAAATTCCAGCAAAAAGGAGTGATAAGCTCCAAATAAAATTGCGCATAACTACATGTTTTGTTGTTAGTAATATTGCGCAAAGATATCTGATTCATCTTTAAACAAATCATAAAAAATCATAATTTTGCAGTTAAAATACTACAAATTATATTTCATCGAAAATATAATGTAACGAGGCTGTACGGTGTACTGGGAAACTCTTGTAGAGAATTGCGAAAAACTGTCATCGTTAAGATATTTAGTATTTAACAAATTGGTTGCCGAGACTTTATATTCCCATTTACTGTTCTTTTTTTGATAAATTAAACTGGCGTTCAAAAAATCATATTCGTTGTCTACTGTTTTGTTTCCATTATAATAATGATAGAATTCGTACTCTGAAACAAAAGAAAAACTGTCTAAGAAATAATAGTCTAATCTTGCAAATGGTTTATCGGTATAAAAAGTAGAGCCGCTATACTTGTTAACCAAGAGATTATAGCCAAACTCTATATTAGGCAGTTTTTTATAATTTGTTGAAGCTTTAACCGTATAGCTTTGCACAAAACTCTCTGTAGTTGCTAATTTTTCGTTTTGAATGTTGTTGAATTTTGACCAATTAAGACTTGCACTTGCTGATGCTTTGTAGTTTTTCAAGAAAGAACGTCCATAAGTTCCCATTCCCGAAAAAGTTTCGTCTGCCAAATTGGAATTATAAGGAACCGAAGACTGATTAATTCCGTCAAAATCGGCTTTTGTTTTAATGGCGTCTACCTTTTTCGTGTATGTTGCGTTGGCAAATATATTCTCAAAATTGAACATATTATACTTAAAGTAGCGCAACGAATGCACTTGTGAAGTAGCATTTTCTAAAAAACGGTTTCCGCGGAATAAACTACTGTAATCTGACAAAACATAACCCGCTGCCAGCTGATTGATATCGGTAAAATCATTAGTCAGAGAGAAATTATAAGTCAAAGTTTCTGATTTTTTGATTTGATATAAAGCAAAGAAATCTGGAAGCACCTTTACAAAATTCTGAGAATAATCGCTCCCCAATTGCCCATTTGTCATTTGATACGTATGAAGGCTTACTCCTGGCGTAAACGTAAATTTTCCTGTTAGAATTTTATAATGAAAACCTAAAAAGGCATCATTAAATCTATAATCTACATCATTATTGTTTTCCGTATCATTAAGATCATTTCGATCCCCATTATCTAGCATTTGGAAAATGTGAGAATTGAAATTCTGATACGAATAGGTATTTCCAAAAGTAACATTAATATTGCTTTTTGGTGTTACCATATAATAGTAATCCAGTTTTGCATCGATTTTATTGGTTTTTACAAAACGATCCTGATTTAAATCATTACGATTTTGTCCTGAAATATAACCCGATAAATCAAACGGCTGTGTTCTTAAATTGGCATTATAAAACGGATTTTCATCTTGATATAGATGCTGCATTTCAAAAGCAAAAATATTTTTACTGCTCTGTGTATAATATAAACTTAGATTCTGATTTATAGAAGTTGGATCTTGCTTTTTTTGAGTTAAAATAGTTTCTACCGCAGAAACATCACTAACAATAGATTCACGAAGCAAATCTGTATCTTCATTCTGTTTTGATAATTTGGTTAAGATATCATAATCAAACTGAAATTTATCATTTGGTTTGTAAGTTGAACTTAATTTAAAAAGTCCCAAATTATTCTTTTGATGCGTCATTTCATCGCGTTTCTGCTGATCTCCAGAATCCAAAATCGTAGTTTGAGATTTAGTCTCTAAATCTGTTTTTGAAGTTGAAAGAATTCCGAAACCACTTAAGTTCCAAGCTTTATTTACAGAATAAGCGAAGTTTGTTGCCCCAAATTTGGTTTCGATTTCTTTAGCGCGATTATTTCGAAGCAGTGAAATTCCTAAATCATTTGAAGAAACATTAAAATTGCTTCCGCCTTTTTTCATCATATTTTTAAATCCGCCCGTGAACTTAAAATAATCTTGTGCAGTAAGTGGTAATTCTCCAATATTATTAAAATTGGTGATTAAATTAATACTGTATTTTGGACTGTAATAAAATAGTTTCGGATTAATAATATAGCGACTATCCAATTCTGCGACGCCAATTCCTGCGGTAACATCTCCAAACCAAAAGTTCTTTTTTCCTTCTTTTAATTTGATATTCATCGCCACATTATCTTGATCGTTTTCTAGACCTTTAAGTGCGCTTACTTCATTGTAATTTCTTAAAACCTGAACCTTATCGATAGCATCGGCTGGAATATTTTTAACGCCTAATTTGGTATCTCCGTCAAAAAAATCTTTTCCTTCCACCATCAATTTGCTGACTTTTTTTCCTTCTACTTCAATTTCTCCGTCAGCATTTACCTCAACTCCTGGCAGCTTCTTTAAGACATCTTCAAGCTTTTTTTCTGTTCCCGATTTAAAAGAATCTGCATTGTAAACAATTGTGTCTCCCTTTATGGAAACGGGCATTTCGCGAACAATTTCGACACCTTCCAATTCTATTCCAGCACCATCTAAAACAATATTCTGACTCATATTTTCAGTTTTAGTCGATACTGCAATTTCTTTAGATTTCATTCCCAAATAACTCACTTTTATAGTATAAGCCGTATTTGGTTTTAACGTCAGCTGAAACTTTCCTTTATCATTGGTTATTCCGTAAGAATCCATTGCTTTTGTGCCATTATTAATAGCCATAATATTGGCCATTTCTAACGGGTTCTTTTTTTCATCCTGAATCAAACCATCAAAACGGATACTTTGCGAAAAGGAAATAGAAGTAAAAAGCAAGGCGAATACAAAAAGGATCTTATTCATGATAAGAATATTGAAAGTTTGTGTTTTGGATTTTAAAGAATTGGTGTTTTACAAACATTACCTTCCCATTGGAGGTGGTGGTCCGCCAGCTCTGCCACGATTCATCTCTCTAAATTCTTCCATTTTTTTTATTACCGTTTCATCATATTCTTTCTGAGAAATTACTTTTCCTTTTTTAGAAGGTTTAATTTCTACTTTATCTTTTGAGTTCAAAACAATTTTTGAACATAAAATTGTCGTAGTTCCATCATTGATTTCCAAGATTAATCCTGGAAGTCCCCAATAGTTTTCTGGCCCTTGATTTATTGGAATTTCTGTTGTATACCAAGCTGTTACGACAATTTCTTTTGGTATTTCAAAATTATCGGCAAAATTGGTTTTCGTACCGTCCGAAGTCTTTTTAACTTCTTCTTTCTTTTCGCCGTTGTTTTTAGGCCTAAAGTTTCTAAAATCGGTTTTACTTGCTTGTTTTACTGCTGTCGCCTTATAACAATTGTACCCGCCAATTTGTTTGGTTTCTTGTTCTAATTTCCAGTTTAGCTTTGGCAGCGAATCGACAACAAGAAATTCTTTGCCCATAAATTCTTTATCAACAGTATACGTTTTTGCTTTTACATCTTTATAAAATGTGCCTCCTCCGCCTGTAAGCGAGCCAAACATCATGCGAAAACCACCTTGCTGGCCTGGTGTTTCTAGTTTTTCTTCTTCTTTGTAAATTGATGCTGCTTTATCGAAATTCAAAATGAATGTTTTTTCGAGCATTTTTTTCATACGTTCCTCCATGTTTTTCTGCATTTCTGGCGTAATATCTCTATTTCCACGCATTCCTTCAAACTTTGGCGTTTGTGTTTTTGACTCGTAAACGGCCATTCCCTGAAAATCTTTTTGCGCCTGAATTTGAGTAGAAACAAGCATTACAATCGCATAAAAAAATATCTTTTTCATTTCATTTTCTTTAAAGTGAGCAAATCCGATAAAACTTACATTCAAATGTATTATTTATTTTAAAATTCGAAAAACTAAATATATTAATGGTATTAAGGCATAGACAGAACCGCTTATTTTTTAGACTATTAGATTTTAAAAAGGTTTAAAACTTAAAATTGAATTTCTAAGGAGAGTTTTTTGTAATTTGGTACTCTTGTAAAATAAACGCTAATGTGTAAAACGGTGCAAAAAACTTTATTCTTCTTATTTCTTTTCTGCACTTTTCAGGCGCTTTCAGCTCAGGATTTGATCATAACTCCAACTTTAATTTCACAGTATAAAAATACTTCTGATATATTTTTAGGATATGATTCGTTTGGATATTCTTATCAGATTACGAATAATGTTTTTAGTAAAACGAAAGGCAAAGAAATCTTCGAGTATAAGAATGTTTCTTTGGGAAAAATCACGAAAGTCGATCTTCAAAATCCGTTAAAAATTGTACTTTTTTATGAAGACTTCAATAGTGTTGTTTTATTAGACAATCAACTAAATAAAATGACAGAAATTAATTTTTCTCAAAACGCAACTCCAATTGTAGTAAGCGCCATCGGAATGTCTACGCAAAATCAGTTATGGATTTATAACACTTTAAACCAACAGATTGGTCTTTTTGATTATTTAAAAAATGAATACAAAACGGTTTCAATTCCACTTACTGAATCAATTCAGTATTACCAAACTGATTTTAATACTTTCTATTGGATTGATAAGAAAAACAACTGGTATTCTTCTGATATTTTTGGGAAGATCACATCGCTAGGAAAGATAACTGATTTTGATAGAATCACTATTGTCAATTCTTCGCAATATCTTTTCTGTAAAGATAATTTATTGTATTTTAAAGGAATGAATAAATTGAATCCCGAAGTAATTTCAGAAATCAAAGTTTTGGAAAAAACCTTTGACAATTTTTATTACAAAGACCAAATTTTATCTATTTTTACAGCTACAGATATATCAAATTATAAAATCGTAATACCGTAATGCACATAGCAATAGCAGGAAACATAGGCGCAGGAAAGACTACTCTGACCAAATTATTGGCAAAACATTTCAAATGGGAACCTCATTATGAAGATGTAGTCGACAATCCGTATCTGGATGATTTTTACCATCAGATGGAACGTTGGTCATTTAATCTTCAGATTTATTTCCTTAATAGCCGTTTTCGTCAAGTGCAGCAAATTCGCGAAAGCGGAAAAAAGATTATTCAGGACAGAACGATTTACGAAGATGCACATATTTTTGCTCCCAACTTATACGCAATGGGATTAATGACAAGTCGTGATTTTGAAAATTACACATCTTTGTTCGAATTGATGGAATCTTTGGTTAAAGCTCCCGATTTGTTGATTTATTTGAGAAGTTCAATTCCTAATCTTGTTGGTCAAATCCACAAACGCGGACGCGAGTATGAAAATTCTATTTCTATAGATTATTTGAGCCGTTTGAACGAAAGATACGAAGCTTGGATTCAGACTTACACAAAAGGAAAGTTACTAATTATCGATGTTGACAATATTAATTTTGTTGATAATCCTGAAGATTTAGGAGACATCATTAATAGAATTGATGCAGAATTGAACGGATTGTTCTAAAAACAAATTGTTACAGAATATAAAAAAGCCTCTAAAAATATTTTTAGAGGCTTTTTCTATTTTAAGAAACTTGTCAAAGTTGTTATTTCGCAGCTTCAACTTTTGCCAGAACTTCTTCTTCAGTTCCTTCAAAAACTTCGGTTGTTGTTTTTCCATCTACTGTTTTAGTAACAGTTCCAGTGGTTTTACCGTTTATATTTTTTACTTCAACACGAACCGATTGTTTCTCATATTTGCTAGTATCAAAACAATCTGTTTTTTGATATTTTCCAGTTTTATCAAAGTGCGCTAAACATTTTGCCGTTTCTTCCTCAGAACAACCTTTTTCTTTACACATTTTAATACATTCTTCTTTTGTCATTCCAGACATATCGCCACATTTAGACATTCCTGCATGCATTTCTGTTTTAGCACAGCAAGAAGCTTTTCCTGCAATGTCTGATGGCGCGTGACCTTCTCCTAAAATTGGCGCGATTACCAATCCAATCAAGCAAGTTAATTTGATTAAAATATTCATTGATGGTCCAGAAGTATCTTTAAACGGATCTCCAACTGTATCTCCAGTAACTGCTGCTTTGTGCGCATCAGAACCTTTATAAGTCATTTCTCCATTGATCATAACTCCTGCCTCAAAAGATTTCTTAGCATTATCCCAAGCACCTCCAGCATTGTTTTGAAAAACTGCCCAAAGAACTCCAGAAACAGTAACTCCTGCCATATATCCACCTAACATTTCAGCAATTAACTGATTGTTGTCTGAGTAAACTAGTTTTCCTAAAAGAACAATTAAAATTGGAAAACCAATCGTTAAAATCCCTGGAAGCATCATTTCTCTTAAGGCAGCTTTTGTAGAGATCTCAACACATTTTCCGTATTCTGGTTTTCCTGTTCCTTCCATAATTCCAGGAATTTCTTTGAACTGACGACGAACTTCGTATACCATATCCATTGCTGCTTTTCCAACAGAATTCATTGCCAAAGCAGAGAAAACTACCGGAATCATTCCGCCGACAAATAACATCGCTAAAACTGGCGCTTTAAAAATATTAATTCCGTCGATTCCTGTAAAAGTTACATACGCAGCAAATAAAGCCAATGAAGTTAAGGCTGCAGAAGCAATTGCAAATCCTTTTCCAGTTGCAGCAGTTGTATTTCCAACTGAATCTAAAATATCAGTTCTAGTACGAACTTCTTTTGGCAATTCGCTCATTTCGGCGATTCCACCAGCGTTATCAGAGATAGGTCCAAAAGCGTCAATTGCCAATTGCATTGCTGTTGTAGCCATCATTGCAGAAGCTGCTAAAGCTACTCCATAAAATCCTGCTAAAGCATACGAAATCCAAATTGCAACCGCGAACAATAATACGGTTGGAAAAGTGGAAATCATTCCGGTTGCCAAACCTGCAATTACGTTTGTTCCCGCTCCTGTAGATGATTTTTGAACAATTGCCATAACTGGTTTTGTTCCTAATCCTGTGTAATATTCTGTTACTGATGAAATAGCACCACCTACAACTAATCCGACCAATGTAGCATAGAAAACACGCATTGATGAAATCGCTTTAGAACCTTCTCCAAAGAAAGTCATTTGCATTGTTTCTGGAAGCATGTGCTGTACTAAGAAGAAACAAGCCACAGCTGTTAAAACAATAGAAACCCAGTTCCCTATATTTAATGCTTTCTGCACTTGTGCTTCTTTAGCATTGTCATCTGATATTTTTACTAAAGTTGTTCCGATGATAGAAAATAAGATTCCAAATCCGGCAATTGCCATTGGAAGTAAAATTGGTCCAATTCCGCCAAAAGCGTCATTGATACTTCCCCCCATATCTTTTATTACATAGTTTCCAAGAACCATCGCAGCCAACACAGTTGCTACATAAGAACCAAATAAATCGGCACCCATACCTGCAACGTCTCCTACGTTATCTCCTACGTTATCTGCAATTGTAGCAGGATTACGTGGATCATCTTCTGGAATTCCAGCTTCAACTTTACCAACTAAATCAGCTCCAACATCGGCTGCTTTTGTGTAGATTCCACCTCCAACTCTAGCAAACAAAGCGATTGATTCTGCACCAAGTGAAAATCCCGCTAATGTCTCTAAAACAACTGTCATTGTATCGGTATCTTTCCAAACTCCGCCAGAGAATAAATGAAAGAAAATTATAAAAAATGATGTTAACCCTAAAACGGCTAATCCGGCAACGCCTAATCCCATTACAGTTCCACCGCCAAAAGAAACTTTTAGAGCTTGCGGTAAACTTGTACGAGCCGCCTGTGTAGTTCTAACGTTTGTTTTTGTTGCGATTTTCATTCCCATATTTCCTGCTAAAGCAGAAAAGAATGCACCAAAAATAAATGCTATTACGATTAATAAATGTGTCTTTACTCCTGGAATAAAAGTAATTCCTGCCAAAGCTAAACTGGCAATAATTACAAAGATGGTTAATAGTTTATATTCGGCTTTTAGAAAGGCTAAGGCCCCTTCGTAGATGTAATCTGAAATCTCTTTCATCTTACCGTCTCCAGCGTCTTGTTTTAAAACCCAAGTCCTTTTTATTCCCATGAAAAGTAATCCTAAAACTGCCATTATAATTGGCAGGTAAATCATAAATGCATTCATAATATATTAATGGTTTTGGTTAATAGTCAACAATCTAACTGAAACGAATTTAAACAAAAAAGCAATACTCCTGACGGTAGTATTGCTTTTTTTATAATAGAATAAGGTTAAAATTATTTAATGCTAAATAATCCCTCTGGTTTATTTTCAATGTCATCAAAACGTTTTGTACACTCAGCGATAATGTCGTAAGCCTCTTTTACGTCTCCCCATCCTTCTACATCTACTTTTTTGTTTTCAAGATCTTTGTAAACTTGGAAAAAGTGCTCGATTTCTTTTACTAAGTGAGGATTAATATCAGAAAGATCGTTTAATGAATTCCAGATTGGATCTGAAACTGGTACGCAAATAATTTTCTCGTCTGGTCCTTTATCATCTGCCATGTGGAATACACCAATTGGCTTCACTTCCATAACACATCCAGGGAAAGTTGGTTCGTTTACCAAAACTAATACGTCAAGAGGATCACCATCTAAAGCTAAAGTTTCTGGAATAAATCCGTAATCTGCTGGGTACATCATTGAAGAGAATAACATTCTGTCAAAACGCATTCTTTTAATTTCAAAATCGTACTCGTATTTATTTCTGCTTCCTCGTGGTATTTCGATTAACACATCGAAAGTCGTTAATTTGTCTGCGGTCATTTTCGTTTTTTATTGTTTCTATAATTTCGGTTGCAAAAATAACTAAAGAATCTAGTTTTACAATAAAAAACAAGGTTAAATTATGTGCATTAAAGTTTAAAAAACAAGCATTTAATAGGTAATTGTTCGATTTCTTTTCTTCAGGTAATAATGCCATAGCAAATAGGTCGCATAAGATCGATACGGACTCCACTGTTCTGCGTGAATTTCCATTTCTTGTTTGTCATGAATATCCAGCAATTCTTTGATCGTATTTATCACTGCTATATCGCCAAGCGGAATTAAATCGGGTTCTTCCAAACAAAACATCAGATAAATATCAATTGTCCAATTGCCGATTCCTTTTAGTTTAATGAGTTCTTCACGAACTTGTTTTGCTGGTTTTGAAGCTAAACTTTCAATATCTAATTCTTTGTTTAAAATCGCTTCCGCTAAAATCTTAATGTATTTTGTTTTCTGGCGACTTACCCCCAAATTTCTAAATTCCTCATCAGTCAAAACAGCCATATTTTCGGGATTGCAAGTTTTGTAAGCTTTGATTTTTAAAAATGTGGCTTTCGCCGAATCGATAGAAACTTGCTGTTCAAGTATTAATAAAACTAAAGTTTCAAATCCAGGAGGACGTCTCGGAATTGGAGGCAATCCGTATTTTTCAATAATTTCTAGAAATATTGGATTTTTATTGGTTAAAAAATCGATGGCTTCTTGCATGGTTTTGGATTTCGAAAGTAAATCAAAAATAAGAAAATGAAATTAGTTCTCGCAAAGACGCGAAGTCGCTAAGTTTTTTTCACGTAGATCTAACAGATAAATTAAAATTTTTAAAGAATATTAAGTCTGCCTTATCTGCGCGAGACAAAATATTTAAACACAAAAAAGTCGCAAAGATTTTAAACCTTTGCGACTTTGTAACTTTGAGCCTTTGCACCTTTACAAAACTAGAAATAAAACCCGAAAGATCCTTTAATTGCAAATTTGTGCGCGTCTGGCATATCTAGATAATTTCCTCTCCAAGAAAAATCGAGACGGAATACTTTAAAAATATTTCCAATTCCTGCATTATATTCCCAGTATACTTTTTCAGGAGCGTTATAAGGCAATCCTGAAGCATTGATGGCACGATTGGCATCAGAAATAGTTCCGTGAACAGCTCTAATTCCTATAAACTCTCTCCAGTTCAGTTTTCTCATGAATGGAATTCTAGCAAACAATCTTCCACCAAAATCATGATTCCACTGCAGGGTTGTATATTGATCTGTAACGAATTCATAGAAATTCAAATTACTGAATGTATTTTCGATTGTAAAATAAGTCTGGTTACCCGGAATTACGCTCATCAAACCTAACGGAATTGTACCAAACGTTTTTCCTGTTTCAATTGTGATATTTGTTCTTCCTAAAGGCCCGATAATAATTGGTTGTCTATAGAAAACTTGAATTTTTTCATACGCAAAATCACTATCAAAAACTCCTTTTAATCCGTAACTGAAATTCACGAAGAAATGGCTAAAAGGACTATCAACCAGACTCCTTTCTACACCATAACCGATCGTTTTTCTGTTTGGCATAAACTCAAACTGAATATTAGCCTCAGATTGTTTTACCATGCTTTCGACAACTCCTGCTGGATTTGCTGCAGTTGGTAAAGTTGTATAATAATCCAAACTAAAGGTCTTCGATGCCGATTCTAATGTTCGATATGAAAGTCCTGCCGAGACAATAAAATTCTTTTTAGGCTCCATTTCTACAGAAATGTTACTCAAATTAATATTGGTCAATTTCCCATTACTTCCAGTAGTAAATAAGGCCGAAGAGGCAAAACTTCGTCCTAGAACGTCATTTGTAGTGGTTAAACTGGCACCAATTTGCTCGATGTCACGCCTGTTTCCTCCAGAAATAATAACTCGGTTTTTCTTGTCAACCATCCATTTTCCAGAAACCCCGTATTTGAATTTATTATCATCAAATCCGTAAGCTGTATAGGCCTGAATACGCCATGGATCATTCGGTCCAAAATAGGTTCTTCCTCCTACTCTCAATCTCAAACCTTCGACTTCGTTATATCCAAAAGTTGAAAATATTGGTCCGTAATCGAAGTTTTTAAATTCGATGTAACCACTTCCTAAGATAGAGACCAGATTATACAGCTGCTTAAATCGCTTGACCGTCTGCAGTGTATCAAGCATTTTATAAATACCCTGCTCATCTTTATTTAGTTTTTCAAAACGATTTTCTTCCCAAAACTCAGGCGGTCGTTCGTAAACGGCATTATCAATAAAATTTACTTCTTCTTTATAAAACTTCTCTGGTTTCTGAATGTTGAATTTATGATTACGGTATAAAGTGGTTCTTTTACCATAAACTCCTTTTGATTTTTCTTTTTTATTTAAAGCAAAATCAGACATCATATAATCACGTGTCAAAAGGAAAACTGAGTCGTTTTCTACTTCAAATTCCTGTTCAATATAAATATCTTTTACCCAGTTAATATTGGCGCTTTTCGTCACACCCATATTAATTTTCTTGATCGCAAAAGTGGTATCATTTACCCAAAAGTCTCCTTTAAAAGTCAACTCGTTTTTACGTCTAGGATAAAAAACAATATTATAACACCATTTCTTATCGATATAAGCACTGTCTTTTAAAACATAATTGTAAACATCGATTCCTGTTCTTGAAAGCGGACTCGTAAAACTCTTATCAAAGAATTTCAGGTGATTGTCGTAAATATTATAGTCAGAATAAAGGTCTTTAACGAAAGATAAAATCTGCTGATTTCCATTGAAACCAGACATTTTATTTCCAGTAAGATTTTCTTTTACCTTTTTTAATTTATTATCTCCGTAAACATCATAAACCGATTCGTTGATAAAAATCGGCAAATAGGTTTTTCCAGTAACATCGGAAGTATCAATGTGATTAAAGATAAACTCCATTCCTTTAAAAAGCTTATTCTTCATGAAGGCACTATCAATAGTATTCATGTCAAATTCCACTTTTTCATACTTCTGCATTTGATATTGATTAAACAGGTATAATCCGTTTTTACGTTTTCTTTCCCAGATTTTTCTCAAAATATCCAATGCCGGATTATTCTTCTTAGAAGTTTTTCCAGTATAAATTACAACTTCGTTAAGCACTTGCTCTTCGAACAAAACAATTTTGAAATTATAATTAACTGCTTTATCTAAAGGAACTTCTTTATCTGAAAAACCTGCTGAAGTAACCAAAAGTGCGGTATAAGTATTTGGTGATTCTAAATAAAAACGACCGTCTTCATTTGAAACAATCCCAATATTAGAACCTTTAAAAACTACATTTGCAAAAGGTATTGGCTGATTCGATTTGTCCAAAACAACTCCACTCACTTTGGTTTGTGCAGTAACAACATTCGCAAATGCAAATACAATATATAAGAGAAGTAGAGTTAATTTGTTCATTATAAAGTAAAAAAAAACTTCACCAATCCATGTTTGTCTGATGAAGTTTTATGAGTATTTTGTATTTGTATTATTTATATAATACTTTTTTAACTGCTTTTACTACATCACCTGCATTTGGCAACCAGTCTTTAAGCAGTACTGGAGAATACGGTGCAGGAGTATCTGCAGTTGTAATACGTTGAATTGGCGCATCAAGGAAGTCGAATGCTTGTTCTTGAACGATATAAGAGATTTCAGAAGAAAGGCTGGCAACTGGCCAAGCTTCTTCAAGAATTACTAAACGGTTTGTTTTTTTAACCGATTTTAAGATCGCATCTTTGTCCATTGGACGAACTGTTCTTAAATCGATGATCTCACAAGAAATACCTTCTTTTGCTAATTCATCAGCAGCGATAAAAGCTTCTTTGATGATTTTTCCGAATGAAACGATAGTTACATCTGTTCCTTCACGTTTAACATCAGCAACACCTAGAGGAATTGTGTATTCTCCGTCTGGCACTTCACCTTTGTCTCCGTACATTTGCTCAGATTCCATGAAAATAACTGGATCGTTATCACGAATAGCAGATTTTAATAATCCTTTTGCATCGTAAGGAGTTGAAGGAACAACAACTTTAAGACCTGGAGTATTAGCAAACCAGTTTTCTAAAGCTTGTGAGTGAGTAGCTCCTAATTGACCAGCAGAAGCTGTTGGTCCGCGGAAAACGATAGGCACATTAAATTGTCCTCCTGTCATTTGACGCATTTTAGCAGCGTTATTTATAATTTGATCAATACCAACTAAACAGAAGTTGAATGTCATATATTCTACAATAGGGCGGTTTCCGTTCATTGCAGAACCTACTGCAATTCCTGAAAATCCAAGCTCAGCAATTGGAGTATCGATTACTCTTTTTTCACCAAACTCAGCAAGCATTCCTTTAGAAGCTTTGTAAGCTCCATTGTATTCTGCAACCTCTTCTCCCATTAAATATATGGATTCATCGCGACGCATTTCTTCGCTCATTGCTTCACAAATGGCCTCTCTAAATTGTATTGTTCTCATATTTTATATTGTATGTTGAATTTTCTGAAAAGCAAAAATAAATATTTTAAATAACTTAAATGCAAAAATTGAATTTAAAATCGCATGAACTTCTATCTGTTCTCTGGTTTTAACTTTTTAAACTTTATTGTGATATTAACGAAATCGATATAATAACGTACAATTCACACTTAATCTATTCCAGATTTTTTTAGACAAACTTTTATTCATTTGTTTAATTCTTATTTTCTTCAAATTCATCCATCATAACGGAAAAAACCAAAAATTAGTATTTCTCAGACAAAAATTAATCTGCTCATCAACTGTCCGTTATTGCAAAATTCCTAACAATCAGACAAAATGAGTATTATTTTATTTTTAGATTCCGATGAAAATCATTCAAAACTGAACAATCTGCGAAATCGTAATAGTTTTAAAAAATATTATGCATGCATAGTATAATTATTCCAAATTAAATTCTAAATTTGTAAAAGCATATTATAAATTCAAAATATATACTTATGAAAATACTAGTTTGCATCAGCCATGTGCCTGATACTACTTCAAAAATTAACTTTACCAACGGTGACTCAGAATTTGACACTAATGGAGTACAATATGTAATTAACCCTAATGACGAATTCGGTCTTACACGCGCTATCTGGTTTCAAGAGCAGCAAGGTGCAAATGTAACGGTTGTAAACGTTGGAGGTCCTGATACTGAACCAACTTTGCGTAAAGCATTAGCAATTGGTGCAAACGAAGCAATTCGTGTGAATGCAAATCCAACTGATGGATTTTTTGTTGCTAAGCAATTAGCGGAAGTTATTAAAAACGGAGGTTATGATCTTGTAATAGCTGGAAAAGAATCTTTGGATTATAACGGAGGAATGGTTCCTGGAATGATCGCAGGAATTTTAGGTTCTAACTTCTTAAACTCTTGTACAGCTTTAACAGTTGATGGAAACAATGTAAAAGCAGTACGTGAAATTGACGGTGGAAAAGAGACTGTAAGCACTACTCTTCCATTAATCATTGGAGGTCAAAAAGGTCTTGTTGAGGAAAAAGATTTACGTATCCCGAACATGAGAGGAATTATGACTGCAAGAACAAAAGCTTTAACTATCCTTGAGCCAGTTGATGCAGCTGTAAATACAAAAGCAGTGAAATTTGAAAAACCAGCTCCAAAATCAGCAGTGAAATTAGTTTCTGCAGATAATTTAGATGAGTTAATCAATTTATTACACAACGAAGCGAAGGTAATCTAGTAATCAAGTATTCAGTCTCGGTTTTCAGTCTCAGTTTATGAACTTGAAACCTGACACTTTAAACTTTTAAACAAAAAATTATTATGTCAATATTAATATATGCAGAATCTGCAGAAGGAAAATTTAAAAAAGTTGCTTTCGAATTAGCTTCTTATGCTAAAAAAGTAGCTGAATCATTAGGAACAACTGTTACAGCTTTAACTGTAAACATCAGCGATGTGAGCGAATTAGGCAAATACGGAGTTGATAAAGTTTTAAAAGTAAGCAATGATAAATTAGCTGGTTTTAATGCAAAAGCTTACGCTGATATTATCAAACAAGCTGCTGAGAAAGAAGGAACAAAAGTAGTATTGCTTTCTTCTACAACAGACAGTATTTACCTTTCTCCACTAGTTGCGGTAGCTTTAAATGCTGGTTTCGCTTCAAATGTAGTTGGGTTGCCAGTTAGCACTTCTCCTTTCCAAGTAAAAAGAAATGCTTTCTCAAACAAAGCTTTCAATATTACAGAAATCAGCACAGACGTAAAAGTTCTTGGTTTGGCTAAAAACTCTTATGGTCTTTTTGAAAGCGCAGGAGCGGCTGCAGCAGAAGATTTCAATCC